>JBDGQP010000183.1:0-18205 GCA_042218975.1 Salinibacter sp.
ACCTTTCTCGAAAACTACGCTCAGTACCATGGCACGTGGCGTCAATAAGACCATTCTCATCGGCAACCTCGGGCAGGAGCCCGAGCTCCGGTACACCGGTAGCGGCACGGCGGTCTGCAACATGCGCCTGGCCACCAACGAGTCCTACACCAACCGCGACGGCGAGGAGGTGCAGAAGACCGAGTGGCACAACGTCGTGGCGTGGGGGCGGCTCGGGGAGGTGTGCAACGAGTACCTCGAGAAGGGCTCGCAGGTCTACTTCGAGGGCTCGCTGCAGACCCGATCCTGGGAGGATCGCGACGGTAATACGCGGTACACCACCGAGGTGAAGGCCCGCGAGATGATGTTCCTCGACAGCAACCGGCAGGGCGCGCCGGCCGGCGACGGGTTCAACCAGGATCAGGACAGCTACGAGGACGAGAGCTTCGACCAGCGCCCGCCCCAGCAGCAGCCCGCTGGGCCCGGTCCGCAGCAGTCGGGATCGTCTCCGCAGTCCGGCTCGTCCGGCGACGAGGAGACCTTCGAGCCGGACGACGAACTGCCGTTCTAAACGGCTCCCTTCCGGGTGGAGGGCGGCGTCGCCCGCACAGACGAGGGGAAGGAGCGTGCGGCGGGACGGGCCCTGCTTCGGCCTCCGTCGTCCGCGGTTCGGACTCCTGCGACGGCATCGGTCGGAGGGCCCGCTACCGGTCCTCGCACGGCCCCTCGTCGCCGGCCCTGTGGGGCCGGTGGCCTTTCTGTGGGCCGCGTACCGATCCGCGAGAACGTGCGCAATCTATTTCCCAACACAACTGCGGACCGTGCCTGGTCGCAGGCAGCGAACGGACTCCAGGACTCTATTCACGTATTGGTTACTCTCTTCGTGGGTCGGGCCGGCGGCCGTTTGCTCGTTGACCGGGCGAAGACGAGGGGGTGCGGGACGGTGGACGACGGTGCCCGCGGAGAAATGCATTCTCCTCGAGGCGGTGTCGATCGCGACGGCAAAGGGGACGGCGCGACGATTCGTTGCAGCTTTGTTTGTAGATTCCGCACCTACGTCTAATCTTTTCGTGGTAGTGCCCGTTGAGAAGAGCTGTACACGTGGGGGATGTTTTGCCCCGTCGATCTCTCTCCTGCTGCTACCCCGTTGAGACCCCAGCCCCATGAGCATCGCCTCGTACCTCTCCGAAGAGCTTGGTGCCTCCGTTGAGTTCGACACGTTTCGGGACGCCTTCCGCGAGAAGCTGCGGAACGTGTTCTCACGGCGAGCCGACTTCAATGAGCTCAGCACACAGCGGGGCCTGCCCCCGTTCGTGATGCGCGAAATCCAGTCCCTCACGCCGCTGTCGGCATTTATTCCCGAAGAGTACGGCGGTCGGGGCGGGCACGTCCACGAGTGCCAGGCCGTCCTGGCGACGGCGTCCTACGAGTCGCTCGCCCTGTCGCTGACCCTGGGCATCAACGGCGCGCTCTTCCTGCAGCCCCTTACCAAGTACGGAAACGACGCCATCAAAGGGCCGGTCTTCGAGCGGTTCATCGAAGACAAGAACATGGGCGGGCTCATGATTACTGAGCCCGAGTACGGGACCGACGCCCTCAACATGAAGACCTCCTACACGAAGGAAGCGGGAAACTACCACCTTCAGGGCACCAAGCACTGGGCGGGCCTCACGGGGTGGGCCGACTTCTGGCTCATCACGGCCCGGCGTCAGGGCAGCGACGGCGACCTGGGCCGCGACATCGACTTCTTCGTCGCCGATATGAACCAGCCCGAGCAGATGGTGGAGGTCGAGGAGTTCTACGAAAGCCTCGGCCTCTACATGATTCCGTACGGCCGGAACCACGTCGACATCCGCGTGCCGGAGGAGCACCGCCTCCAGCCCGAGAGTACCGGCATCAAGATGATGCTCGACACGCTGCACCGCAGCCGCATCGAGTTCCCGGGCATGGGCATGGGCTTTTTGCAGCGGATCCTCGACGAGGCCCTGGGCCACTGCAAGGAGCGCTCCGTCGGAGGAGAGCCGCTCATCAACTACGACCAGGTCCGGCGCCGCATCACGGAGATCCAGGCGGCGTTCACGGCGTGCTCGGCCATGTGCCTCCACACCAGTGAGCACGCCGGAACTGAGAACAACCTGGCCGGCGAGGCCCTCTCCGCCAACTCCATCAAGACGGTTGTAACCGACCTGATGCAGGACGCGGCGCAGTCGCTGCTCCAGTTGACGGGCGGGAAGGGGTACCGGCTCGACCACGTGGCCGGCCGCTCGGTCGTCGACAGCCGCCCCTTCCAGATCTTCGAGGGCTCGAACGACGTCCTCTACCAGCAGATCTCGGAGGCGATGCTCAAGTCGATGCGGCGGACGAAGGAGCGCAACCTCAAGGCGTTCCTCGCCGAGCACGACCTTACCGCGCGGGCCGCCGACTACTTCGGCGGAACGCTCGACTTCGAGGTCGACCAGTCGCTGTCGCAGCGTCGGCTCGTGGAGCTCGGTCGGGTCCTCGGACGGATCGTGACCATGGAACTGGTCGTGGAGCTCGGCGACCGGGGCTTCCGGAGCGATCTGATCTCGAACTGCCTGCAGGTCTTCCGGACGAAGGTCGACCGCCTGATCGCCGGCTACCGCCGGGATGAACCGACCGGGGTCGTAGAGGACTACGTGGAGGGCAGCGCGTGGCTCGACTTCGTGCAGGCGTAGCGTCGGGGCGCGTTCCCCGCCGGGATCGATTACTTCTCGCGCGGGACCGCCACGATGCGTAGGGGGCGTATTTCGTATTGCGTATTTCGTTTTTTTGGCGACGCCTCCTCTACGCAATACGAAATACGCAATCCGTAAAACGCACAAGTAGGGCCGTCGAGGGGGGCCTCGTTGACCGTTCCATTCCATCCGACCGCAGCGTCATGCCTGTCCGCTTCGGCGTCGTCGTCTTTCCTGGCTCAAACTGCGACCACGACGCCTACCACGCCGCGGCCCATGTCTTCGACCAGGACGCCCGATTCATCTGGCACGAGGAAGAACGCGTCGGGGACGTCGACGTCGTGATCGTGCCCGGCGGCTTCTCGTACGGCGACTACCTGCGCTCCGGCGCCATCGCCCGGTTCTCACCGATCATGCAGGACGTGGTGCGCTTCGCCGAGGACGGGGGGCTGGTTTTCGGCATCTGCAACGGATTCCAGATCCTGTGTGAGGCCGGGCTGCTTCCGGGGACCCTGCTGCGCAACGAGTCGCTCCGGTTTGTGAGCAAGCCGACGACGCTCCGCGTCGAGAACGCCGAGACGCCCTTCACCGGGGCCCTCCGCGCGGGACAGGTCGTGACCTTCCCGGTCGCCCACGGCGAGGGTCGCTACTACGCGGAGGACGACGTGCTCGACCGCCTCGAGGCCGAGAGCCGCATCCTCTTCCGCTACAGCACCCCCGACGGCGCGATTCCCGAGACCGCCAACCCGAACGGCTCGGTCCGCAACGTTGGCGGCATCGTCAACGAGCGTGGAAACGTCTGCGGCCTCATGCCCCACCCCGAGCGCTGCGTTGAGGCCCTGATCGGGGGCACCGACGGGCGCTTCGTCTTCCAGTCGCTCATCGACCACGTCTCGGCGGCGACGGCATGAGGCAGGGGGCGGCCGGGGCTCCGCGTCGACGGCCGCCTACAGGTCAAAAATCACCTGGACGGTCCACCCGGCCTCCGTCTCCTGCACCTCGAGGCCGTGGAAGGTAACGGCCTTGATTTCGGTGTGGACGACGTGTCGCTCCGGATCGATGGGCTCGCCCCGCACCGTGGCCTCCAGGACCCACTCGTCGCCCTGCGCCTCGACCGACGAGACCGCAAACGCGCCGTAGAGCCGGCGATGGGCCGCGTGGCGGAAGTTGAGCTCCGAGAGCCACCGCACCACGAGCGCCTCGCGGTCCGGGGCCCGCACCGTGACGGTCGACGCCACGGCCGGCCGGACGTCGCCGAGGTCGGTGAGCACGCGAAAGGTCCCCTCCGCCGCCCGCTCGAAGAGCCGCGGCAGCGTGTCGGCCGTCACCCGAAGGCCGAGGTCGCCGGTGTGGTCGATCTGCTGGAGCCAGGAGGGCGTGCGGGAGAGCGTCATGGACGGCCGTGAGCGGGACGAAAACGGCCGCGTCCTGGAGGGGGCACGGGATCGGGTTGAAATTTGATACCGATTCGATAACCCTTGGGTTACATCCGGCCGGAGCGGTTGTGCTTGTTTGAACGGGTGCGTGTGCCCCCGTCCGCCACACGGCCGGGGTCCCGTTCCCTCCCACAGCCCTTTCGATCCCCATGCAGGACCGACGCCATTTTTTGAAGCAGGCCAGCGCCTTTGCGGTCGGATTTGCCGGACTCCACGCGTTCGTGGGCTGTACGTCCCTGAAGTCGAACGTAGGATTCGGCGCTATTCGGAGCGACCCGGACGGGGTGTTCGACCTCCCGGAAGGGTTCTCCTACCAGATCATCTCGCGGCACGGCGACCCGATGGACGACGGGTTCCGCGTGCCGCACCGGCCGGACGGCATGGCCACCTTTCCCGGCCCCGACGGCACGACGCTGCTCGTCCGCAACCACGAGATCGACGCCGACGCGCCCCGCGAGGAAGGGCCGTTCCGCCCGGGGAGCGATGCCTCGGCGAACCAGATACCGGCCGGCGACCTGTACGACGCCGGAACGCAGGAGCGCGGCGGCCTGGGGGGCACCACGACGGTCGTCTACGACACTGAGCAGCAGACCGTCCGACGCCAGTTCGTGAGCCTCGCCGGCACCATCCGCAACTGCGCCGGCGGACCGACCCCCTGGAACAGTTGGCTCACCTGCGAGGAGACGGTCCAGCGCGCCGACGAGACGTTCGCGGAAGACCACGGCTACGTCTTCGAGGTGCCCGCCACGGCGACGATGCAGCGCGCCGCGCCCCGCCCGATCACGGACATGGGCCGGTTCAACCACGAGGCGGTGGCCGTCGACCCGAACAGCGGCGCCGTCTACCTCTCCGAGGATCGCCACGACGGCCTCTTCTACCGGTTTCTGCCGGAGGAGCCCGGCGCCCTCGAGAAGGGCGGGCGGCTGCAGGCCTGCCGCGTGCGGGGGCAGGCGAGCCTCGACACCCGCAACTGGGGCGAGGGCCCCGACATCCGTCCCGGCACGACCTTCGAGGTGGAGTGGATGGACCTGGAGGACGTCGACACGCCGACGGATGACCTTCGGAAGCGGGGCTTTGCCGACGGGGCCGCGCGCTTCGCCCGCGAGGAGGGACTGTGGTACGGGGACGGTGCCGCCTACATGGCGTGCACCAACGGCGGGGAGATCCAGAAGGGACAGGTATGGCGCTACGTGCCCAGTCCCTACGAGGGCACCGACCGGGAGACCGACCGGCCCGGCACCCTGGAGCTGTTCGTAGAGCCCAACGACACGACCGTCCTGGAGAACGCCGACAACCTGACCGTCGCGCCGTGGGGGGACGTGATTGCCTGCGAGGACGGATCGGGGACCGACACGCTCGTCGGCATCACGCCGGACGGGCGCTTCTACAAGCTCGGCCGCAACGCGATGAGCGACTCGGAGCTGGCCGGGGCCGTCTTTTCCCCGGACGGGAGCACCCTCTTCATGAACATCCAGCACGAGGGCCTCACACTGGCCATTACGGGACCGTGGCCCCGTGGCGGCCGATCCGCCTGATGGCGAATGGGTCCGCGGGATTCGGGGATGGAAGGATGGAGGTGTCGACGGATGAAGGGACGAAATGTCCGCCCCTCCCTCCACGAAGCGTGCGGAGTCGCAGGAATCCCCGCCTGGTCGCCTACGGGGCCGACCGGGACACCTCGAGGGCGGGCACCTCCACCGTGAGCCCGTCGTAGGCCAGCTGGATATCGTCGGGGAGGCGGGCGTTGGCCTCGGCGTGGCGCACGTTGTGGGTCATGTGAACGAAGTAGGTCTGCCGCGCCCCGATGCGACGGGCCGTCGCCACGGCCTCCTCGAACGAGAAGTGGGTGGGGTGGGGGTCGGGGCGCAGGGCGTCGAGCACGAGCACGTCGATGTCCTGCAGGCCCTCGTGGCTGGGCTCGGGGAGCCGGCTCACGTCGGTCAGGTACGCGAAGCCGCCGACGCGGTAGCCGTAGACCGGCATCTCGCCGTGGTAGAGCAGGAGCGGGTCGACCGGCACCGGCGCGCTGTTGTCGTAGCGGCTCGGGACCTCAAACGGGCCGTCCACGACCTCGATCGCGACGTTGGCGGCGCCGGGGTAGGGATCGCTCCCGAAGATGTAGTCGTAGTTGCGACGCAGGACGGCGGCCGTGTCCGGATGAGCGTAGCACGGCATCGTCCGCTTGTTGTCGAAGAAAAAGGGCCGCAGGTCGTCGAGGCCGACGACGTGGTCGAAGTGGTGGTGCGTGTAACAGACCGCGTCGATGCGGCCGATGTCCTCGCGGAGCGCCTGGCGCCGGAAGTCGGGACCCGTGTCGATGAGAAGGCCCATGTCGCCGACGCGGACGTAGCAGGCGCAGCGGGTTCGGGTGTCGCGGGGATCGTCGGAGGTGCAGACCTCACACCCGCAGCCGAGGACGGGGACGCCGGTCGACGTGCCGGTCCCGAGGAGGGTGACGGTGAGGGGCGGGGTCGACGCGTGGCGCCCGGGCGAGGCCCCGGCGGCGACGGTGCCGGCGTCCAGGGAAGGCATCTCGTCGTTACGGGTCGACATGAGAGGCCTCCTCCGACGCGGCGTCGGTGACGGCCCAAGTCTCCTCGAGGGCTTGACGCACGGCCGGCTTCAGATAAATGGTGTCGAGGGGAGCGTCGCGGAGCGCCTCTGCCATCACGAGGAGTTGCGTCTCGGGCTGGTGGCGCTTGTTGAGCATGATGAACTCCTCGTCCCCTACCACGCAGCGCCCGCCCCGGAAGTTGCCCTTCTCGGCGCGGACCTCAAATCCGAGACGGCCGGCCACGTCCTCGAGCTCGTCGATGATGGCGGTCGTGTCCATGTGCGAACAATCGGGATGGTCCAGCGGGGCCGCGCGACGGAACCCTGTCCTCATTCCGCCGCCCCCGGTCGGTTGTTCCGGGATCGAGGCGGGGCTATCCTTTCGAGAGCACCTCCCCCTGCTTGTCCACGACGCGGAACGTCATCGGTTCGAGGTCGTCGTCCGGCTCGAGGTGGACGCGCACGAGGTGGTCCATGAACCAGCGCGTCGGGTAGGTCGGCACGGGGCGCTGCAGAAAAGCGGCCGTGAAGGGGTGGACCCGCAGTGTGACGGCCCGGTGCCGGTCGCGATGCTCGGTGATCCACTGCTCGACGCTCTCGACGAACGCGCTGGGCGAGACCGTGTCGGCCGTGGGCTCTACGGAGGCCCGGGGCGCCGAGGCCTCCCCGTCGCCGGCGGGCGGAGCCTGCTGCTCCTGCGTCGCGCTCTGGGCCTGGGCGCGGGCCTCCTCGACCTGCTCCTCCAGCGCGCGGATCTTCTCGCGCAGGCGCTCGATCTCCGCCTGCGCCTCGGCCTCGTCGGCGTCGTCCTGCTTCAGGCGCTCGACCTGCTGCTCCCGCTGCTCGACCTGCTGCTCAAGCCGCTGGATCTTACGCTCGGCCCGCCGCAGCTTCTCGGGGGTCTCCTCGCCCTCGTCGTCCCGCGCGGAGGAGCCGTCGGCCGAGGAGAAGGTGGTCGTGATGCTGGGGCGCAGGCGCTGCCGGGTGATCTCGACGAGGCCGAAGTCGCTCATCGGCAGCACCTTCGTGATGGCACGGTCGTCCTCGAAGCCCTCCCTGAGCTTGTCGTAGACCTTCTTCTTGTCCTTGTCGCTCCGCAGGTCGATGAAGTCGACCACGATGATTCCCCCGAGGTCGCGCAGCCGGATCTGACGCGCGATGACGCGGGCCGCCTCCAGGTTGACGCTCAGGGAGTTCTCGGCCTGTGACTTCCCCTTTCCCGAGCGGCCGGAGTTCACGTCCACGACGTGCATCGCCTCGGTCTGCTCGATGAAGAGGTATCCGCCGGAGGGCAGCTCCACCCGGTCCTTGAAGGCGCGGTCGGCCCCCTGCTGGATGCCGGCCGCCTCGAAGACCGGGGCGTCGCCCTCGTGCAGCTCCACCCGGTCGACCATGCTCGGGGCCACGGCCTGCACGTAGCTCCGAATGCTGTGGAAGAGTGACTCGTGGTCGACGAGCAGGCGATCGTACTCCCCCGAGAACTGGTCGCGGATGATCGAGGACGCCATGTCGACGTCCTCGTGCACGAGGGCCGGGGCCTTCGGCTTTTCCTGCAGCCGGTTCTCAACCCGGCGCCACCGCTCCATGAGCAGCTTCAGATCCTTGTCCAGCGACTTGGCGTCGCGGTCCTCGGCCACGGTGCGGACGATGACCCCGAAGTTGTCGGGCACCAGGCTGCCGGCCAGCGCCTGCAGGCGCCTGCGCTCCTGCTCCTCGGTGATCTTGCGCGAGACGGCGACGTAGTTCTGAAGGGGCACCAGCACCAGAAAGCGCCCGGCCAGCGACAAATCCGTGGAGATGCGGCTGCCCTTGTTCGAGATCGGCTCCTTCGTGATCTGGACAAGGATCTCCTCGCCCCGGTTGAGCAGGTCGGAGGGCCGCTTGTCCCAGTCCTTCCCCCCCTTCGGCACGTCGATCGCCTCAACCTTGGGGGCGTCGAGGTCGAGGTACTTGATCAGGTAGGGCAGGTTGTCGGCCAGGTCCGAGAAGTGGAGGAACGCATCCTGCTCCTGACCAATGTCGACGAAGGCGGCCTGGATGCTGGGCATCACCTTGCGGATGCGCCCGAGATACAGGTTGCCGATTGTGCGCTTGTTCTCGGCGTCCTCGATGTACAGCTCGGCGAGCTTTCCGTCCTCGACGATTGCGATTCGGGTTTGAGACTCGCCAACATTAACGACTATTTCTTTGGACATATGTGCGGGCTGAGCGTGCTGTACGGGCACCGGGGGCCGTCTCGGACACGGCGGGCGCGACCGGCGCGTCAGTCGAGCGCGGTCGAATGCGTCCCTGCTGGTCGCAGGAGGGGTGGCCCCGGGCCGGAAGGCGGCCGGACAGCGGTCCCGCTGTGCGGGACCCCGACCGTGCACCGGAGACAGTGCCGAAGCGTTCAGGCACGCGTTGGATCGTGAGCATTGAGTGCGAGCGAGAGCCTCCCGGGAGTGGGCGGCTGCATGGCGGGAGGCCGGGGGCCGGCGACCGTTCGGTGCCGAAGCCGGTCGGGCGTCGGTCCTCAACCGCTGAGGGACGGGCCGCGCGTCTGCGGTGCAGGGCGATCGGTCCGTGCCGGCGGGAGCGCCGGGAACACCTGCGGCTGGGTCTCGGGCCGTCCGGGACGGCCCCCCACCCGTGCGAAAGTAGCGTGCAAAATGTCGTGAAAGATATTGGCTTCGGGACGAAAATGATCCCGGCCCGCCGAAGCGGGGCCCGCCGGGGCCCGGCCCAGGCCCCGCGACCTGCCTCGTCGACGCCCCCGGTTGGGCGCGGGATTTCATTCCACCTTCGCGGGGGACAGGAGACCGTGTACGGGAACGCAGGCGTCTCCTGCTCCTGTCCCGCTCGTGGCCGCTCGGGCCTGCGACTGCACGAAACGAACGCAACTGTGTCTACACGGAACGGAGGGCCATGCCAAGACGAGCGCGCGTCGGGGGCGGCGACCAGGGAACGACGAGCGGGCCGCGGAGCCCGGGCCACAGCGGCCGTGACTCTTGGGAAGAGGAAACCCATGCCGGGGCCAAGCTTTTGCCTAGTGAGGCGCAAACCCATCCCGGGTCCTAACCCCGAGGGGCTTCTTTGCGTGGAGGCGGTGTCGGAAGCGGATTCTCGCCGACGAGGCCGTCTTCGTCTGTCGCCGCCGGAGAGCGACGCGCCCTCCCGGCACGCCTCTTCTGCACTCCGTTCCGACACCGACCGGACCAAGCACTTATGCCTGACCAAAACGTGAAAGAGTTGACAACTGACGACGCGCCGATCAAGGCGCGCGGGCTCGAAGGCGTCGTCGCCCTCGAGTCCAGGCTCTCCTCCATCGACGGCCAGAAGGGGAAGCTCATCTACCGGGGCTACGACATCAACGACCTGGCCGAGAAGGCATCGTTCGAGGAGGTCGTGTATCTGCTCTCGAACGGCGAACTGCCCACCCGAGACCAACTCGACGAGCTGCGGCAACAGCTCCGGACCGAACGGACCCTCCCGACCCCGGTGATGGCATTTCTGCGGAACATCCCCGACGACGCCCATCCGATGGCGGTCCTCCAGACGGTCGTTTCGGCCCTGGGCCTCTACGACGACGAGGCCAACGCGATGGACGAGGCCTCCAACCGGCGCAAGGCCGTGCGCATCCTCGCCCAGATCCCGGCGATCATCGCGGCGTTCGACCGACTTCGGAAGGGGCTCGACCCCATTTCTCCCCTCGATGAGGGCAGCATGGCCCGCAACTTCCTCTACATGCTGAACGGGGAGGAACCCGGCGAGGCCGCCGAGCGCACATTCGACGTGTGCCTCGTGCTCCACGCCGACCACGGCCTCAACGCCTCGACGTTTACCAACCGGGTCATCGGGTCTACGATGTCGGACATGTACTCCGCCATTCCCGGGGCGATTGGGGCGCTCAAGGGCCCGCTCCACGGCGGCGCAAACCGCGAGGTGATGCGGATGCTGCTTGAAATCGACGAGCAGGGGGCCGATCCCGCCGAGTACGTAGAGCAGAAGCTCGCGACGGGGGAGCGGGTGATGGGCTTCGGCCACCGCGTCTACCGGACGATGGACCCCCGCGCCGCCATCCTCCGCGACATGGTGAAGGGGCTGAGCAAGAAGGAGGGGGACATGAAGTGGTACGAGTACAGCATGGCCATTTTGGAGACGATGCGCGACAAGAAGGGGATTGACCCAAACGTCGACTTCTTCAGCGCCTCCACCTACTACCAGCTCGGCATCGATCCGGACCTCTTCACCCCGATCTTTGCCCTGAGCCGCACGGCGGGCTGGACGGCACATCTCTTCGAGCAGTGGGCCGACAACCGGCTCATCCGCCCGCGGGCCGAGTACGTAGGGAAGCGCGACCGGACGTTCGTGCCGATCGACCAGCGGTAGCGGCCCGGCGGCCGCACATCCTGCTGGACGGAACTGATGGATCACGGGGGGCGCCGGGCGGAGGGCACACGTGCGCCGGCACGCGGAGTCCCCAAGATGCATCCGGCGTCCCCGTAACAAGGGCGTTCCATCAACCCCGTTCTTCGGAACGGACGGTCGGCTGTCGCGTGCCCCTGTGTCCGCTTGGCTGTCTTCCTTTTCGCGCTACAACACCCCTTCTCGACATGGCTGTTGACACCCAAGATCGTCCGTCGGCGACGGCCCAGAACGCCGGCCCGACCGCCGAGCAGGACAGCCGCGTCCAGCGCTACCGGATCCGGACCGGGATGTTTGCCTGGCTGATGCACCGCCTCACCGGGGTGGGACTGGTCGTGTACCTCATCATCCACATCTGGGGCCCGCAGTCCCTGAGCGACCCCGAGACGTTCAACGCGCTGATTGCCAAGTACCACAGCCCGATCTTCAAGGTCGGCGAGTTTGCGCTGCTGGTGGCGGTGGCCTACCACGCGATGAACGGGCTGCGCATCGTCCTCATCGACCTTCTCGGGTGGAGCCCGAAGCAAAAGAAGCTCTTCGTCACGCTCGGCCTCGTGACGGCAATAATCATTCTCGTGGGAGGATGGCCCTCGATCTACGCGCTGGGAGAGTGGGTCTTCGGGCCCGGCTCGATGCCGTCGCTCTTTCTCTGACGCCAAGCGGCTTCTTCGATCGATCCCCTCGCCCCTAGTCCTCGCCCCACGACATGGCTGCCGCGAAGTCGAACGCACTGAACTGGTTTCTGCACCGCATCACGGGGACCTTTCTGATCTTCATGCTGATCACCCACTTCTGGGTGCAGCACTACGACCACCAGGTCGCGTCGGTAACCCACGAGGTCGTGACGAAGAAGGGCGCGATGCCGGACTATCCGGAGGCCGCGGAGGAAGGGGTAAAAGCCCGGTTCGGTCCCGACGCCGAGGCGACGCCCTACCAGGTTGTCATGCAGCGCCTCGCCGACCCGGTGTACGCGGTGCTGTGGAAGGGATTCAACATTCTCTTCCTCATCGTGGCCCTCCACCACGGCTTCTACGGGCTCAACAACGTACTGACCGACTACATCCGAAACCCCATGGGCCGATTGATCGCCCGCTCGCTCTCGTGGACCATGGCCCTCGTCCTGCTCATCATCGGGCTCTACTCGGTGATTACGGCGGGGTGGTGAGGGATGGTTATTGCGTAGTGCGTATTGCGTATTGGGGACATTGACGATCAATCTCTCCACGCAATACGGAATACGCAGCACGGAATACGCAATACGAAATACGCAATACACGCACTATGACTTTTGAGCATGACGTCGTTGTCGTCGGCGCGGGGGGATCGGGCCTCATGGCCGCCCTCTACGCCCGAGAAGGAGGGGCCGACGTGGGGGTTGTCTCGAAGCTCCACCCGCTTCGGTCCCACACCGGCGCCGCGCAGGGGGGCATCGCCGCGGCGCTCGGCAACGAGGAGGAGGACCATTGGCTCTGGCACGCCTTCGACACGGTCAAGGGCAGCGACTACGTAGGCGACCAGGACGCCATCGAGGCGCTCTGCAAGGACGCGCCCCGCACCATCGTAGAGCTGGAGCACTACGGCGTGCCCTTCAGCCGCAACGAGGAGGGCAAGATCTCACAGCGGCGCTTCGGCGGGCACACCCGCAACTTCGGCGAGTCGCCCGTGAAGCGGGCCTGCCACGCCGCCGACCGCACCGGCCACACGATCCTCCACACCCTGTACGACCAGTGCACGAAGCAGGGGGTCCGGTTCTACGACGAGTTCCAGGTGCTGGACCTCATCATGACCGACGACGGGGAGTGTGCCGGCGTGGTGGCCTACGAGATCCTGACCGGCGAAATCCACACCTTCCACGCCAAGCAGGTCTGCTTCGCCACCGGCGGCTACGGCCGTGCCTTCAAGACGACCTCCAACGCCCACGCCAGCACCGGCGACGGCATGGGCATCATGCTTCGCAACGGCATCCCGCTGGAGGACATGGAGTTCGTCCAGTTCCACCCCACCGGCCTCTACCGCCTCGGCATCCTCATCACCGAGGGCGCCCGCGGGGAGGGCGGTATCCTGCGGAACTCCGAGGGCGAACGCTTCATGGAGCGCTACGCACCGACCGTAAAGGACCTGGCCCCGCGCGACCTCGTAAGCCAGTGCATCTACAAGGAGATCCGTGAGGGCCGCGGCATTCAGGGCAAGGACTACGTGCACCTCGACCTCACGCACGTCGACGACGCGGTGCTCGACACGAAGTTGCCGGAGATCTCGGAGTTCTCGCGCACCTACATGGGCGTGAACCCGAAGGAGGAGCCCATTCCCGTCGTGCCCACCTGCCACTACGCGATGGGCGGCATCCCGACCGACGAGGACGGCCACGTCGAGCACGCGGAGCGGGGCACGTCGATCCCCGGCCTCTACGCCGTCGGCGAGTGTGCGTGCGTGAGCATCCACGGGGCCAACCGCCTCGGCACCAACGCGCTGCTGGAGCTGGTCGTGTTCGGCCGGCGGGCCGGCATGCAGATGGCCAAGGAGGTGAAGCAGGGGAAGGACTTCACGCCGCTACCGGAGAACCCGGAGCAGACCACCCGTGACATGCTCGACGACCTCCTCTCCAACACCCGCGACGAGGGGGAGCCCATCGTCAAGGTGCGCACGGAGCTGCAGGAAACGATGATGGAGAACGTGAGCGTCTTCCGCAACGAGGAGACCCTCTCTACCGCGCTCGACCGCATCGAGGACTACCGGGCACGCGCCGAGAACGTCGTCGTGGAGGACAAGGGCAAACGGTTCAACACCGACCTGATGGACGCGGTCGAGATCGGCTATATGGTCGACTACGCGGAGGCCATCGCGGCCTGTGCACGAAACCGCACCGAGAGCCGAGGGGCTCACTCACGGGAGGACTACCAGAACCGCAACGACGACGAGTGGCTCAAGCACACGCTCTTCCGGAGCGAGTGCGACGGCACCTACGAGTTCGACGACAAGGACGTCGTCATCACCCGCTTCGAGCCGAAGGAACGGAAATACTGAGTGAGGATCGAGAATCGAGGATCGCTGAGACCGGGGGAACACCCCACTCGATTCTCTACTCTCGATCCTCGATTCATCGGCGCAGGGAACGGGCATCACGTTTCGACACAGCACCGACGACCGGAGGAGTCCATGGACCTGACCGTTGAAGTTAAGCGCTACAATCCCGACGAGGACGAGCAGCCGCACTGGGAATCCTACGAGGTCCCGGCCGAGCCGCTCGACAGCGCCCTCTCGCTGCTGCTGCACGTGAAGTGGCACATCGACGGTACGCTCTCGCTGCGCAAGAGCTGCGCGCACGGCATCTGCGGCTCCGACGCCATGCAGATCAACGGCGAGAACAAGCTCGCCTGCTCGGTGCTCGTGAAGGACCTGGTGAGCGGCGACGGCGACACCATCACGTTCGCGCCGCTCCCCTCGGCCCCGGTCATCAAGGACCTCATCATCGACCAGAGCCGCTTCTTCGAGAAGTACCGGGACGTCAAGCCGTGGCTCATCACCGACGGGCCCGCGCCGGAGCGCGAGCGCGAGCAGAGCCCGGAGGAGCACGAGGTCATCGAGGACGCGACGAAGTGCATCATGTGTGGGGCCTGCACCCACGCCTGCCCCTCGACCTGGGCCGACCCCGACTATCTCGGGCCCGCGGCGATGCTGAAGGCCTACCGCTACACCTTCGACAGCCGCGACGACGGGGCCGAGGAGCGCCTCGACGTGGTCGACTCGCCGGACGGCCTCTGGAAGTGCTACACCATCTTCAACTGCAACGAGGCCTGCCCGAAAGACATCGACATTACCCGCTGGCTCTCGGCCCTCAAGCGCCGCGCGGCCACCTCGCAGGCCTCGACCAAGGCTTGAGAGTCCCCGCCGACCGATGGCCGGACGCCCACCACGCACGCCCTGCACGGCCCACCCGTGCAGGGCGTTCTTGCGTGTGAGCCCCACGGGACGGTGCCGCATGGGGACAGCCCCGCTAGCTCCCCACGATGAGGAGCACGCCGGCGACGAGCCCCAAAAGGGGAAGCACGAGGTGGTCGTAGGCGAACGAGAGGTCGACGACCCGGAAGAGGGCCCAGAGGAGCAGCCAGACACCGAGGAGGCGAAGCCCGAGATTGCGGATCGAGGAGTCTGCCACGGAGAAGGGAAAGGTTGTGGTGGGGAGCGGCGCGCACGCCCGCCAAGATACCAGCCTGCGTCCGAGCATCGCAAGAGGCACGCGGACGGCAAGCCCCCCTCGCCTACGGGCTGGGCGGAGGGCCGCCCGTTAGGGTGGCCGTGAGCTGCTCCCCCGAAGAAGGATCGCCGATGGGCCGGATCGTGCGGCGACCGTACCGCACGCGGAGCGGGGTGCCGCCGGCACTGTCGGCGATACGGACGTTGCCGGCGTACGTCGTCTCGGGAACCGTGAGGCGCTCCCCCACACGCATGGTGATGGGGTAGTCGGTGTCGTTGGCCCGCAGGAGCGCCGCCCGCTCGACATGGTACCGCTCGGCGACGGCGCCGGCCGTTTCCCCGGGCTGGAGGGTGTGCGTGATGCTCCGTGTACGCTCCTCCTTCGAAAGGGCCGCGTAGTTGCGGGCGAAGGTCGAGTAGGTGCCGTGGGGCAGTCGCACGTAGTAGGGGGCCTCCGATGGGGGAAGGCGGTCGCTGCGGAGTTCGGGGTTGAGGGCACGTACCTTATTCGGCGTCGTCCTGGCGAGCCGGGCCACCGTCTCGATCGTGAGGGCGGCCTCCACCGGCACGTAGTCGAAGGCGTACCGGGGCCCGGCCTGCACGCGCTTCAGGTCGAAGGCCGCTGGGTTGGAAACGATGAGGGCCGTGGCCGTGAAGAGCGGCACGTAGTTGCGCGTCTCCTCGGGAAGCTTGTCGTAGATGTCCCAAAACGACGGCGTCCGACCGGTGCGCTGCCGGTACTGGCGGACGTAGTGCTGGACGACGCCGGGGTCACAGTTGTAGCCGGCCAGGGCCAGTTGCCAGTCGCCAAACCGATCGTGCAGGTCCTTCAGGTGGCGGGCCGCCGCCCGAGTGGACTTCTCGGGGTCGAGGCGCTCGTCGACCCAGGGGTCGATGCTCAGCCCGTAGCGGCGGCCCGTCTCGGCCACGAACTGCCAGATGCCGGCGGCCTGGGCGCGGCTCTGTGCGTGCGGGTTAAGCCCGCTCTCGGCGATGGCGAGGTACTTCAGCACGTCGGGCACGCCCTCCTCGGCAAGGATCTGCTCGATCATCGGGAAGTACGTCGACGCCCGGCGGAGCCAGGGATAGAGGTACCGCTGCTTGTGGTTCAGCAGGAACGCGATAGACTCCTTGACGGGCCGATTGAGCGTGAGGGGCACCGGTGGCCCCTGCTTCCGCAGCTCGGTGGGCAGGGCATCGACGATCGAGGGAGATGGGCCCTCCTCGTCGAGAGACGCGGAGAGGCCGTGGACCGCCGTGCGGACGCCAGCCCGGGGGAGACGAAGCGTGTCGGGGACGCCGTAGCGGGCCTCGTAGGCGTTCGTCAGCGTGCGGAACGCCCGGCGGAACCGGGGGTGCCGGGCAACCTTGGGCTGTCCGGCAAGCGTCTCCAGCTTCCCGATGGCCGCGCGGAGCACCGACTCGACGCGGGCGGCGTCTCCCTCCGAGCGCGCCTGCATGAGGTCGGCCTGCAGCCGGTAGAGGACCTCGAGCTTGCGCAGCGTCTCCGGGGAGGAGCGCGTCGTGTCCGGCGGGGCCGAGGCGGCCGTGCCGGCGGAGAGGGCGACCGTGTTCACCACGGAGTCGAGGGGGGCAGAAGAGGTTGGGGCGCGGACCGAGGACCGCCAGAGAACGGCGAGTCCAACGGTCCCGAGCGCCGCCACAAGCAGTAGCGATCGGTACTGCATACGAGGCCTCCCGCTCCGGAAGGAGCGTCGGTGAGGGAGGGACGAAGTGAAGTTCGGGGCCGCCTCGACGGATGGGCCGGTCCAAATGCGACGCCCCATCGCGTCTCGACAGACAACGGTGTCGCGGCTTCCACGGACGAGGGCGGTCAGCGATCCCGATGGGGCGGAGACACTCGCCCCCAACGGAGACCGTCAGTTCCATGTCTCTGGGGAGAAGTAAGTGGACAAGAACCATTCCGCCCCGCTCCCACGCGGCACGGTCGGATGAGGGGGCCGGGCGTGGCCCCATTCCAACGTTGAGTTGGCCTTCCGTGGCTCTCCATTCTCGACTCACGGGGCCTTTCTTTTCAGCCTTCTGGCGCGGACGCTGCTGCCCGCGGGGACCGCCCGGGGACGGAGAGGGCGAGGGCGGCGGAAGACCCGCCCCGGCCCTTTATTACGACCCCGTTGAGATTGGCGGTGGCTATGGAGGAGGTCTCCCGTGTCGTGCAAGTGCGCTGTCGCAATTAAATGGGCGAAAAAAGTGCCGTCCCTCGCGGTTGGGAGACGGAAAAGTGCCCTCCCCGGCGCGCTCCACCAAACAGGGCCGGGCCCACCAGCAGGGTCGGGGAACAGGCCGGCCCGGCCACGCTCTGCGACGCCACTCTTCCGAACCGGATGTTCCCGTCTCCATGACGTTCGACACGAACTCGCTCCCGAATAGACCCGTCCGCTACAAGCTCCGCCTCTGCCTCGGCCTTCTTGCGGCCGCGCTCTTCCTCGGGGGGTGTGATTCCGGTGGGGAGACGGAAGTCCCGAACGTGTCCGAGGACAACTCCGTGGTGGAGGTCGTCGCGTCCGCCCGCAACACCGGCACTCTTGAGGGGGCACTCCAGCAGGCCGGGCTCGTGGAGGCACTGGACGACAGTTCGCGGAGCTTCACGGTCTCCGCGCCGACCGACGCGGCCTTCGGCACCATCGACACCGGTGACAGGAGCACTGCGTGACGACTGCAGATCGGCCCGGCCCCGACCGGTGCGGCCTTCTCACGTGCCCGGCGCCTCCCGCCGGCGAAGCGGAGGGCGCCGACGACATTGCGATCAAGCATCAAAACTGTCTCTTCGGGGCGGGCGACGACGGGGGCGAAAAGTTGATCGGACCTTCTCCCAACACTCACACTCCTGTTGCATTCGCGGCTGGTTTTTTGGCGCTGAGTTTGTAAAACAACACTCCGTGCAGGTAAGGAGCGGATTTGCATGAAAAAGCGATAGGCCGT
>JBDGQP010000184.1:0-5561 GCA_042218975.1 Salinibacter sp.
GGTGTCGCGGAGCGTCTCGGCCCGGGTCTTCATGAGGTAGCCCTGGTGGCCGAAGGTTTTCGGAAACTCGAGCCCGTGGTACGACGCGGAGGGCTCGGCCACCGTGTCGATCGTGTTGAAGTCGAAGGATCCGCCGTCGACGATGACGCCGCCGATCGAGTTGCCGTGCCCCCCGAGGAACTTCGTGGCGGACTGCACGACGACCGGCACGCCCCAGTCGACGGGCCGGCAGAGGTAGGGGGTGCAGAAGGTGTTGTCCACCACGAGCGGCAGGCCGTGGTGGTCGGCCAGTTCCACGAGCGGTTCGAAGTCGAGCACGCTGCCCTGCGGGTTGCCCACCGACTCGGCGTAGAGGGCCTTCGTGTCGTCGGTGATGGCGGCGTCCCACGCCTCGTGGTCGTTCGGCTCCACGAAGTGGGCCTCGACGCTCAGCTTGTCGAACGTGTGGGTGAAGAGGGTGCGCGTCCCGCCGTACAGGTGCGAGGAGGCGACCACCTCGTCGCCGGGCTCCAGCATCGTCATCATGGCCACCAGCTCCGCCGACATGCCGCTGGCGGTGGCCACGGCCCCGACCCCGTTCGCGAGGGCGGCCATCCGCTCCTCGAAGACCGCCGTCGTCGGGTTGTTGATCCGCGTGTAGATGTTGCCGTACTGCTTCAGCTCAAAGAGCTGAGCGGCGTAGTCGGTGTCGTCAAAGACGTAGGAGGTGGTCTGGTAGATCGGCACGGCTCGCGCGCCGGTCTCCGCGTCGGGCACGTGACCGGCGTGGAGCATTCGGGTTTCGAAGCCGAACTCGCGCGCCGCCGCAGAAGCGGACGGGGCCCCATTGGCGTCGGGCGCGCCGTTGGGCGGCACGTTCGGGGAGGCGTCGGAATCGGGCGGCATACCGGACGGTCTGGAAGATCGGGACGGGCCACAGGCGAGCGTCACGCCCGGGCACACGGCCCCGGGCGCTTGGGATGGGACAACTCCGGTGGGAAGAAGTTGCTCCGAAGGTACAGGACTGAGCCCCGTTTGATTCGCGTCGCCCGGTCGAACCGTAAGGCCGACCGAAAGATTACGGATCGGCCACGCCCTCGTCCCCGGGCCAGTGCGACGGCCAGTCCCCGCTACGGTCCCTCCGGCGGACGGTGGGCCTCGTTCATGAGGCGGGTCAGTCGCTCGGCGATGTCGGGGTGCCGGTCCGCCACGTTGGTCGACTCGGCGGGGTCGGCCTCCAGATCGTAGAGCTCCACCGGCCCGCCCCCGATCGAGTCGCGCACCGCCTTCCACCGCCCCTGCCGCACCGCCTGCGCCCCCCGAAACTCCCAGTACAGGTAGTCGTGGGGCGCCTGCCGGGTCGTGTCCCCCCGCAGCGTCGGCACCAGCGACACGCTCTGGGTCGCCGCCGGGGCGTCTGCCCCCGCCAGGTCGGCGAACGTCTGCATGTAGTCGCCGACGTAACTCGGGAGATCGGTGGTGGTCCCCGCCTCGACCCGGCCCGGCCACCAGGCGATCTGCGGCACCCGGATGCCGCCCTCGTACAGGTCCCGCTTCATGCCCCGGAGCGGGCCGTTGGAGTTGAAGTCGTCGGGCTGGTACCCGCCTTCACCGTGCGGCCCGTTGTCGGAGGTGAAGAGGACGAGCGTGTTCTCCGCGACGCCCTGCGCCTCGAGCCGGTCGAGAATCCGGCCCACGCCCCGGTCCAGATGGGTCACCATCGCCGCGTAGGCGGCTTTCGGTCGGGGCTGGGCGGTGTAGTGGTCGCCCGGAAACGGCGTCTCGTCGAAGATGCTGTTGCCCTCGGCGTCGAGGTACGGCGCGAAGGCCGAGTCCGGCGCCACCACCGAGGCGTGCGGGATCGTCACCGGCAGGTACGCAAAGAAGGGCGCGTCGGTCCGGGCCTGTTCGCCGATGAACGAGAGGGCCCGCTCCAGGATGGCGTCGTGGCTGTAGGTGCCCCGCTCGATCGGCGGCCCCGCGCCCGGATGCGGGAAGTCCGGGGTCGAGGTGTTCCGGACGCGATTGCCGTCAAGGGGCACGCGCCGGAGCGAGTCGCCGGTGCTCTCAAACAGAAACTCCGGCCAGTAGAAGTGCGCGCGGCGCTGGCCGATGTACCCGAAAAACCGGTCGAAGCCCTGGCGGGAGGGCACGCCCTCGCTCCCCGGCGCGCCGAGGCCCCACTTGCCGAAGGCGCCGGTCGTGTAGCCGGCCGTCTGGAGCACCTCCGCGATCGTGACCGACGTGTCGGGGAGGGGCTGCTGGCCAATGGGATGGACCTCCTCGTTGCCGCGGATCGGCGTGCGGCCGGTGTGCTGGCCGGTCATCAGCACGCTGCGGGACGGAGCGCAGACCGTCGACCCGGCGTAAAACTGCGTGAACCGCATTCCCTCCCGCGCCATCCGGTCGAGGTTCGGCGTCCGGATCCGCTCCTGCCCGTAGGCGCCGAGGTCGCCGTAGCCGAGGTCGTCGGCCACGATCAGGATGATGTTCGGGCGGGGAGGCGTGTCCGGTGCGTCGCCGCCACACCCGACGAGGAGAAAGAGGACGGGCACCAGCAGTGCGAGACCAGCGGCGCGGCGTCGAGTCATGGGATCGAGGCGTCGGTGAAGGGGGACGGCGCTCCGGGGCGTGGTTACGAGTCGGCACCCGACGACGCCCGCGACACGGTCACCGTCGGCGGGTAGGCGTAGTCGGCCCAGAGGCGGTCGAGCCGCGCCGCGTCGGGCGGCCCGTCGAACACCACGAACCGGTAGCGCGCTACGTGGGGCCGGCCCGGCTCGATGGCCCAGCGCCCGAGCTGGGACGGCGCGAAGCAGAAGTAGGGCATCTCCGGGTGAATGCGCACCGGCTGCGGCGCCCGCAGGTTGCCGGGATGGCTCAGCATCGCGATCCCGGCGCGTCGCCCCTCTACCTCTCCGCCGATGTACGTCCACCGGGCCCGCGTCTCGTTGCCGTCCGAACGGGTCCGGCCGGCCGAGGTGAGAAAGTGGGCGTTGCCGGGGCCGTACCAGGCGTCTCGCCCCCGCACGGCGACGCCCCCGTAGTGGTACGGCGGCAGCACGAGCGGGCTCGACGAGGCGGTCGTCTGCGTGACCGTGAGGTCGAACAGGCGGTACGATTCATCGGCCCCCGGGACGTCGTAGACGCGGACCGTCCACTCCTCGTAGAGGGCCGTCGTCGGCTCGGGGGCCGAGCGGTCGACGTAGCGGTGCCGGGCCGTGAGGCCGGCCTGCACCGGCCCCTGCCACGTCGAGTCGAGCGCCATGGGCACCACCGCGCCAGTGCCCCGCTGCATATTCCAGAAGTCGGGCGTCCGCCCCCGAAACTCCGTGTTTGTCCAGGCCGACCAGACGCCGTGGTGGTGCGGGTGCCCCTCGGCGTAGTCGCCCGTCACGACGCGGCCGGAGGGCGTGCGCACCGGGTGCAGGTAGCCGCCGCGCAGGTAGATCGAGTCGAGCTCGGGGCGCGGGAGCGGGCGCTCGTCGGTCCAGTAGCGGAGGACGGGCTGATCGCCGGCCGAGAGCGTGATCGACCGCTTCTGCCGCGCAAGCCCGACGCCGGCGGCGGCGACGTCCCCCTCCATCACCTGGTAGGTGCGCTCCTGGCCCGCCGCGAGCCGGTCGAGCACAAACCAGGCGCGGGTCTCGCCCACCTGGAGCGGGACGGGGGTGCCGTCGGGGCCTTCGAGGTGGTAGGCCGCCGCCGGAAGGGCCGACGGCAGCGCAAACGAGACCACCGTTCCACGCCGGTCGAGGGCCCCCGCCGCGACGGTGACCTCGTAGGTCGGGTCCGACGACTGGGCCCCCGCGGGGCCCGGTACGAGAACCAGCCCGATGAGGAGCGCGGCGAGGCCTCCGACCACGAACGGTCGTGTGCTCAGCATGGTCTCCGCGGGCCCAGTTGCTCGGGAGAGGATCGAGGAGACAGACCGGGGCCGTCTGTCACTGCTGCGTCGCGCCGTCGGGAATCTTGCGCTCGTCCTGCTGGGCGCCGCGGGGCCGCTTGAGCGGGATGCTCAGGCCCCCCGTCGCCTCCAGCCGGTCGAAGAGTACATTGCGCAGGCTGTCGGCCACCTCCGGGCGGGCCTTGATCAGGTTGTTCATCTCCTCCGGGTCCCGCTGGACGTGGTACAGCTCGTTGATATCCCAGAGCCCGTAGTAGAAGACGTACTTCCACCGGTCGGTGCGGATGCCGAACATCGTCGGGGTGTGCGGAAAATTCCACTCCCAGTAGTACTCGTAGAGAATCGACTCGCGCCAGTCGACCGACGAGCCGCTTCGGCCCCGAAGGAGCGGCAGCGCCGAGCGCCCGTCCATCCGGCTCTGCGGCTCGGCGCCGGCCACGTCCAGGACCGTCGGCGCCACGTCGATGTTCTGGACCATCTCCTCCGCGCGGCTGCCCGGCTCGATGAAGCCCGGCGCCCAGGCCAGCATTGGCACCCGTACCGACGGGGCGTACATCTGCCGCTTGTCGATGAGCCCGTGCTCCCCCCACATGAAGCCGTTGTCGCCCATGTAGATCACGAGGGTGTTTTGCGCCAGGCCGCTCTCTTCGAGGTAGTCGAGCACCCGCCCGATCTGCCGGTCCATCGAGTAGAGCGCCTCGGCGTAGTTGCGGAGCCGGCGGTCGAAGATCTCCTGCCCGATGTGGTACATGTGCTCGACCCCGTGCCAGCCGTAGCGCTGGGCCTCGACCCAGTCGGGCTTCATCCGGTAGTTCTCCCGGATGTTCTTCATCGACTGGGGATGGGGCATCTCCACCCCCTCGTAGCGCCCCTCGTCGGTCGGGTGCGGCGTAAACGGGCTGTGGACGTTCTTGTGGGAGAGGTACAGGAAGAACGGTTCCTCGCTCTCCCGCCCCTTCAGCCACTTCAGCGCCTGGTCGGTGATGACGTTGGCGGTGTACCCCTCGAACTCCCGCTCGGTGCCGTTGATGTTGAGCGTCGGGTCGAAGTAGGGCCCCTGGCCCCGGAAGCTCACCCACTGGTCGAAGCCGCGGCGCGGCTCGGCGGAGGCCCGGCCCATGTGCCACTTCCCGAAAAACGCGGTCTGGTAGCCGCTCTGCTGGAGGGTCTGGGGGAAGAAGTGGGTCGTGTCCGGCACCATCCGCTGGTTGTCGACCACGCCGTGGCGGTGGGCGTACTGGCCGGTCAGGATCGAGGCGCGGGACGGGGAGCAGAGGCTCGTGCCCACAAACGCGTTGGCGAGGTGCATCCCCTCCCGCCGCATGCGGTCGAGGTTGGGCGTCTCCAGAAACTCGGGCGCCTGCTCGTGGAAGCCCATGTAGTCGTAGCGGTGGTCGTCGCTGAAGATGAAGACCACGTTCTCGGGGACGTCTCCGCCCGCCTGGGCAGCGGCCAGGCGGGGGACGGCAATCAGCAGGACGAGCAGAAACGCGGGAAGGACGGCGCGGCAGCGAACCATGAAAGCGAGCGGTCTGGCTCGAATCCTAAAATGAATGTGTCTCCATAGTAACGGCCGCATTTCGAAAATGCGAACGCTCTGTGAACCACCGGGTCCGCCCTTCGACTGGACTACGACGCGGCCCTAAGAGACTGGTATGTTGATATTCCCTTGCAA
>JBDGQP010000185.1:0-9368 GCA_042218975.1 Salinibacter sp.
TGCTCGGGGTCTTCCTGCTCCTCACGTTTCTCGTGGTCGTCGGCGGCATCGAGGACGGCATTGAGCGGTGGTCCAAGATTCTTCTGCCCATCCTCTTCGTGCTGATTCTGCTCATCATTTTCCGGGCCGTGACGCTGCAAGGGGCCATGGAAGGGCTCGCCTTCTACCTCGTGCCCGACTTCTCGGCGATCACCTTCGACCTGGTGGTCGCGGCCCTCGGCCAGGCGTTTTTCACGCTCAGCCTCGGCATGGGGGCGATGATCACGTACGGCTCCTATCTTCCCAAAGGGGAGGACATTGCGATCTCCGGGGGCTACGTCGTCCTCTTCAACACGCTCATTGCCCTGATGGCGGGTCTCATGATCTTCCCGGCCATCTTTGCGATGGGGGCCGATCCCGAGGCCGGTCCGGCCCTCGTGTTCGTGGTGCTGCCCAAGGTTTTCGCCGAGATGCCGCTCGGCGGCCTCGTGAGTGTTCTTTTTTTCCTCCTGCTCTCCATTGCCGCGCTCACGTCAAGCATCTCCCTCCTCGAGGTCGTCGTGTCGTACTTCGTCGACGAAAAGGAATGGTCTCGTCGAAAGTCGGTCTGGATCATTGGAGGCATCGTATTCCTGATGGCCATTCCGTCGGCCCTCTCCCAGGGAGCGTCCGGGGCCCTTAGCGACATGAGCTATCTCTTCGGGGAAAGTGGGCTCTTCGGCCAAAACAACTTCCTGGGCATCCTCGATTATCTCATCGGGAGCGCGTTCATGATGCGCTACGTGATTCCGGTGGTCGTCTTCGGAATCGTCATGGGCTATGCTTTCGGCTACCTGTAGCACCTCCCTTCTCTTATGGCTCGCTGCTCTTCCGTTCATCTCGTGCGGTGGGGCCTGCTTCTCCTCGCAGGAATAGCACTTGCGCCCCCGTCGGAGAGTCGGGGCGCTCTCTGCCCGTGTGTAGAGGCAGAGACACTCCCTGCCACCCTTTCGGGGCTTCGCGTCGCCCTGCGGTTCCCCCCGTGCCGCCCCGTGGATTCGTCCCCACGGACGGCGCGGCCGTCCAGGGACCAGTGGCTCGCCCGCGACAAGGCGAAGCACGTCGCCTTCAGCGGCCTCTGGACGCTGTCGACGCAGTACGTGCTCGTGCGGAAGGCCCGATGGACGAGGGGCGACGCGCTGCCCGCCAGCGTCGCCGCCGCGGCGGCCGTGGGGATCGCCAAGGAGGGGTACGACGCCACGCGGCCCACCGGAACCGCCAGCGGCAGGGACCTCGTCGCCGACGCAGTCGGCATCGGGCTGGCCGTCGGGGTGATCGTGCTGTGATACTGCATCCTGTAGCAGGATTCGGAGGGCAGAAAAACGCCCCCCTCCGTTCTTCCGCACCTCCATCCCCCAACGGAGCACGCGGCGCCCGGTGGACATCCCCAGCCGGTTGGCCAGCGCGGGACGGGCGTCGAGGGGGGCCTCGTGACGCGCCCCGGCCCGTGCCCGGAGCCACTCGGCGATGTCGTCGGGCGGCCAGGCGTCGGGCGGAATCTCGATGGGCGGAGGGGACATGGCGACGACCTACGCGAAGAAGTACAGGATGACGGCCGTGCAGAGGACCAGCAGGACGGAGTGGTAGCGGTAGTTCTGCCACCAGGCCAGCTTCTTCAGCTCTTCGGTCTCGGCGTGCCAGTAGCTGACGTTCCACGTCAGCTCGTCGATCTTCTCCGCCGGGGGCGCCTCTGTCGCCAGGCTCACGCCCACGAGGACGAGCACGCTCATCGCCAGCGAGATGCCGGCCGCGTAGAGAAACTGGATGGCGAACACGCCGAGGATCTCGTTCAGGACGAAGAAGACGGCCCCGAGGCCCACGCCCAGCGACAGCGTCGCGAAGGCCCCGTGCCGGTTGGCCCGTGTCCAGAAGATACCGCCCACGAACGTCGCCACGATCGGCGGGGTCGTGTAGGAGAGGCACGACTGCAGGTAGCCCCACAGCGACTCGAACTGACGGATCTGCGGGGCCCAGAGAATCGCCACGAGCAGGGCCACGCCCGTGGCCACCTGCCCGGTGAGGACGATGCCCCGGTCGCTGAGGTCCGGGTAGAGCGGCTCCACGAAGTCCATGGTCACGAGCGTGGAGGCGGAGTTGAGGATCGAGTCGATCGAGGAGGTGATCGCCGCCACGAGGGCGGCGAGGACGAGCCCACTGATCCCTACGGGCAGCAGGTCGAACACGAGGACGGGGAAGACCATGTCCGGATTCGACAGGTCCGGGTACAGAACCAGCGCCATCGTCCCGGGCAGAATCATGAAGAAGAGGACCGGGAGCTTCAGGAACCCGGCGAAGATCGACCCCCAGCGCCCGTGGTTCATCGTGCGGGCCCCGAGGGTCCGCTGCACGATCAGCTGGTTGGTCGTCCAGAAGTAGGTGCCCACTACGAGGACACCGGTGAAGAGGCCGGGCCACGGCATGTTCGGGTCGTCGGCGGGCTTAAACACGCTCAGCGATTCCGCCCCGGCCGTGTCGATGACGGCCTGCCACGACGGGAGCTGTTCGTACGCGGCGACGGCCACGATCGACCCGCCGAGGATGAGCATGACGGCCTGCAACGTGTCCGAGATGACGACGGCCTCGAGCCCCCCGAAGATGGAGATGATGGCCGCCAGGCCGGCGAGCCCGGCCACGGCGGCCCACAGCGGCACGTCGAAGACCAGCACGAAGACGAGCGCCCCCGCGTAGAGCGCCCCGGCCGCGTCGATGAACATGTTGAAGAAGAGATTGATGCCGGAAAAGACCCGCCGGGAGCGGACGTCGAACCGCTTTTCCAGAAACTCCGGCATCGTGTACACGCCCGACCGCAGGTAGAAGGGCAGGATAAAGAAGACGAAGAAGATCAGGATGACGGCCGCGCTCCACTCGTAGTTGTAGACGGAGACGCCCTGGTTGTAGCCCGCCCCGGCCAGCCCGACGAAGGAGGACCCGGACATGTTGGTGGCGAAGAGCGAGAAGCCGATCACGGGCCACACGAAGTTGCGGCCGCCGAGGAAAAAGTCGTCGGCGTCCTCCTGCGCCCCCGTCAGCCAGAGGGGGATGAGGCGGGCGAGCACCAGGTAGCCCCCCAGCACGAGGATGTCGATCAGACCCACGTTGAAGTCGGGCATCGGGTGTTGCTGTGACGGTCGGGCATCGATGCGCGTCGTGCCTCGCGCTGCTGCGGGCGGTCGGGATCGCCTCCGACCGCCCCGGTCCGGCCGGAGAACGGTCGGGGCGATTGCTTCAATGTACAAACGTCCGGGGGACTGTCAATCGAGAATGAATGGGGCCGACCGTTCACCTTGTTCTACAGCGCGATGGCTCCTATCTTTTCGACCCAGTCCCCTTCCGGATACGGTCGCAACGGGGGGCATGACCGCCTCCCTGGGAGCCGCGTTCGACGGGATCGGGGCGGGCATGCCCGACACAGCGGAGCCCGTCGGCACCCAGGGCGGGGCCTGGATCCGTCGGCCTCATCCGTCGCGCGAGGCGTGCGCTCCCGCGGTCATCCTCGTGAACGATGCCCGTGCCCGGGCTCCGAGTCCACCGGCGCGGCGAGCGGGTCCCGGACCGGTCTCGCACCCCCCGACCCTGCGTTGACCGCGGGGGCTCTTCTCCAATCAGCCTGATCCTATGGCCACGCTCGAAGACGTCGCCCGCGAGGCCGACGTGTCCATCTCGACCGTGTCCCGCGCGCTCAACGACTCCGAGAAGGTGCACCCCGACACCAAGGCGCACGTGAAGCAGGTCGCCGAGGAACTGGGCTACATGCCGAGCCGGGTGGCCCGTCGCCTTCGCCTCGAGAGGGGCCGGGCCAACCTCCTCGGGCTTGTGATCCCCGACATCCAGAACCCGTTCTTCGCCGACGTGACGCGAGGAGTCGAGGACGTCGCTCAGGACCACGGCTACGCCCTCATCCTCAGCAACTCCGACGAGGACGCGGACAAGCAGCGCCTCGCCCTCGAAATCCTGCAGACCGAGGACGTGGACGGGGTCATCGTGCCCCCCGTGGGCACGGAGGATCCGGCCATTGAGGGGCTTCTCGACTCCGGGATCGCCGTGGTATGCGTCGACCGGCGGCTGCCCGGCACCCGCGTGGACACGATCCTGTCGGACAACCGGAAGGGCGCCTACGAGGCGGTCTCGCACCTGATCGACCTCGGGCACGAGCGCATCGGGTTTATCGGGGGCATCCCGCACATTTCAACCCTCACCGAGCGCCGGGCGGGCTACGAGCAGGCGCTCCGCGACCACGGCCTGCCCGTGGACCCGGACCTGATCAAGGAGGGGGACCTCCGCCGGGAGCAGGGGAAGATTTTCACCGACGAGCTGCTGTCGCTCGCCCCGCCGCCGACGGCCCTGTTTACGGGCAACAACCTCACGACGCTGGGGGCGCTGGCGGCGCTGAACGAGCGCGGTGTAGAGGTCCCCGACGAGATGGCCCTCGTGGGGTACGACGACGTGCCGTGGCCCATGGCCCTGCATCCCCCGCCGACCGTCGTGGATCAGCCCGGCTACGAGATGGGCCGGCGGGCCGCGGAGATCCTCCTGGATCGCCTCCGGACGCGCGACCGCTCGCCGACGACCGTCACGCTCCAGCCCAAGCTCATCGTCCGCCGCTCCTGCGGGGCCGGCCGAGCATCCTGACTCCCCGATAGGAAATCTGAGGGTCCCATGCCCGACGTGGGCCCGCCGGGGCTTCGGAGCTTCCAGATCGCCCCGGGATCCGACGTCTGCCCTCGGACCGACCGGTCCCCCCCCTGTCATTCGTCGGGAACCGCCGTCCCGAACGTCGGCCGGCGGCCTCCTTCGCCCCATCCCCTCGCCTTCATGCTGCCTATCCTGCGCCCCCTTTCCGTCGACCTCCTCGTCGCGGGACTGGTCCTGGGTTCCCTCGTCGGGTGCGGCTCCGATCCGGCCCCCGACGCGGACGGCGGCGGCCCATCGTTCGGGGAGCGCTACCGGCCCCAGTTTCACTACACGCCCCGGATGAACTGGATGAACGACCCCAACGGGCTGGTCGTCCACGACGGGACGTACCACCTCTTCCACCAGTACAACCCGGAGGGCAATACCTGGGGCCACATGAGCTGGAACCACGCCACGAGCACCGACCTCGTGCACTGGGCCCACCAGGGCGTGGCGATCCCCGAGGAGGGCAACGAGATGATCTTCTCGGGCAGCGCGGTGGTGGACTCGGCCAACACGGCCGGCTTCGGCGACGGCCGGGGCCCCGCCCCGCTGGTCGCCATCTACACGAGCCACTACACCCTGGCGGGCGACTCGATTGACCAGGCCCAGTCGCTGGCCTACAGCCTCGACGGGGGCGACACCTGGACCAAGTACGAGGGCAACCCGGTGCTCGAGCATCCGGACCCCGACTTCCGGGACCCCAACGTCTTCTGGTACGAGCCCGGGCAAAAGTGGGTGATGAGCGTGGCCCTGCCCACCCAGCACACGGTGCAGTTCTACGAGTCGACGAACCTGAAGGACTGGTCCCTGCTCAGCACGTTCGGCCCGGCCGGGGCCACGGGCGGCATCTGGGAGTGCCCGGCCCTGTTCCGGGCCCCGGTCGAGGGTCAGCCCGACAGCACGGAGTGGGTGCTGCAGGTGGACCTGAACCCGGGAGCGGTGGCCGGCGGCTCCGGCGGGCAGTACTTCCTGGGCCGCTTCGACGGCACGACGTTTACCCCCCGCGAGGGGGCGCTGGACGACGCGCCCCACTGGGTCGACTACGGGCCCGACTTCTACGCGGCCATTCCCTGGAACAACGTGCCGGAGGCGGACGGCCGCGCGCTCTGGCTCGCCTGGATGAACAACTGGACCTACGCCGAGGGCATTCCCACGTCGCCGTGGCGCAGCGCCCAGACGATCCCCCGCTCGGTGCAGGTCCGCGAGATCGACGGCACGCCGCGGCTCACGCAGCGGCCCGTGCGGGAACTTCGTCGACTGCGCACGGACTCGGTGTCGCTGGACGCCCAGCCCGTCGCCCCCGGCACGACGGGCCTCGGGCCGGACGGCGTGTCCGGGCGGACGCTCGAGATCGTCGCCGAGTTTGCCCCCGAGGACGCCGAGACCGTTGGGCTCACCGTGCGGGAAGGGGAGAACGAGCGGACGGTCGTCGGCTACGACGCCGCCGCCGGCTCGGTGTTTGTCGACCGTCGGCGCTCCGGCACCGTCGACTTCAACGAGGACTTTGCCGACCGCGACCGCGCCCCGCTCGCCCCCCGGAACGGACGCGTCAAACTCCACGTGTTCGTGGACCGCTCGTCCGTCGAGGTCTTCGCCAACGACGGCGCCCGGGTGCTCACGCACCGCATCTTTCCCGCCCCGGAGAGCGACGGCGTCTCGCTCCTGGCGAGGGGCGGCACCGCCCGCCTCGTCCGGTTCGACGCCTGGTCCCTCCGCTCGATCTGGTCGGACCAATAACGGTCCGGCCCGCTTCCGCCCTTTCCGCTGCGCCTGATGAGTGACGACATCCTCTGTGTCGGCGAGATTCTGTGGGACGCCCTGCCCGACGGCCTCTTCCTGGGCGGGGCGCCCTTCAACGTGGCCTGTCACCTGCGGGCCCTGGGCGCGGACGTGGCGTTCGTGAGCCGCGTCGGCGACGACCGGCTCGGCGACGAGGCGCTCCGGCGCCTGCGGGCCCGCGGCCTGCCCGCCGACCTGATGCAGGTCGACGACACGCTCCCCACCGGCTTCGTGCGGGTCGACCTCGACGCCCCCGACGACCCCGACTACGAGATCGTGGCGCCGGCCGCCTGGGACGCCATCGCCCGCCCCGACGCCCTGCAGCGGCGCGCCGAGCAGGCCGCGGCGCTCGTCTTCGGCAGCCTCGCTCAGCGGGCGCAGCCCTCCCGCACTACCATCCAGGCGCTCTGCCGGACCGACGCGATGGGCGTGTTCGACATCAACCTCCGCCCCCCGTACATCGACCGCTCCGTAATCGAGCGGTCGCTGCGCGCCGCCGACGTCGTGAAGATGAACCGCGAGGAGCTTGGCCGCCTGCGCGGCTGGTTCGACCTGCCGGCCGGACCGGAGGCCGCCATGGACGCCCTCGGCGGGCGGTTCGACTGCACCACCGTGTGCGTGACGTGCGGGGGCGATGGGGCCCGCCTGTGGACCGAGGGGCGGACGTGGCGTCATCCCGGCCACGCCGCGACGGTCGCCGACGCCGTCGGGGCCGGCGACGCGTTCCTGGCCGCGCTGCTGTCGGGCCTCCTCCACGGCCGGGACGGCGCGGGGCTCCTCGACCTCGCCAACCGCCTCGGCGCGTACGTGGCCTCCCACGCCGGCGCGACCCCCGACTACGCGGTCGACGATCTCGCGGACATCGCGTCCCTCTCCCTTTCGACGCCCCCCCGGGCCTAAGCGGCCCCGTCCCGCCCCCGTGCCTGTCCCAAGCGCCCCCTTCCCATGAAGCAATCGCAGTGGCTCGTCTACACCAGCACGTTCGCGGCGGCGCTGGCCGGGTTCCTATTCGGCTTCGACACCATCGTCATCTCGGGGGCCGACCAGCCGATCCAGGAGCTCTGGAACCTGAGCGACCTCTTCCACGGAACGTTCATCATGTCGATGGCGCTCTGGGGGACGGTGATCGGGGCCCTCTTCGGCGGCATCCCCGCCGACCGGTTTGGGCGGCGGCGCACGCTCTTCTGGATCGGGGTCCTCTACCTGCTCTCGGCCCTGGGCTCGGCCCTGGCGCCGAGCCCCTACGTCTTCTCGGCGGCCCGGTTCATCGGGGGGCTGGGCGTGGGGGCCTCCTCGGTGGCGGTGCCGGTCTACATCGCCGAGATTACCCCCGCGTACGACCGCGGGAAGCTGGGGGCCCTCTACCAGTTCAACATCGTGTTCGGCATCCTGGCGGCCTACCTCTCGAACTACGCCATCGCCACCACCGTCGGGGAGGGGGCCTGGCGGTGGATGCTGGGGGTGGAGGCCCTCCCCGCGGCCATCTACTGCGTGTCGGTGCTCGGCATTCCGGAAAGCCCGCGCTGGCTGGTCATCAAGCGCAACGACGAGTCCGCCGCGCGGGAGCTCCTCAACAAACTCAATCCGGCGGCCCAGGTCGGAGAGATTCTGAGCGCCATCAAAAAGTCGGTCCGCGGAGGGGAGGTCCCGCTCTCCACGTTCTTCTCCGGCCCCTTTCGGTTTCCGATTCTGCTGGCCTTCCTGGTGGCGTTTTTCAACCAGATGTCCGGGGTCAATTTCATCCTCTACTACGCGCCCCGCATCTTCGAGCAGGCGGGCATCGAGGCCGAGGCCGTGCTCGGGGCCTCCGTCCCCATCGGGGTGGTCAACCTGCTGTTTACCCTGCTGGGCATGTACCTCATCGATCAGTTTGGCCGCAAGAAGCTGCTGTACGTCGGCTCGTTCGGCTACATCGCCTCGTTGAGTGGGGTTTCCCTGGCGTTTTTCTCCGGGTGGCAGGGCGCCGTCGTGGTGGCCTTCGTCTGCGCCTTCATCGCCTCGCACGCCGTCGGGCAGGGGGCGGTGATCTGGGTGTTTATCTCGGAGATCTTTCCCAACGCCGTGCGGGACTACGGCATGTCGCTGGGGTCGGGCACCCACTGGGTGATGGCGGCGCTCATCACGCTGCTTACGCCGACCGTGCTTGGCACCTTCACCGGGGCTCAGATCTTTGCCTTCTTCGCCGGGATGATGGTCCTGCAGCTGCTCTTCGTCTGGCTCATCATGCCCGAAACGAAGGGGCTCACCCTGGAGGAGATGGAGGTGAAGCTGGGCATCAGTACCGAGACGCTGGAGGAGGAGGTCGAGGCCGAGGCCGACCTGCCGACCTCGGCCTGAGGGGAGGGCCCGAGTGCCGTTCCCCACGGGCCTCGCGGGGACGCCCTCGAAGGACGAGAATTCTGTAAACCAGAGATCGAAGGGGCCCGTCGGGCCTGCGACCGGGATCAACCGCCCGGACGTCCGGTTTCGATAGTGTTAAGTTGGGCGTCAATCGTCGCTGCCTGAACCTCTCGTCTCCCGCCCCCCCGGCCTCTTCCGCTCCCGCCCCCGCTACTTATGAGTGACGCCGTCCACGACCACTGCGGCATCTTCGGCATCTTCAACCACCCCGAGGCCGCCCGTCACATCTACTATGGGCTGCATGCCCTGCAGCACCGGGGCCAGGAATCGGCCGGCATCGTCACCTCCACCTACGACGAGACGGACCAGGAGCCGGTGATGCCGTCGCACAAGGACTTCGGCCTGGTGCTCGACGTCTTCGACGACCCGGACCTCTTCGACACGCAGTTGCTGGGGGACGCCGGGATCGGCCACAACCGCTACTCGACAACCGGCGGGGCCAACAACCGGGCCAACATCCAGCCCCTCGTGGTGCACCACCGCAAGGGCAACCTCGC
>JBDGQP010000185.1:9378-9889 GCA_042218975.1 Salinibacter sp.
GAGCTTCAGCGAGCGCGGCACCCTCTTCCAGACCACCAGCGACAGCGAGCTGATCCTGCACCTCGCCGCCCAGAGCCGGCGGCAAAACCACCTCGACCAGATCATCGACGCCCTCATGCAGATCGAGGGGGCGTACTCGCTGCTCCTAATGACCGACGACCACATGATCGCCGTTCGCGACCCGAACGGCTTTCGGCCTCTTGCCCTCGGCCGCATGGAGACGCCCGCTCCCCACGAAGGGCCCGCCTACTGCGTGGCCAGCGAGACCTGCTCCTTCGACATGATTGGGGCGGACTACGTCCGTGACATCGAGCCCGGCGAGATCCTGGTCATCGACCGGGCGGGCTGCGCTGGGAGTGAGGACCTCTCGGGGTCCACGACCGTGCGCTCTACGGAGCGCGCCAGCGAGGGCGACTTCGAGAGCCACGAGATCCCGACGAAGTTCGGGGTCAGCCAGTGCGTCTTCGAGTACGTCTACTTCTCACGGCCCGACTCGCAGATCTTCGGGGAG
>JBDGQP010000186.1:0-2254 GCA_042218975.1 Salinibacter sp.
GTCGTTGTCATGCCAAGACCCAACCGCTTCGTAGAACTGCTCCGCGACTTCCTGGGCCGTCTGGGACGGCAGCACGTCGTGGCCTTTACAGTGCCACCGGCGCATCGCCGTCTTACTGATCCAGTGGTCTTGTCGATCTACCGTGCGCCAGTACCACTTGCAGATGGAGTTCCACAGATCCGCAGACGACTGGGAAAGTCGTTCAAGCTGTTCGGTTCCCTCGATATGGAATTTGCGGGTCAGGTACATGCGTTACGATTGGTCTTCAATGTACTGTTCAACCACCTGCTCGCTCACCTTACCAGTCGTGCTGACAAAGTAGGAGCGGGTCCAGAGAGACGGAAGTCTATGCAGATGGTCGAACTCGTCTCGAAGAACGTGAGCACTGGTTCCCTTGAATCGGTGAATTACTTGGTACGGAGCATGACGAGTATCCGCCTGAACAAACAGGTGAACATGGTCAGGCCGAATCGCCAGAGAGTTAATTTCCCAACCATGCTCATCCGCTACTTCACGGAGTACCTGCTCCAAGCGGTTTGCCACTTTGCTCTTGAGCACACTCGCTCGACGCTTAGGGCACCACACGAAGTGATACTTCACCGCATGGACGGCGTGACGACCTCTGCGATATGGTTCTTTGTTGATTGGCATCACTCAATCAACAAGCCCTCCTGCCCGATGTTCCGGGAGAGAAGCCTCACATTGCGTTCGACTTCTCACTACGAAGGAGTCCGTGTATCCCCCGGCTAAAGCCGGAGGGTTTACTGCTCCTTCGCGCATCCTCAATACTCTAAAAACGTTTAACGTTAAAATGTTGAACGCCAAAAGATTATAGGAAGGAGAGACCTTCTGGCAGAAGGCAACTCCGCTCTCGCCAGGTCACGCCCTTCGGACTCGATAGCGATATAGCTCCCCCGACGGCGTCTCGGTCCCGGAACAGAAACGCGAGGGGACCCGCCGGGCCGACGCTACCGGGTGACGACCCGCGAGACGGCCCGGTCCTCAAACGCCCCGAGGACGTCGGGCAGGTCGTTCGGGTCGTCGAGCACGACGTGCGCGCCCCGCTCCTTCAGAAGCGACTCGTGGTCGTCGGCGTCCACGTAGGGCGGCACCACGCCGATGGCCCACATGTTTGCGTCGCGGGCCGCGACCATGTCGTCGACCGAGTCGCCGACGTAGGCCACCTCGCTGGGGGTGAGGTCACACCCGGCGGCGGTGAGCATCGTGATCGAATGCTCGAGCGGAAAGGGATTTGGCTTCTGCCGGTCGCCCTGCTTCTCCTTGCCGATCAGGAGCGGGAAGTACGAGCCCCAGTTCTGGTGGTCGATCGTCCACTGGGCCTCCTCCTCGGGTCGGCCGGTCACGATGCCGAGGATGCGGCCGTCGGCGAGGGTGTCGAGCGTCGCATCGTCCATCAGGGCGGGCTCCTCGTTGATGAACCCGTCCCAGTCGTCGCCCCGATAGCGGTCCTGAAACTCCTCGACGACCCGGCTCAGCGGGACCTCCATGGCCGTGTCGGTGATGATCGCGTGGGTCAGCTTCCAATCGTCCTCGAACCCGCCGTAGTTCTTGTACCGCTGGATGGTGTTCTCGCCGATCTGGCGGCCGGTGAAGTGCTCGACGGTCTCTTCGATGGCGCGGCGATAGGAGCGCGAGACGTCTACCAGGACGCCGTCCATGTCGAACAGCAGCGCGTTGATGGTCACGTTCTCGGGCATGAGGCGAGGGAGATGCGTGTGTGGAAGAACGGTTAACGTGGTTCCACTGTGCGGGGCCCCCGTGGTTCCGCCGAGCGCGTCGTTCCGCGTTCCCGTGGCGGCGCCTACTCTCCGGCGTCGCCCTCCGGGTTCAGAAGGGCCTCGACCGCCCGCCGCAGCTGTGGGTCCTCGCCGGTCGCCTTCACCGCGGGGGGGTTCTGCACCCGAATGGTCGGGCGGGCCGGGCTGTGCTCCATGTTCTTGTCGGTCTGGTGGACGTACCACGCCCGGAACGGCATCCGCACGTAGGAGCCGTCGATGAGCCCCGCACCGCCGGTCGAGATCACGGCTCCGAACGTGGGCTGCCCCACGAGCGGCCCGTGGCCAAGGTTCTTGAAGGCGTGGGAAAAGATCTCGGCGTTCGAGTAGCTGTTCTCGTTGGCGAGGGCCGCCACCGGCTTCGTCCACGCCGCGTACGGGAGGCGCTCCCCGAACGGGTAGTGCCCGCGGAACTGCTCGTGGTTCTTCTGCAGGCTGTCGGTGGCGCCGCGCGGGAC
>JBDGQP010000186.1:2264-14557 GCA_042218975.1 Salinibacter sp.
CTGCACGTTGAGGACCGTCATCAGGTAGTCGGTCGTCCAGCCGCCGCCGTTGAACCGCACGTCGATGATGAGGCCCTCCTTGCCGTGGGCACTGGCGTAGAGCTCCCGCTCGAAGTGCTCGAAGCTCTCCCAGTTCATGCCCTCGACGTGGACGTACCCGAGGCGGCCGTCGGAGTACCTCTCGACCAGCTGCTTCCGCTCCTCGACCCACTCGCGGTAGAGCTCCTCCTCGAGGTCGTCGGTGGGCCGGATGCGCACGGTCCGCGCCGCCCCGTCGGGCCCGGTTACGTCGAGGAGGACCTTCTCCTTGACAGTCCCCTCCATGAGGGCGTAGAAGTTACCGGCCTCGGCCACCGTCGTGCCGTTGACCGCGGTGATGACGTCGCCCTCTCGAAGGGTGCTCGCCTCCCGCGCGGCCGGGGAGCGCGGCACGACCCGCTGCACCTCGACGCCGTTCTCGACCGGGTCGAGCTCCACGCCGATCCGTCCGGTTCGCTCGTCCTGCGTCTCGGCCCGGTCGCTGCCGTAGTAGCCCATGTGGCTGGCGTTCAACTCGCCGAGCATCAGGTTCACCACGTCCTGGAAGTCCTGCGTCGTGGAGGCCTGCATCGCCCACGGCCGGTATTTGGCGCGGAGGGCCTCCCAGTCGTCCCCGTGGAAGTTGGGGTCGTAGAAGCCTTCGCTCAGTGCCCGGCCCACCTCCTGGAAAATCTGGGTGCGCTCCGTCTCGTGGTTCACCTCCATGCTCGCCCGAAAGGAGAGGCGCTCCAGTTTGGGCTCGTCGGTCGGCACCCGGGCAAGCTGGCCGCCGGAGTGCGTGAAGGTAACCTGGTCGTGGGTCGGCGCGAGGCGGACGTTCGACGGCTCGACCCCGCCCTCCGTGAGGCGGGTGCGCTCGGTGCCGTCCCACTGGATGCTGTAGAGGTCCACCTCCGCGTCGTAGTCGGCGACCCGGCTGTCCTCCCCCGCGACGAAGTAGAACGTGTCGCCGTCCGCCCCGATGACGGGGTCGTCCTCCCCGCCGGGAAGGGCCGTGACCCGCTCCAGCCGGTCGTGAATGTTCTTGACGTCGATCTGCACGTCGGGCGGGCCCTCCTGTTCGCCGTCGCCGCTCGTCCCGGACGCCTCGTCGTTCTGGTCCTCGATCGCCTCCCAGTCCCGCTCGGTCCGCTCCCAGTCCTCCTCCTGGAGCCACACGAACCACACGTCCGTGCCGGGGCTGGAGCGTTCGGAGACGAACCCGAGCTTCGACCCGTCGGGGCTCCACACCGGCTCGCTGTCGCCACGGGGGTGCTGGCTTACGTTGACCGGCTCGCGCGAGCCGTCGGCGGCGTGGATGTAGACGTCGGAGTTGAAGTTGAGGTTGTTCTTGCTGTAGGCGATCCACTCGCTGTCGGGGCTCCAGGCCACGTCCGTCGGGTCGTTCCAGCCCTCCACGAGCACGGCCTCGTCGGCGAGGCCGTCCTCCGTGACGCGGGCCGTGACGAGCGCCCCCTTCCCGTAGCCGGTCATGGCCCCGCGCCGGAACGCGAGCCGGGAGCGGTCCGGTGCCATCGCGACGATGCGCTCGTTCTCGGGCGTGTCGGTAAGGCGCGTGACGCGGTGCCGGAGGGCGTCGTAGAGGTCGCCGGGATGCTTCGGGTCGGCCGACGTGAGGCGGTAGAGATCGTACTGGCCGCCGTTGCGGTCCGACGCGAAGACGAGCGTCGAGTCGCTGGTCCACGCTGCGTCGCGGTCGCGGTAGGCGTGCTCGGTGAGGCGGGTTGTGCGGGGCTCTTCCGTCTCATTTTGCATGAGGAAGAGCTCCCCCCGCAGCGTGAGGGCCACCTGCTCCCCGCTCGGCGAGACGGCGTAGTTGCGTAGGCCATCGGTCATCTTCTTCTGCTCGGTGGGATCGAACCGGTAGTCCGACGGCATCGTCACGTCGAGCGGGCGGGGCGCCCCGCCGTCCTCGACGACGTAGACGCTGGCCGCCCGCTCGAACGCCACCACGCGTCCGTCGGCGCTCGCGCTGAGGGCCCGCACGCCGTCGTCCTCGAACGACGTGACGGCTTCGGCCGCGCCGTCGGCCCCGCCCCGGTCGGTGATCGACTGCCGGTGCACGTTGTAGGTGCCGCTCTGCTCGCTGATGTAGAGCAGGGTCCGCGGCCCGGTCCACACCGGATGATGGTCGTTGCCCTCGTAGGTCGTGATCGGCGTGTAGGTGTCGTTCTCGGTGTCGTAGATCCACACGTCGCGGTCGGCCGGGCCCTCGTAGCCCTTCTTGCTGGTGCGGTTGGCCCCCTTCTCGAACGCGACGAAGCGGCCGTCCGGCGACATGCGGGGCGCGGCGCCCACCGCGTCGAGCAGGCGGTCGGGCGTGCCGCCCTCGGCGGCAACCTGGTAGATCTCGTCCATCCACTCGGCCTGCGCGTAGGTGCGCCGCGTGGTGAAGAGCAGGCGCCCGTCCGGCGTCCAGCCCCCGATGGCGTCGTCGGTCGAGTGGTACGTCAGTCGCTCCGGCGTGCGGCCCGCGGCGTTGGTCAGGTACAGGTCGTCGTTGCCGTATCGGTCGCTGGTGAAGGCGATCTGCTCCCCGTTCGGGTGCCAGCGCGGATGGCCCTCGTAGGCCTCGTGGATGGTAAGCCGCTGGGCCCGCCCCCCGTCCGCGGCCACGGTCCACAGGTCGCCCTGGTACGAGAAGGCGACCTGGCTCCCGTCCGGATGCACGGCGGGATGGCGTAGGAGCGGGTCGGTGTCCTGCGCCGCGACCGGGACGGCGAGGACGGCGCACAGAAGAGCGGCGAGGGCGAAGCGAAGACGCATCGGGACGGGGGCGGTGGTCGCGAGGTTGAAGAACATCCCCTTGTACCTGCGGGCCCGGGGCGGGTTCGGGCCGCGGCCCGCCTCCGCGACGGCGAGATGCGGTTGCTGGCGCACCCGTGCGATTCGCGCCTCGCGGCCCGAGGGGGCGGCTTCACTGCCCGAGGACGCGGATCGAGTCGCCCAGCACGTCCTCGACGTAGAGCATCTGGAGGAGGACGATGACCACGATCGCGAGGGGCGCCGCCAGCAGCACGCCGGTCGCCCCGGCGAGGACGCCCATCGCGATCTGGGCGGTGATCAGCACGACCGGCGGCATCGAGACGGCCCGCTGCTGCACGAGGGGCGTTACGACGTAGCTCTCGAGCGTCTGCACGATGCCGAAGACGATGACGACGTAGAGCACCTTCGTCAGGCTCACCATCAGCGCCACCAGCACGGCCGGGATGAAGGAGAGGATGGGTCCGACGTAGGGGACGAACGAGAGCAGGGCTGCCAGCAGGCCGAGGGCCAGGGGCGTCGGGATGCCTGCGATCCAAAGGCCAAGGGTCGTGAGGACGCCGACGACGCTCATCATCGTGAGGCGCCCCACCAACCACCACCGCAGGGCGTGGGCGAGGGCGTCGATCACCTCTTGGGCACGGGCCCGGTGCCGCTTCGGCGTCAGGTGGACGATGCCGCTGACGTACGAGCCGGGCGCGGCGGCCCCGTAGATGCCGATGAAGATAATGACGAATACATTCGCCACCACGCCCAGCGTGCGGGAGAAGGCGCTCGTAACGCCTCCCATCACCTCTTTGGGGGAGGGCATCAGATCCCGAATTGCGTTCGGGTCCGCGAGGAGGCGCTGGGCCCATTTCTGCTCGGCCACCCGGTCCCGAAACGCCTCGACGGCCGCGGGCAGTTGGACGATCAGGTCGTTGATCTGGCCGGTCAGCGGCGGCCCCGCAATTCCGGAGAAGAGAAAGGGCACGAAGGCGACGAGGATGACCACCACGGCCAGGGCCCCCCGGCGCGCCAGCGGCGTGCGGCGGCGCAGGATGTCGGCCCCGCCGCCCAGGCCCACCGCCACCAGCACACCGGCAAACACGATGAGCAGCACCCGCGAGAGCACCACAAACAGGTACATCGTGAGGAGGGACCCCGCCACGATGCCGACCGCGATGAGCACGCGGTTCGCGAAGGGACGCCGGGGGGACATGGACAGAATCGGTTGTCATCGCATCGATTCACCGCGTCGTACGGACGGCGCACCACGTCCTTCCGACGCAGAGGGTCCGTCGAGCGGCGCGCTAGGCCCCTTCGAGTCGTTTCGTCCGGCGCCGCCGACAGGGGCGCAACCGTCTGGCGTTGACGGATCCGCGCTGGTCGGATACACCATTCGTTCGGGACATTCCGCCCCGAAGATACGGCGTCCGATTGCCCCGTCGTCCGCGTACGGCACGGCCTCGTGCGGCGGCTCCTTCACGCACCCTTTCCTCCACGCAACGGGTCCGGCAGGCACTACAGGAGAACCTGGTGCGGGTCGACGTCCGCGTGCTCCTGGTGAGCGGAGGCCTTGCGGCCGCCGGGTGGGCCATCGTCGAGGGGACGGAGGCCCATCTGCCCGGACCGGGTTCGCCGGTCGACCATGCCCTCCTGCTCGCCCTGCGGGGACCGGGGAGCCCCCCGGTTGGGCGGCGGTGGCTCGACGTCCTGGCCTGGGGGGTGCACTGGCCGACGGACGTGGTTGCCGGCTGGGCCCTCGACGTAGCGTGGGTGCTCCGCTGTTGGACCGGGGTCCTGTGGCGACGCGAGGGCGGGAGCGCGGGCCCGACCCCGACACCGCGACGGAGCAATGGCCCGGCGCTACGAGTTCATCGTCTCCAGAAACTCGTCGTTGCTCTCGGTGCCCCGCATCTTGTCGAGCAGGAACTCCATCGCCTCGATCGGCTCCATGTCCGCCAGGAGCTTGCGCATGACCCACACCCGCTTCAGCTCCGGCTTCGAGAGCAGTTCCTCCTCGCGGCGGGTCCCGGACAGGATGAGGTCGATGGCCGGGTAGACGCGCCGGTCGGCCATCTCACGGTCGAGGACGAGCTCCATGTTGCCGGTGCCCTTGAACTCCTCGAAGATGACCTCGTCCATGCGGCTGCCGGTGTCGACGAGGGCCGTGCCGATGATGGTGAGGGAGCCGCCCGCCTCTACGTTGCGGGCCGCGCCGAAGAAGCGCTTGGGTCCGCGGAGCGCCCCGGCCTCGATGCCGCCCGAGAGCGTGCGGCCCTGCCCCGGGGTCACGGCGTTGTGCGCCCGGGCCAGCCGCGTGATCGAATCGAGGAGCACGCACACGTCCTGGCCCGACTCCACGAGCCGCTTCACCTTCGTGAGCACCGTGTCGGCCACCTCCACGTGCCGTTCCGGGTCCTTGTCGAACGTCGAGGAGACGACCTCTCCGTCGACCTGACGGTCCATGTCGGTCACCTCCTCCGGCCGCTCATCGATGAGCAGGACGAGGAGGTGCGCGTCCGGGTGGTTGGTGGTGATGCCGCGGGCAATCTTCTGGAGCAGGACGGTCTTTCCGGCCTTCGGGGGCGAGACGATGAGGCCGCGCTGCCCCTTTCCGATCGGGGCGAACAGGTCCAGAATCCGAGGGCCGTACTCTTCCGGGTCCGTCTCCAGGGTCAGCCGCTCGTCCGGGAAGATGGGGGTGAGGAACTCAAAGTCGCTTCGCTCCTCGACCTCCGACGGATCGCATCCGTTGATCTTGTCGACCTGAATGAGGGCAAAGAACTTCTCTCCCTCCTTCGGGGGGCGCACTGACCCACGCACCGTGTCTCCTTCCTGCAGCCCGAAGCGCTTAATCTGCGACGGGGAGACGTAGATGTCGTCCGGGCTCGACTCGTAGCTGTACTCGTCGGATCGGAGAAAGCCGTAGCCGTCGGGCAGAATTTCGAGAAGACCCGTCTTTTCGATCATGCCCCGAAGCTCCGTCTCGTCGGGGTCGTACGTCCGCATGTACTCGGGCCGGCCGGGCCCGTCGTCTCCGGCCTCGGGGGCGTCGGATGAGGCCGCGTCCGAGCGCTCCGCCTCGCGGTCCACCCCGTTCGCGTCGTCGGGTCGGCGGGCCTTCGCGGTGTCGGGGGCGGCCTCGGTCGCGGCGCCGTTCTCTTCCGCGGCCGCGTCCGACGCGCCGGACCGATCGTCGAGGGGCGCATCGCCCGCGGCGGCCCCCTCGGCCTGCGCCTCCAGAATCCGATAGATCAGATCCTGTTTGCGCAGGTCCGAGTAGCCCGGGAGGTCCAGGTCCCGGGCAATTTCGCGGAGCTCGTCGAGCTTTTTGTCTTGGAGGGTCGAAATCTTCATGTCATTGCGGGTCTCTCAGCAAGCACGTCGGTCGCGGGGACCGGCACTCCGGATGGCGGGCGACCGGCGGCCACTGGGTGGACCGACGGCAATTGGGAAGGTGCGCGTTCGTGGTGAGCCCGTTCCCCCGAATGAACTGGGAACGGTCCGTTGCCCGTAGACGACGGACCCGGCTGCCAGCAATTCTACGACAGACGGTACCGCTGACCGGTACGTCAACGGGGAGTCGAGCGACGGTGGGGGTCGCTCGGCTCGAGACGACTGCGGACGTCGGCGACTCGACACTACGGGACAAAGGGAAAGTGCGTATGTTGGAACGATCCTCCTGATCCGATGATCCAGAGAGGACTCGGATGTAACCCCAAACTCTTTTTCCTCGGGGTTTTAGCTTATTTACACGTTTCCAAACGGATTGCCTCGGGGACTTTGTTCAGCGTCGCCCCCGTGTCCGCCGAACTCTCGGCTCGAATCGGCGAGACCCAGGGGGCATCCCCGTTCTCCCGGTCTTCTCCCTCCGTGGTGGCACCTGCGCTCCGCGTCGATTTCAGACCGAGTTCCTACGCAACGTTACGTGAGGGGGGCGGATATGTCTTATACATGAGACGGCCCTTACGCTCTGTCCCCTCGCCGCCGCCCACCTATGACCTACCGCTGGACGTACCGCTCCCTCGAGGACCCGGACGTCGTTCCCACCCTGAAGGAGGCCCTCAACGACCTGCCTGCGCCCCTGGCCCGGACCCTCGCGCTGCGCGGGGTGACGTCGTTCGAGGAGGCCCGCCACTTCTTTCGGGCCGACCGGGCGGACCTGCACGACCCCCTCGGCATGGCCGACATGACGACGGCCGCCGACCGGGTTGCCCGCGCCCTCGAGCAGTGCGAGTCCGTGCTCGTGTACGGCGACTACGACGTGGACGGCACGACGGCCTCGGCCCTCCTCACCGACTTCCTGCGGGACCGCGGCGTGGACGCCTCGTTCTTCGTTCCCGACCGCTACGACGACGGCTACGGCCTCTGCAAGCGCGGTCTGGACGCGGCCACGGAACGGGGCGCCTCCCTGGTCGTGGCCCTCGACTGCGGCATCACAGCCCACGAGGAGGCCGCCTACGCCCGGGAGTTGGGACTCGACCTCATCATCTGCGACCACCACACCCCGCAGACGACGGACGAGGGCGTGGACCTGCCGGAGGCCCTCGCCGTGATCGACCCCAAACGGCCGGACGACGACTACCCGTTCACGGAGCTTTCCGGCTGTGGGCTCGGCTTCAAGCTCGTCCAGGCCGTCTGTGACCGACGGGGCGAGGACCCGGACGCGGCGTTCGACTACCTCGACCTGCTGGCCGTGTCGACCGCCAGCGACATCGTGCCCCTCTACGGCGAGAACCGCATCCTCATGGCCGAGGGGCTCCGCGCCCTGCAGCGGACCGACCGCCCCGGCCTGCGGGCCCTCGCCGACGCGGCGGACCTCGACCTGGCGGACGTCACCTCGACCGGCAACATCGTGTTCACCCTCGGGCCCCGCATCAACGCCGCCGGGCGCATGGCCCACGCCTCGACGGCCGTCGAGCTGCTGCTGGCCGCGGATTACGCAGAGGCGGAGCCCCTGGCCGCCGAACTCGAGCGCCTCAACCGCGAGCGCCGCTCGATCGACGACGCGACGGAGAAGGCCGCCGTCGAGAAGGCCGAGCGACAGATTACGGCCCGCAGCCCCCACGCCCTCGTGCTCTACGACGCGGACTGGCACCTCGGCGTCATCGGCATCGTGGCCAGCAGCATCGTCGAGCGCTTCCACAAGCCGACGATCCTGCTCACCCACAACGGCGACGAGGTGAAGGGCTCGGCCCGCTCGATCGAGGGCATCAACATCTACGACGCCCTCTCGGACTGCGCCGACGTGCTCACCCAGTTCGGCGGACACGATCACGCGGCCGGCCTCTCCCTCGACGTCGACGCCATCGAGGCCTTCCGCGACCGGTTCGACGCGGCGGTCGGGGAGCGGGTCACACCCGAGCTGCTGACCCCATCGATCACGGTCGACGCCGAGCTCGACCTGGACGCGATCGGCTCGATCGACGACCGCTTCTGGGCCGTCCTCCAGCAGTTCGGCCCGTTCGGCCCGGCCAATGCCACGCCCGTCTTCCACGCCCGCGACCTTGCGGTGGCCGGATCGCCCCGCACCGTCGGCAGCAACGACAGTCACCTCAAGTTCGAGGTCCGGCAGCGCGACGGCGACGGCACCACGTTCGACGTGATCGGCTTCGGCATGGGCGAGAAGCTGTCCGTCCTCGAGCGCAGCCGGGAGGAGGGCCGGCCATTCGAGCTTCTGTTCTCGCTGGAGGACAACACCTGGAACGGCCGCACGACCCTGCAGCTCAAGGCCCGGGACCTGCGCCTGGAGGAGGACTGAGCCTGCGGGGACGGGGAGGCGGCCCCAATTGACCGGCTCTTCGCAACCGTTCCCGCGCCGACCGATTCCCTTCGGCGGCGCTTTCTCGGATCCTCTCTCGCGCACCCCCGACGCACATGACCTGGTGGGAGGCACTGCTCCTGGGCCTGGTTCAGGGCATCACGGAATTCGTTCCCGTCTCGTCCTCCGGTCACCTCGTGCTGAGCCAGCACCTGCTGGGCATTGGTGCCGGTCAGGCCCACGTCACGTTTGAGGTGTTCGTCCACTTCGGGACGGTGCTCAGCATCCTCACCGTCTACGGAAACCAGGTCGGCGATCTCCTGATGGAGGCGTGGGCGGGCCTCCGGCGCCCCGGGAGCATCCCGGAGCGCTACCGCGAGAAGGACACCTTCCGGCTCGGGGTCTTTATCCTCGTCACCCTGGTCCCGACCGGAATCGTCTACGTTCTCTTCCGGGCCCCGTTGGAGGAGGCGTTCGGGAGCCCGCGCTTCACGTGTGCGATGCTCTTGGTGACGGGCGTGCTGCTCCTGCTCACCCGGCTCCGCCCTCAGCCCGAGGGTGCGCTGAGTCCGCTCAGGGCGCTGGTCGTGGGACTCGCGCAGTCCGCCGCCATGATTCCGGGCATCTCGCGCTCGGGCGCCACCATCTGTACGGCCCTCTACCAGAACGTGCGGCCCGAACGGGCGGCCAACTTCTCGTTCCTGATGCTGCTGCCGGTGGTGCTGGGGGCAACTCTCCTCAAGGGCCTCGAACTCGCCGACCGGGGCCTCACCGTCGAGGGGGGACCACTGCTAATCGGCACCCTGGCGGCCTACGGATCGGGGATCGCGGCCATCTACGTGGTTCTCGACTTCGTGCGCCGCGGCAACCTGCAGTACTTCGCGTACTACTGCTTCGTGGTGGGCGGCCTCGGCCTCTGGTTGTTGTAGCGGTCCGGTGGGCGGCGTGCCCGGCGGGCCACTTATCCCTCCCCGTCGGCCTCGGGCTCGAGCGTCTCGATGGGGTGCCACTCCGGGGTCGGTTCGACGGCAATTGCCGGCTCGGGGCCCGCGTCGTCCCAGCCCTGGTCGCTGACGGTCATGAGTGGCTTGACGGTCATGTCTCGGTCGACGACGATCTGGCACGAGAGCCGCATCTCGCCGAACTGGTCGATGTCCTTGAGCTTCTCGTACTCGGCCTCGGTCATGACCCCGGGCTCGCCGTCCTCATACGTGACGCGGCAGGTGGTGCACTGGGCCTGGCCGCCGCAGCGGTGGCCGACGTCGACGCCGACCTTTTCGAGTGCGCGGACGAGTCGGGTGCCTTCGTCGACCTCGAACGTCCCGACGCCTTCAATCGTGAGCTCGTGCATGAACGGGGAAGGAGTTCCGTGGGAAAGAGGAGTGAAATGGGGTTGTCGTGGCGTACTAAAGAGAGGAACCGGCTCCGAGTCCGTCAAGTCGCAGCTCCGTCCCTCATCGAGCCTGCCCTGCGGTTTCCCGCTCCCAGTCGGGATTCCCGGCGCGTGCCCCCGCCGCAAACGGCCTGTCCGCTCCACACGGCCCCGTTTCACCGGCCGGGCTCGCATGCAATAAACGCGTAAAAAAGGGGGCCGCCGAGACTCGATTGTCCCTTCTGTCCGGCATATTATGTCGTCTAGACATTCTTTCCCGTGCCTTTCGACCGCCATGTCTTCGTCCACCCGCGTCGTACTTGTCGATGAGGACGATCAGGCACTCGGGACGGTCGACAAGCTGCGCGCCCATACCAGGGGTCGGCTCCACCGTGCGCTGTCGGTCTTTGTCTTCGACGACGCGGGGCGCCTGCTGCTGCAGCGACGTGCGCCGGAGAAGTACCACTCCGGGGGCCTCTGGTCCAACACCTGCTGCAGTCACCCGCATCCCGAGGAGCCGCCCCTCGCGGCGGCGCGACGGCGGCTCCGGGAGGAGATGGGCTTCGAGTGCGCGCTCACGCCGCTCCTGCACTTTACCTACCGGGCCCCCGTCGGCGATGGCCTCACCGAACACGAATACGACCATGTCTTCGTCGGCGTCACCGACGACGTGACCGTGCGCCCCAATCCGGACGAGGTCGCCGACTGGACCTGGACTCCCGTCCGGAGCATCCGTGCGGCGGTCGCGTCCGACCCGACCCGATACACCGTCTGGTTTCGTCGGCTCCTCGATCCGGTCCTGGCCGACGTCCCCACGCCCCCCGAGCCCGAAAGGTCTCGACCGGACGCCTCGCAGGACGGCTAGGGCCGAGGTTCACGCACCAATCCGCTTCCGGGAACGTCGAGAAGCGTTCGGGCGCGGCGCCGCGGCGAACCCTCGCCCGGGCCCGCTGTTTCAACGAGCCGACCCATTGTCCGCGTCCGCCTGTCTCCCATTCATGGAGCCTCCCTCTCCCGACTCGGCACTCTCGACTGTCGTCCCCGACGACACTGTTCGGTCCCTCGACGACGCCGTCCGGTCGATCTGGACGATCAAGCTCGCGGGCCTCGTCCTCGTCCTCTTCCTGCCGGCCCTCTTCTACGACCTGACGCACCTGTTTGCCCCGGAGCCGTGGCTGCCGTTCGGCGCAGCGTCGGGGACGGTGCTGGGGCTGGGCGCGATCTACTGCCTCGTCTGGCCGCGCCTCCGGTACCGGGCCTGGGGCTTTGCCCTCCGGCCCGAGGAGCTGTACATGGAGCACGGCGTCCTCAACCACGTGCGCACCGTGGTGCCGCTGCGTCGCATCCAGCACGTCGACGTGTCGCAGGACCTGATCGAGCGGGAGTATGCCCTGGGGCGCCTCGTGGTGCACACCGCCGGCTCCCGCAGCAGCGACGTCGTGATCCCCGGCCTGCCGCTCTCGGAGGCCGAGCGCATCCGGGACGAGATCAAGCGCTTCATCCTCGAAGACCCCCTCACCGAAGACCCGGTGTAATGCCGTCTGCGTCGTCCCCCACGTCGAATTCGGAGTCCTCGTCCCCCGCGTCGGACGGGCCGGAGGAAGCCCCCGTCGACGCGGCGACGGACGACGCGGCGTCCCCGTCCGGCCCGGAGCCCCCCCCCGAGGCCGCCGCGTCGGCGACCCTCGGGGCCGTGCGGGAGCCGCAGCGCCTGCACCCGCTCACCCTGTTGCTGCGGGTGGGGGCGAGCCTGCCGGCCCTCGTCGTAATCCTGCTCCCGACCCTCCAGAACCCGAGCTCGGAGAACATCGTTTCGGTGGTGCTGAGCGTCCTGTACGGCCTCGTGGCCCTACCGGCCATCGTCCTGCAGTACCTGCGCTTCAGCTACCGCATTACCCCACAGCAGATCGTCATCCAGAAGGGCGTGCTGCGGCGACAGAACCGGAGCATCCCGATCGAGCGCATCCAGAACATTCAGATTCAGCAGAACCTGGTGGCCCGCTTCATCGGGCTGGCGAAGGTGACGATCGAGACGGCCGGCAGCTCCGCCACCGAGGGGTCCCTCGAGTACGTCGGCCTGAGCGACTCCCACGAGATCCGACAGGCGGTACGTTCCTTCCAGCACCGGTCGACCGACGACGCCGAGGACGTGGCGCCCCCGCCGGAGGCGGCGGACAGTGAGACGCTGTTCGCGATGCCGCTCCCGCGCGTGCTGCTCTCGGGGGCCTTCCGCTTTTCGCTCTTCTACATCGCCCTCGTCTTCTCGGCCCTCCAGCTCGTCGACCCCGAGGTGATCGTGCAGCGCTTTCTGCGCTCGCAGGGGCGCATCGACCAGATCACCGAGACGATGGCGGCGTACCCCGTTCTCACCGT
>JBDGQP010000187.1:0-7403 GCA_042218975.1 Salinibacter sp.
GAGGGCCGCGCGTCCCGGGCCGAGGGGGAGCGCGACTGGGACCCGGTGGAATCGGCGGCCGGACTCTGCCTGCGGCCCGACGACCGGCGCGAGGACGAGTCCGCCGCGGTCGTCTCGGCCTGGGTCGCGTCGTCGTTGGGGGGCCGCTGCCCGGCCGCCGACGAGTCCGACTCCTGCGTCCGCTCCCGGGTCTTTTTCTCCTGCATCCGCTCCCGGGTCTTTTCGCGGAGCGTTTTCTGCCGCTCGCTCAGCTCCCCGGCCCGGCGGGCCATCTCCTGCAGCTTCTGCTGCGCCTTCAGTTGCTCGAAGAGCGACTTGACGCGATTGAGTTGCTCGCGGGTCGACTGCTCCTGCTTCTGGACCCGTTGCATTGCCCGCTGCATCCGTCGCATGTCCCCGCTCTTCATCGCCTTGCGCAGCTGCTTGAGGGCCTTCTGCAGCTCAGGGGACTTCATCTCGTCGACGACGCGCTTCAGCTCCTGGAACTTCTGGGTCATCTTCGAGCCAGAAAGCCCATTCCGCTGCATCTGCCGGTTCATCTGCTCGACCGTCTTGGACAGCTTCTCGGCGCCCTGGTCGAGCGACTTCTGCTTCTGCTGGATCTGCTTGAGCGTGCGGCGGTCCTGCCAGTCGGCCTCCCGGGTGCGGCGCAGCTCCTTGCGCAGCCGATCGAGCTGCCGTCGCACCGAATCGGAGCGCTGGCGGAGGCGGTTCATCTGCTCCTCGGCCTTGCCCTGCGTCTGGTCGAGCTGCTCGTACTGCTCAGAGACGGACGGCATGCGGAGGCGCTGCGTGGCGGTCCGGCCGCTCCTGGGGCCGGTGACCGTGTTGTTGTCCCACGCCTTCACGTAGTAGGTGATGACGTCGCCGGGCTTCGGGTCGAGGCCGGTTTCCTGGGCCAGCAGCCACTGGTGCACCAGCTTCTGCGAGCGCTGGCCCGGAGCGGGCAGGGGCAGGCGGACCGAGGCGTAGGCCGAGTCGCCGTCTCCGAAGCGTTCCTCGCTCAGGCGGTAGTAGAGGGCCGCCCGGGAGAAGCCGTAGTCGTCGCTCAGCTGGACGCGGAGCTCCTGCGCGAGGTCGTCCGAGATGTCGGTCGGGCCGGTCGGGGCGAGGAAGGACACCGAGGGGCGCGCGTCGGCCTGGAGGGCGAGCCGGTACCGGATCGGGTCGCGGTTGGTCGGGCCGCCCGCGCTCTGCAGGCGAATCTGGTAGTGGCCTTCACGGCGGACCGTGAACTGCCCGGCGGCGGTGCCGTCCTGGACCTCCAGGGGACGGGTGCGTTCGTCGTCGAACACGAGGCGGGCCGACTCGACGGGCGGGCCGCCGAGGGCCGCCGACACCGACACCGTCGCGCCCGGAAGCACCGACACGTCCCCCACGTTCGGGTCGAGCGTGCGGCTCGGCAGGCCCGTGTAGGCGGGTGGGGTGACTGTCACCTCGAGGCGACGGACGAGCGGCCGGGACGCGACCTCGACGTCGTGCCACTGGGTCCGCACGGGCCCGGCCGTCACGCGGTACTGAAAGGCCTGCCGCACCGGGCCGAGGGTGTGGCGGAACGTGCCCGCCGAGTCGGGGCGGAGTGGAATGCGTTCCGATGGGGCATCGGGGCCCTCGCGGCGGAGCAGAGCGGCCTCCGAGGGGCTCGCGCCGGTCGTCCGCACCGTGATCCGCAGCGAGTCGCCCTGCACGAGGCGCACGCTTCCGGGCCTCAGCGACAGCTGAAAGGGGGCGGGCCGGTCGAAGGCCGTGCCGGGGGCGAGCAGCCGCTGGGAGGCATCCAGAAACGTCGATGGGGCCATCAGCAGGAAGGCGAGCACAGCGGCCAGCGGCAGGGAGGCGAGCCGGAGGGCCCGGCGCGCCCGGTCGAAGTCCTCCACCTCGCGGAACGACACGTCGTCCAGGTCCTCGGCGAGGTGCTGGACCGCCTCGTCGATGAAGGGGGCCGGGGCGTGACTGCGGCGCCCCTCCGCCAGTTGGAGAAGGTTGACCAGCCGGTCGGCCACCTGTGGGTGGTGACGGCCCACCTCGCGGGCGACCGCCTCCTCGGAGGGCCCGGAGACGAGCCCGAGCAGCCGACCGACGGGGCGGGCGAGCAGCGCCGCCCCGACGCCGATCACGACGGTGCCGACGGCCGCGGCCAGCGCCGTGCGGGCGGCGGTGCCGAGCCACAGGCTGGCCTCGAGCACCACCGCAAGGAACCACGTCGCGGCGACCGTGCCCCCTGCCACCGCGGCGCCGAACGCCAATTCGGCCCACGTCATGCGACGGGTGGTCCGCTGCAGGCGGGTGCGAAGGCGCTCGACCAGACGGGCCGTCTGCTCGCTCATGGGAGGTCGGGGTCGGGTGTGGGGGAGAGCACGGATCCGGAGCGCCGGGAGGGCGTTTGGTGCACGTCCAAGAGAGACCCGTGAAGGAAGTACCACCCGGCTCCACGGGGTGTTTCTCGGCGTGGATTCCGGCCACGGATGGCCGCGGGGCGCAGCGGCTCGTCGTGAAGAGAGGGACGATCGTGAAAAGAGGAAGAGGCCCCTTTGCGCGATTGAAAGCCACCCCTGCCGGTTTCGTTATTGTGAATCCTGAAACGTCTCCCCGTTGCCGGTCCGCCACAGCCTATTTCCGCACATGACCCGACCGCAGTCCCTCCTCTTTCTCACCGCCGCCCTCCTGGCCCTCGCGGGGTGCCGCACCTACGGGGATCAGGGGTATGAGTCCGGCCCGAAGACCTACAGCGCCATCCAGGAGACGGTCGAGCAGATGGAGCAAAATTTGAATCGGGCCGAGTCGGACCTGCGCCGGCTTCAGTCGGCCGCGGCATCGGTCGACACGCTGGGAGGCCTGGCCGACCGGTACGAGTCCCTGGTTGAGTCGCACGTGACGACCCTGGCGAAGCACCGCCGGCAGGCCAATCGGCTCTCGGCCCAGAGCGCCTACCGGACGCTGAGCCGCGTCTACGGGGCGATGGTCACCGACCAGCGTCTCCTCCGCCTGCAGTACGAGCGGACGACCCGGAAAGTATGGGCCACGGTGCGCGATTCCACCATTCCCCGTACCCCCCGGCGGCGGAAGAGCAGCTACAGCATCACTCCGGTCCAGTATCCCCGCCCCGACCGACCCGACATCTCGATGGAGGAGGCCCTCCGCGGGGTGGGCGGCACGCCGGGCCTGCAGATGGAGGAGCAGCAGGGTGAGCAGCAGCCGGCCGACCCGGAGTAGCGTTGAGCAGGGGGGGAAGGGCCCTCGGCCCCGAGCCTTCCGCTTCGGTGCATCGCGGTTTCTCTCGAACCGCGTCCACGGAGAAGCCCAGGCCCCGAGTCGCGTTACGGCGTAGTTGAAATTTCGCGGGGCTCCCCTTCTCTTACGGGACCGAACAGGTTTTGCGAGGCCGAACGGTCTTTACAGAGCGACTTGGGGAATGCAACGAGCACTCGCCGCGGTTTTTCTGGTGGCTCTGCTTGCCGGGCAGGTAGGCATGCTCGGCGCACTCATCGGGCGTCATCACGTCCGGCAGCAAATGCACCGTACGCTTGCGGCCGCGCCGGAGTCCCTCGACGGCCGGACCGTTCAGCACCTCACGATTCCGCGGTCCGAACGCCAGTCCCCCCGCTCGTCGTTCGTCCGGATCGACGAGCAGGAGTTTCGGTATCGGGGCAATCTCTACGACGTCGTCCGCGCGGAGTGGCGGGGCGACGTCTGGCACGCGTGGGTGGTGCACGATCGGGAGGAGGAGCAGTATCTGGACGCGCTCGCCCGGTCGGTGAGCGGGCCGATGCTCGAGAGAGAGGCTGTCCCCAGCCACTGGCGGCCCCTCCTGCATCGCCCCCTCGCGCTGGTCCCGGCCGCGTGGGCGGCGGCGCCCTCCCCACGGTCGTCCGTCCGGTCGTTCGCGCCCTTCTCCTCGTCGGTGCCCGAAGCGCCGTACCTGACGGTGCCCCATCCCCCGCCGTGGGCGTAGTCTCCCCCGCTTCTTCCGACGCTACCAGTGCGCCCCGCGTGTCCTCGCGGGGACCGACGCTGGTGACCCACGGCTTGTAGACCCATCCCCTACCATACCTATGTATGACCGTCTGTTTTGGCACTGCCTGGCAGTGCTATCTCTACTCACGACATTTCTCCCTCTTACTGCGTCGGCGCAGGGCCGCGTCGAGGGCCGCGTGCTCGACGAGGAAACCCAAGAGCCTCTGGCCCGGGTGAACGTCGTTCTCCGGAACGAGGGCGAGCGCCGGGGCACGAGCACGGACTCGAGCGGGACCTTCCGCCTGCAGGTGCCGGCCGGCACGTACCAGCTTGAGGTATCGGCCCTCGGCTACCGGACCCGGCAGCGGACCGTCGAGGTGCAGGCCGGCCGCGCGGAGACCCTTACCCTAACCCTCGCCCCCCGGCGCTACTCGTTGAACGAGATCGTCGTAGAGAGCAGAGGGGGCCGGGACGTCCGCTCCGTCTCGACGGTCCAGCAGATCGAGCCGCAGGCCATCGAGCGGCAGGACGCCGCCGACGTGTCGGAGCTCGCCCCGCTCGTGCCGGCCACCCACGTGCAGACCAACTCCCGGGGGCAGACGATCTGGTACTTCCGGAACGCCGGGGACCGGCAGGTCGGACAGTTCTTCGACGGGGCCCTCCTCAACATTCCCTGGGATAACCGGGTTGACATCAGTCTCATTCCCGCCGGCGTGGTGGAGGAGGTCACAGTCACGAAGGGCGTGCCCTCGGTTCGCTACGGCGCCAACGTGCTCGGCGGTGCCGTCAACTTCCAGTCCCGCACCCTCGACGCGCCGGGCCGCCGCACGGAGCTGAGCGGGGCGGTGGGGTCCGCCGAGCAGCGCCGCGCCTCCGTGACCCACCTCGGCCGCACGGGGCAGTGGGACTACACCGCTGCCCTGCAGTACTCGGCCCGTGGAAACCAGCCGCTCCCGGAGGGCACGAACCTCCAGTACAACCAGCCGCTCTCGGAGCGTCGCGTCAACACCGACCGGGTCCTCCGCAGCGGCTTCGGCCGGGTCAGCCGCCGGTTCGAGGACGGGGGGCAACTGGGCGTGTCGCTCCTGCATGTCGACGCGGAGCAGGGCGTGGCGCCGGAGGGCAATGCCCGCCCGGGCCAGACCCGCTACTGGCGCTACCCGACGTGGCAGAAGTCGACGCTCATCGTGAGCGGGCGGGCGCCGCTCGGAACGGGCACCTCGGTCCGGGGCGCCGCGTGGGGCAGCCGCTTCGCCCAGGACATTGCGGATTATCGGAGCATCAGCTACCGTCAGCTGGCCTCCCTGCAGGAGGATCGGGACCTGACCGCGGGCCTCCGGCTCATCGGGACGCAGGCGCTGCCGACCGGCACGCTGACGCTCGCCCTCAACGGACTCACCACCCAGCACCACCAGACCAACATTCCGTACGCCAACGGAGTGGCGGGGGCCGATTCGGTCAGCGTCTACCGGCAGAACATCTTCAGCGTCGGCACCGAGTACAAGGTCCAGGTCCATCCGCGCGTCCGGCTCAGCGCCGGCCTCAACCTGGACGGCACCACCACGCCCGACACCGGGCCGTTTCCGCCGCGCGACCCCTTCTACGCCTGGGGGCTTACGAGCGGCTTCCGGGTCGACGCGGGGGCGGGGTGGACCCTGCGCGGCGCGGCCGGCCGCAAGAGCCGGTTCCCCACCATGCGGGAACTGTTTGGGGCGGCCCTGGGAAAGTTCGTGCCCAATCCGGGACTGAGCCCGGTTACCGCCTGGATCGGAGAGGTCGGGATCGAGCACCAGTCCGGCCGGAGCTCGTTCGGGGCCACCGCGTTTCTGAACCGGGTCTACGGCACCATCGACAAGCGGACCTTTCAGCGGGGCCCCAATGCCGGCAAGGAGCAGCGCATCAACCTGGCGGGCGCCCGCATCTACGGCGTCGAGACGACCGGGCGGTGGCGCCCGACCGACGTTCTCACGCTCGACGGGACCTTTACCTGGTCCCGGCCCCGTTCCTTCACCGACACGGGCACGCGGAAGCTCGACGAGAAGCCCGGGCTCCTCGGAACCGGCACGGTGACGCTCACGCTGCCCGGGGGGCTCTCGGTCATGGGGCAGGCCCGGTACACCGGCAATGTCTACGCCCGGAACGAGAACAACGCGTTCATCTCGCTCCCGTCGTCGCTCATCCTCGACGCTCGGCTCAGCTACAGCCTGGACGACATGATGGGCCAGCGGGGCGGAGAGGTGTACCTCCGGGCCGACAACCTGACCGATGACGCCAAGTTTATCGGCCTCGGGCTGCCGGGGCCCGGCCGGTCGTTTCGGGCCGGGGTTGAACTCACGCTCTGATGCTAGCTAACCCGGTGTGCAGGTTTTTGAGGCAGGAAACAGACTGGAGAGGCCCGAATCTCTGGTTGAGAGCAGTAAGCTCCAGAGATCAGGCCCTTTTCCAGTCATGACCCTTGATGTATTCATTGTCGAGGTGTTCTGTCTCACCGATGACCTACTTGCCGATCTCAAACGCCAATTTCGAGAACAGGGACAACCTCTTCGCTCTCGCGGGCCGGACCCGACCGTCGACGATAGCGTTGTCCTCGCCTGCGAGTTCATCGGAGAGTTTCTTCAGAAAAACACTGATTCGGCGATCTTTCGCTACTTTCGGCGGCATCACGAGGACCTCTTTCCCAAACTTCAGGAGATCCATCGGACAACATTCGTTCGGCAGTCGGCAAACCTTTGGGCTGTGAAGGCGATGCTGCATCGCAGGCTTCTCAGGCGCCTTTGGCGAAGCCCGCGCGCCTGGGTCGACCCGCGTCTCTCGGCAATCGACAGCTTTCCGGTTCCAGTGTGCCGATTCATTCGAGCCTCCCAGTGTAGCGTCTTCGAAGCAGAAGCGGCATTTGGATTCAACGAGACCACCAAACAGACGATGTATGGATTTCACGGACACGTTGAGGTCGCGTGGCCAGGCGTGATTACGAGCGTCTCGGTGGCGCCGGCCAATGAGCATGACGCAACTGTTGCCCCAGAAGTACTCGAAGGCGGCCCCGAACGAGGAGGCCGCACGGTTTTAGGAGACCAAAATTACTGGAGCCCCCAACTCGACGCCAATCTGGGTGACGCGATCGATCTGGAAGCTCCTTCTCGCAAATCGAACGATTCGGGGTGGCCTCCCTTGCTGGTCGGGCGTCGCCGCCGAGTCGAGACGGCAATCAGCCAGCTTTGCCAGCGCTACGGAGCCAAGGAAGTTTATGCTCGCGACCGATGGCATCTGACAAGCCGATGGATGCGAAAGATTTGCAGCCACACGATTGGTGTTCTACTGTGCCAGCGGGAGGGGCTCCCGCCGCTCAGCTTCAGCGAACTGATCGAGGACTGAAAACTTGCACACCGGGTTAGCTAACGCGGTGTGCAAGTTTTTCGGCGAGGAACAGGCTGGAGAGGGGACTATGCTGA
>JBDGQP010000188.1:0-4370 GCA_042218975.1 Salinibacter sp.
TGACCCGTAGTGCGTGCCGTGTGATGCGGACCGTCCGGTGCTCAGCACCCTCGCGCGGAGCGGCTGCCGGCGTCACGAGCCGACCTCCGCTTCCGCGGCCCCCGGCGCATCGGTCGTCGCCGCGAGAGACTCGGCGTCCTCGATGAGCCCCTCGATCTGCGCGAGGCCGCGGTGCCAGAAGTCCGGGTCGGTCAGGTCCACGCCGACCTCCGCCATCAGTTCGTGCGGCCACTCGGAGCCGCCGGCCCGGAGCAGGTCGAGATACTGGTCGGCAAAGGCGTCGCCCGCCTCCTGGTACCGGGCGTAGAGCGCGAGGACGAGCAGCTCGCCGAAGGCGTAGGCGTAGACGTACCCGGGCGTGTGGAGGAAGTGCGGAATGTAGCTCCACCAGAACCGGTAGTGGTCGCCCAGGGTTACGCTTCCCTCGAACATGGCCCGCTGGGTTTCCATCCAGTGCTCGTCGAACGCCTCGGGCTGGAGCTCGCCCTCCTCGCGGCGGGCCGTGTGGATTCGCTCCTCGAACCGGTTCATGGCCACCTGCCGGAAGACGGTCGCGAGCGTGTCGTCAATCTTGGCCACCAGCATCGCGAGGCGGTTCTGCGGGTCGTCCTCCCGCCGCATCAGGCGCCGGAAGACGAGCATCTCGCCGAAGACGGAGGCCATCTCGGCGGTCGTGAGGGGCGTGCCGTGGTGGAAGATGGTCTGCTCACGGGCCAGGGACTGGTGGACGCCGTGGCCCAGCTCGTGGGCAAGCGTCTGCACGTCGCGGGCCTGGCCGGTGTAGTTGAGGAGGACGTACGGGTGGGCGCTGGGCACCGTCCCGTGACTGAAGGCGCCGCTCCGCTTGCCGGGCGCCATCGCCGCGTCGATCCAGTTCTCCTCGAAGAACCGGCGGGCCGCCGACGCCATCGCGGGGTGGAAGTCCCCGTACGCGTCCAGCACCATCGAGCGCGCCTCGTCCCACCGGTAGGTCGTGTCGGCCTCGTCGAGGGGCGCGTAGCGGTCGTAGTCGTAGAGCTCGTCGAGCCCCAGGAGCCGGCGCTTCAGGTCATAGAAGCGGGCCACGAGGTCGTATCGGCCCGTCACGGCGTCGATGAGGGCCTGTACGGTCTCGTCGTCGACTTCGTTGGAGAGGTTGCGGCTCTCCAGCCAATGATCGTAGCCCCGGAGGCGGTCGGTCGAGGCCTTGTCGGCCAGCAGGGTGTTGAAGACAAACGTGAGGGTCCGGCGTCGCTCCTTCAGTCCATCGGTGAAGGCGAGCGCGGCCGCCCGCCGTTCCTCGCGGTCCGGCTCGTAGAGCGTCGAGAGGATTTCCTCCTGCGTGAGCGTCTCTCCGTCCAGCTCGTACCGGGTGGCCCCCAGCGTCTCGTCGAAGTAGCGGGTCCAGGCCTGGTTGGCCGTGATGCTTTTCTCGGAGAGAATTTTTTCCTCCGGCTCGCTCAGCACATGCTCCTTCCGGAGGTGCTCGGTCTCCAGGTAGTGGCGGTAGTCGGCAAGGGCCTCGTGGTTGAGGAGGGCCTCGGCCCGCTCGTCGCTGACGGCCGCCCACTCGACCTCGACAAAGAGGAGCTGCTGCTGGATGCGATTGTAGCGCTCACGGACCGACTGGAGCAGGGCCCCGCGCTCCCCGTCGTTCGTGTCGGTCGACCAGTGCAGGTGGGCGTAGGCGTAGGCCCGCCCTAGGCGATCGTGGAGGGCGGCCAGGCGGTCGAGGGCCGCCGCTAGGGCCTCGGGGTCGAGCTCCCCGATTCGTCCCTTGTACTGCTCCGCGAAGGCCTCGGCCTCCTCGGCGGCCGTGTCCAGGGAGTCGCGGAGGTCGTCGGAATCGTCGTGAAGGGCCTCGAGACGCCAGCGGACGTCTTCGGCCCCGGTCTCTGTGGTGCTCATAACGGCAAGGTGTTGACGGAGGATCGACCGGTCGAAGTATGCAAACCAGCCCCGCCCCCATTCCGGTCCCGAGCCCGACAGTTTGACGGATTGTTCACCGGGGCACTGTATCAACGACCGGGGAGTCCGGTACGGATAGGTCCTCTGCTGTTCCCAGAACTGCCTCCTCCCCCGATGCCCGATCCCTTCCACCCGCTGACGTCAGAGTCCGCGTGGAACGACGCCCGGACCGCCTCCGAGGACGCCCCCGTGCTCATCTTCAAGCACAGCAATGCGTGTCCGGTAAGCGCTCAGGCCCAGGACGAGATGACGGAGTTGTCTGCGGACACCGACCTTCCGGTCTACAGGATTGTGGTGCAGGAGTCTCGATCGGTGTCCGACGCCATCGAGGCAGACCTCGACGTCCGCCACGAGACGCCCCAGGCCATCCTTCTCCGGGACCGTCGCCCCGTCTTCGACGCGTCCCACTTCGACGTCACCGCGGACGCGATCCGGGACGCGTTGTCTACCTCCTCCGCCTCCACCGAGTAGTGCCATGCGCTCGCTTCTCCCCCTTCTTCTCTGCACCGGCCTGCTGATCGGCCTCGCGGCCTGCTCGGGCGACGAGGAGCCATCCCCCGAGAAGGCCCCGCGCACCAGCACGGAGGCGCGGTCGGGGACGACGTATCAGACGGATCCGGTGCCCGCCCCCGACACCACGTTGGAGACGCTGGACGGGCAGACGATCAATCTCGCCGAGCAGAAGGGCAAGGTCATTCTCGTCAACTTCTGGGCGACGTGGTGCGGGCCCTGCCGGAAGGAGATTCCGGACCTGATCGATCTGTACTCGTCGATGCAGGAGGAGGGCCTGATGGTGGTGGGGGTCGCCGTGGACGACAAGGGGACCGACGTCGTGAGGCCGTTCGTGGAGAAGCAGGGGATCAACTACCCGATCGTGGTCGACACCACCCGCTCCGTCGAGTCGCACTTCGAGGCCATGTACGGCCTGCCCACTACCTACGTAGTCAATCCGGAGGGGCAGATCGTGCGGCGGATACTCGGCATCTTTCCGACCGAGAAGATGAAGCCCACGCTCAAAGAAATGCTCGGGGCCGGAGCGGCCTGAGCGGCGCGCTATTCCTCCTCTTCCTCGTCCTCTTCCCGCTCTCGCTCCATCAGATAGTCCTCTAGGCTCCCCACGACCACCCGGGTCTCCTCCTCCACCTCGACGTCCTCGACGTCGCCGGCCCGGATCAGCTTCTTGATCTTTTTCCGGTCGATCTGCTTGAGGATGCGCCGGGCCTCGGTCCGACTCACGACATCCTCGCGGTAGTCGGCTGCGAAGTCCTCCAGAAAGTCGAGCGTGTCGTCCGAGAGATCGATCATGCGGATCTCTTTGTTCTGCTCGGACAGTGTCCAGTACAGATCCGCGTCGATGAGGTGACGATCGACCCACCGAACGATCGTCTGCTTCGAAAGTTGGAGGTGCTCCGACAGGTCGTCAAGGGGCATGGTCTTCGGCTGCCGGGACGTCGCGGGTTGGTCAGGCACAGTAGAGGGGGACCGGCTGATTTCTGAGGAACATATTGGCCTGTGTCTGATGAGTGAACAGCCAATTTTGTTCCCCTCCGCCCCGACGGCGCGTCTCTCCCTCCTGTGCCTCCGTTCTCAACGTACATGCGACCGTGGACCTGACGACGGACGAGTGGAAGACCCGGATCGAGCCCCATCTCGCCTCCTCGCTGCAGGCGGTGAGTGACGCCATCACGCAGACGGAGGCGGTTCAGTCCTGGCTCCACCGCGCCTCGATGGAGGCGGCCGAGGGTCTCGGGCAGATGTCGGGGGTGCAGGGCGAAATGCAGGGGTACATGAACATGATGGCCGACCTCGAAGACAGCCTTCCGAATCTGGTGGCGGCGGTTGAGGAAGCCACAGACGGGTGCGGGCAGGTCGACCTGCACTGGCGTCCGCTCCAGCCCAACTTCAGCCGGCTCTACGTCTCCTTCGATCGGGACTTCACGGTGAAGGTCTTTCTCCGCCTGTCGGAATGCACCGACGGAGCGGCGGACACGGCCCTCAGGACCGTCGCGGACGCTCTTCCCAAGGGAGAGCCCTTCCCGAACCGTCCCAACACGACCACGGGGCTGGTGGCCCACGACGGTCAAGGACTGGGCGTCCGGGTGAGCGAATATTTGCGGGAAGAGGGATCGGGGACCACGCGCAGCGTCACGCTCCTGCCCCGCGATCAGGGTCCGCTCGAGCAGCTCTCCCGGCCGGAAGCCGTCCGGGAGATGCTTCGCAACCTTTGTTCGGGGGCGGGGTGACCCCGTCTCGGACGGGGCCCGCGCCGCGCGGCCCTTAGAACCTGTTTCAATTTTCGGTCGCGTCTCATTGGCTGCCGATCGATCCGTGAGGAGACGCCAAATTGGAGCGTGTGCTCCTGGATGGACGGCCGGACGGACGGGGGTGCGGTCGTCACGCCCCGGGAGATCCACAGCGTATGA
>JBDGQP010000189.1:0-8441 GCA_042218975.1 Salinibacter sp.
ACGGCCTTTATGAACGAGGACGCCGCCGAGAATGTCAAGTTGACGCCAACAAAACGAGACGTTTCTGAAAAAAGAATCGCTTTCATCGGCTTCCGGGAAAGAGTGGCACGCAGCCCCGACCGCGGCCCGTTCGCAAAGGAATACGGAGGCCCCCGCGTGACTGCCGGGCGAGAACGACCCGTCGAGGCGGGTGAGATGCCCGGAGTGCCCCCCGTCCGGCTTCGGGACGCCCCGGGAATAAAAACGATTGCATCCCGGATGGGGCCGATGCCCCGGCGGGGGCACGTCCCGACCGTTGCTCGGCTACGCCGCTCCCTGCGACGCCCTGCCGGGCCGCACATTCCACGAGGACAGCTCGATGGCGAGGCCGTGCCGGTGCACGTAGGCGGCCATTTCCACGACGTTGCGGAGGTCCAGCTTGCGTCGGATGTTTTCCCGGTGCTTCTCGACGGTCCGCGGACTGATGTCGAAGCGATTGCCCACCTCGCTGCTGGTGAAGCCCTCCGCCGTAAGCTGGAGAACCTCTCGCTCCCGTTCGGTGAGCCGGCCATACCGGTCGTCGGGCTCGGCGTCGGGGGGGCGGGCGGGCTCGACCAGGCCATCTGGAAGGCCGCTGCTGAGATAGTGGTCACCGTCGAGGGCCGTCCGGAGGGCCGTGCACAGCTCGTCGAGGGGGGTGCCCTTCAGCACGTAGCCCAACGCGCCCAGCTCGAACGCCTTCCGGACGTAGGTCTCGTCCGCGTACATCGAGAGCACCACGGACCGGGGCGAGAGGTCTGTCCGCTGGATCTTCTGGAGGACGTTCAGTCCGTTGAGGTGGGGCAGGCCGAGATCGAGCACCAGCAGGTCCGGCCGGTGCTCATCGACGAGGGGAAAGACCTCCGGGCCGTCGCTGGTCGAGGCCGAGACGTAAGCTCCCAGCCGTTCGGTTAGCAGCGAACGAATGCCTTGTCGGGTAGGGTCGTGGTTCTCGGCGATCAGGGCAGAAAAAGCCATGGGATAGGTCGGGAACGGTAGGGGCGTGCCACAGACCGGCGAGGCCGTCTCGCGCCCGGACGGACGCCGACTCCTTCAGGGGCAGGCGCTCTAAAAAAGCGGATAAGACTGTTTCAAGGGGCCCGCAACGATCTCCGCGTCCCGGCAATCGTTTCTCGCGGCGGCCCCACCTCCGGCGGGCGTTCACATGCACGTAACCTTGCATCAAATATCTTCACAACCACATCATGGTGTAAGGGGCGCGACGGCTCGCGTCCAGGGAGCCCCGGTCGTTTGGTCGGCCGTTGCCCCAAGACGGAGCGAGGTCCGCCGCCGCCGACCCACAGAGGCCGCCGATGGGGGCGAGGAGGCCGGACGGGGCGGGAGGGCCGATCCGAGGGGCAGTGGCACAGCGGCACGGATCCTGCCGTGACGCCGAACGGTAGGACCGGTGTCTTAGCTTCGTACGCCCGCGGCGAGCGCCCGGCCGCGTGTCTTCCTCTTTCCAATCAGCCTATCGCCTCCTGTGAGCGACACGTACCACGACAGCAGTGCCCCCTCTCGCCGCGATTTTTTGAAAGCAGGCGCCTCCGGGGCCGTTGCCCTGGGAGCGGGTGGAATGGCCGGGTCCGCGGCCGGGCAGTCCCGCACCGATGCCGCCGACATCGACGCCCCGGGCGACGCCGACAACGTCATTTTTCTCGTAAGCGACGGGATGAGCGCCGGCACCCTCACGATGGCGGACCTCGCGCGCCGGCGGCAGGAGGGCCGGCCCTCGAACTGGATTCGGCTGTACGAGGAGGGGCGCGTGCAACGGGGCCTCATGGACATGGCCGCGGCCAACTCGATCGTCACCGGCTCCGCGGCGGGCTCGTCCGCCTGGGGGTCGGGCCACCGGGTCTACAACGAGGCGCTCAACATGAGTGAGGAGGGGGAGGCGTACCGGACGATCCTCGAAATCTTCCGGGACGCGGGCAAGGGGACGGGCCTCGTCACGACGACCCGCATCACCCACGCCACCCCGGCCGGGTTCGGGATCAACATGCCCGAGCGGTGGAGCGAGGACAAGATCGCCGCGCAGTACCTCGAGCGGGAGTACGACGTGCTCATGGGCGGGGGCCGTCGCCACTTCGACCCGGGCCGCCGCGAGGACGGGACGGATCTGTTCGGAGGGTTCCGCGACAAGGGGTACGCCGTGGCGAAGACCCGGAGCGACCTGAACGACTGGGAGGGGGAGGGGGCTATCCTCGGGACGTTCTTCGACACCCACCTGCCCTACGTCCTCGACCACAGAAACACGCCGGCCCACCAGGAGGAGGTGCCCCGGCTGCCCGAGATGGCCGACGCGGCCCTCCGGCGGCTCGATCGGAACGAGGACGGCTTCCTCCTGCAGATCGAGGGCGGGCGCGTCGACCACGGGGCCCACGCCAACGACACCGCCGGCCTCCTCTACGACCAGATCGAGTTCGACCGGACCATCGGGCGGGTCCTCGACTTCGTGGAGGGGCGCGACGACACCCTCGTCGTTATCACCACCGACCACGGCAACGGCAACCCGGGGGTCAACGCGGCCGGCGACCGGTACTCGGAGTCGACGCCGATGTTCGACCGCCTCGCCGACTTCCGGTACACCAACACCTGGATCCTCTCGGAGCTCGACGAGGACAGCACGTACCGGCAGATTCAGGACCGGGTCGAGACGGCCTGGCAGATCGGCATCTCGCGGGACGAGGCGGAGCTCCTCCAGGACGCGCTGCGGGGGCAGTACGAGGCCGCCTACCGGAAGAAGAGCGCCCCGAACCTGCTCCTCGGGGCCATCCAGGCCAACTACACGTCGGTCAACTGGCTGGGGGGCGACCACACGTCCGACTACGTGGAGCTGGCGGCGCTCGGCCCGGGCAGCGAGGCCGTCGGGCAGTTTACCCGCAACACCGATCTCTTCGACCTGATGGTGGAGTCGGCCGGCGTGCAGAACTACGCGAGCGGCTGAGCCCCCGTCCCTCACTCCGGGATGCAGGATCCGGGTGCTCGGTCGGGGCCGAGGAGTTGGTGCCCGCGGCCCGTGTCCCCTAGCTTGCGGGGGCCCTCCCGCTCTCGACCGCCCCGCCGATCCATGGTTTCGTCTCGTCCTCGTCTGCTCGTCGCGCTTCTGGTCCTCCTCGTGTGGGGGACTGTCCCCCTCGCCTCCGCCCAGGCCCCGTCGACGACCGTCTTTCGGGGCGGGCAGCTGTTCGACGTGACCGAGCGGGCGGTGCGGCCCAACCCCGGTCTCGTCGTGCGCGCCGGAAAAATCGTGGCCCGGGGGGCGACCGACCTCGACACGACCGGTGCGCGCATCGTCCGGCTCGACTCGACCCAGGTCCTCCTGCCCGGCTTCATCGACCTGCACGCCCACTACGCGGTGGACTTCTTCGGCGAGGGGCGGGTGGAGGAGACCGAGGGGTATCCGCTGTTGTACCTCGCCAACGGGGCCACCACCACGTTCACCGCCGGGGAGCTGCAGCCCGAGAAGATGCGCCGCCTGCGCCGGGCCATCGACCGGGGCGAGCGCATCGGCCCGCGCATCCTCACGTCGGGGCCCTACTTCGGCAAGGCCCGGCCGGGATGGGACACCACCCGCACGCCCGCCAGCATCCGGCGGGAGGTGGACCGATGGGTGGCCCGCGGCGTCCGGCACTTCAAGGCGAAGCGGATCCAGGCCGAGCTCCTCCGGGCGCTCATCGAGCAGGCCCACCGGCACGGCGCCACCGTCACCGGCCACCTCGGCTCCGGGTACGGCCCAAGCGTCAATCCCCGGACGGCCATCAACATGGGCATCGACCGCATCGAGCACTTCCTGGGCGGGGCGCAGCTGCCCGCCAGCGCCCCGGCCTACGACTCGCTCCCGACGGCCGCGCCCGACGCCCCGGCGTTCGACCGGATCACCCGGCACTTTCGGGCGCACGACGTCTTCTTCGACGCGACCATAACGGCCTACGGCTACTACGGCACCCGCGACTCGGCCCTGTTTGCGGACTGGCCCGACGCGCAGCAGTACCTGACGCCCTACCTGCGGTTGACGCTCTCCGCGGAGGACTATCAGGACCCGATTCCCCGGTTCCAGCGCATCTTCGAGCTGAAGCTCGATCGCATCAAGGCCTTCTACGAGGCCGGGGCCGGGCACCTCATCACCCTGGGCACCGACCATCCGAGCTGGGGCCAGTTCCTGGCGCCGTTTGGGGTGCACCGGGAGCTTCAGGCGTTCGTGGAGGCGGGCATTCCGGCGGCCGACGCGCTGCGGATCGCGACGATCAACGGGGCGCGGGCCCTCGGCCGGAGCGACCGGCTCGGCACCCTCGAGGTGGGGGCGTGGGCGGACCTGTTCGTGGTGCGCGGCAATCCCCTGTCCGACATCCGCAATACGCGCAACGTGGAGTGGGTCATGACGCGTGGGGAATTGCATCGGGCCGCGGCGCTCCGCGATTCTGCGCGGGGGACCGTCGGGCCGGCGAGCGCGGCGGAGGCGGCGGCGTTCCGGCCGGACCGCGAGTAGGGACCGCGCCCTGGCGACAGCAACGCGAAGGCCACGAAAACGGCCCCGAGGCGGAGTTGTCAGGGCCGGCGCCCGGAGCCCCCGACGCCCCGGATCGCCAGTGGGTTCACGGTGCTCGGATGCGGGGGCCCCCGGCCCGTGGGCGGCCGCGGTCGAGGGCCGCTCGCCCCCCGTGCGTCGTCCTCAGCTGTAGTCGACGATGCGGGCGATCTTCCCGTCGTCGAACCCGAACGTCGACCGCCCCTCCAGCTGCACGGTCTCGCCCGCCTCCACCCCGCCGGGCAGGTCCTGTGCGAGTGTGCCTTCGTAGGTGACGTCGATCGAGACGCCGCCCCCCTCCTCGGTCTCAACCGCGGTGACCGTCTGCCGGCGCGACGCGAACAGCTCGGCTGCCTTTTCGGCCATCGTCCGGAACTCCTCCACGCCGGTCGCGGCGGCGCTGACCTCCCCGTCGGACACATTTTTGATTTCGACGTCCGGGTGGAGGGGCTCGACCATCCCGTCTACGTCAAAGGCGTTGTAGGCGTCGAGGTAGCGGCGGATGAGGGCATGCTTTTCGTCGTCGGTCATGGGGCCGGGGGCTGTTGGACGCATGGGCGGACTGCATGGTATGCCGTCCTGGACCGCGTGCTCCCGACGGGGTTGCCCTTCTCCGGGTGCGGTGCCCACATTGTGAAGCCCGAAGGCCCGCCGCGGGGCAGGACCCGGCCGGGAGGCGGGCCCGTCCCAACCGCGATCGTTTCCCCTTCTCGACTACCTGTCCGCGTCCCGACCCATGACCGTCCCCGGCGTTCGACTCGCTGTCCTCCTCGCCCTTCTCGTCACCGCCCTCGCCCCGTCGGTCGGTGCCCAGCCGAGCGGCCCCGAGCTGGCCGACGAGAAGCTCTACTTCCCGTCATGCCCCGCGTACGCGGCCGACTACCCCTTCGACTGCTACCACGACTACCCGGAGGTTGAGACCTTTCTGCGGCGGGCCGCCGACGCCCACCCCGAGCTCGCCGCCCTCGACTCGCTGGGCGAGAGCTACCAGGGCCGGGCGATCTGGATGATGACGATCACCGACCCGACGACGGGGGCGCCGAGCACCAAGCCCGCCCTGTGGGTCGACGGGGGCATCGACGCCAACGAGGTGGTGAGCGTCGAGGCGGCCCTCGGGCTGGTGCACCGCCTGCTGGAGGCGGACACCGACCGGGTCCGGGAGCTCCTGCGGACCCGCACGTTCTACATTGTGCCGATGGCGATGCCCGACGCCAACCAGCTGCACCACCGCACGCCCATCGAGCCGCGCGACGTGTCCCTGCGCCCCCGCGACGAGGACGGCGACGGGCGGAAAGACGAGGACCCGCCGGAGGACCTGGACGGGGACGGCGAGATCCTGACCATGCGCACGCAGACGGCCGACGGCGACTTCGTGCCCGACACGGCCGACACGCGCCTGCTGCGGGAGCGAAAGCCCGGCGACGAGTGCCCCTGCTACGACGTCTACCTCGAGGGCATCGACAACGACGGCGACGGAAAATACCAGGAAGACCGGTACGGCGGCGTCGACCCGAACCGGAACTACCCCGGAAACTGGGCGCCGGCGGGAGGCGGCGGGCCGTTTCCGGGGTCCGAGAAGGGCGTCCGGGCCATGCTCGACTTCATCGCCTACCACCCCGAGATCGCCGCGTCGCAGCACTTCCACTCCAGTGGCGGCGTCGTGCTCCGGCCCCCGTCGGTCTCGTCGCTGGAGCTGCCGGCGGCCGACCGGTCGCTGTACGTCGATCTCTCCGAGCGGGGCCTGGAGGTGACGGGGTACGACCTCGCCACGTCGGTCTACGACTGGAACTGGCCCCCCGGAAGCGGCAACCGGAAGTCGGGGCAGGTCTGGCGCGACGCCGACGGGACCCTGCACGGGGGCTCGTCCTACCCGGCGCCGGGCGGCTCCCTCGACGGTATGTACCTCAACTTCGGCGTGCTGGCCTTCGCCAACGAGATCTACGCGATGGGCACGGACTACGACGGCGACGGCACGACCACCGAGGCCGAGCAGCTCCGTTACAGCGACGAGGAGATGGACGGGTACGCGTTTGAGCCGTACGACGAGCACGAGCACCCGACGCTCGGCACGGTGACGATCGGGGGCTGGCGCAAGTTCGGCTACAACAATCCGCCCCCCGAGGAGCTGGCCGCCGAGGTGCGCAAGAACGTCGACTTTGCCCTTATGCAGGCCGCCCACACGCCGCTCCTCCGCGTCGGTGACGTGGAGACCACCGACCTCGGGGACGGCGTCTGGCGCGTGCGGGTCGAGGCCCGGAACGCGGGGTACCAGCCCACCGCCCTGGCCATCCGGCAGGAGCAGGGGGCCGCCGATCCGGTCCGGATTCGCCTCGACGGCGTGGAGGTGCTCAGTGCCGAGTCGGAGCGGATGCTCGGTGTGCTGGGCGGACACGCCCGCACGAAGACGACGTGGGTGGTGCGGGGATCGTCCGGAGACGAATTCGAGGTGGTGCTCCGGCACCCGAACGGCGGCGTCGACCGGGCGCAGGTGACGCTTCCGTAGGCGCCCGGGCGCTCGGTGCGAGCGGGGCTCTACGGCCCGCGGCGGGCGAGAGCGTACTGGGGGGGCTTCCGGGGTCCCCGAAACGAGGGACCGGCGGCCCCGTGCACACCCCATGTAGACTCACGCGCCACCGCTGCCTCTTTCCACCACCCCTCCACGCCCATGAAAGCCGCCGTCTTCCACGAGCCCGGAGACATCCGAGTCGAAGATGTCCCCGACCCCAAGATCGAGGCGCCGACCGACGCGATCGTGCGCATCACCCGCACGGCCATCTGCGGCTCCGACCTGTGGTTCTACCGAGGAGAGCGAGACTACGAGCCGGGCTGGCGCGTCGGGCACGAGCCGATGGGCGTCGTCGAGGACGTGGGGCGCGAGGTGCGCTCGGTAGAGCCGGGCGACCGCGTGCTGGCGCCCTTCTCCATCAGCGACGGGACCTGCGAGTTTTGCCGGCAGGGCCTCCATACGTCCTGCGTCCACGGCAACGTGTGGGCCGCCGAGCACGACGGCGCGCAGGGCGAGGCGGTCCGTGCGCCCCACGCCGACGGCACGCTCATGACGGTGCCCGAGCGGGCGGAGGGGGACGAGTCGCTCCTGCGGGCCCTCTTCCCCCTGACCGACGTGATGGGCACCGGGCACCACGCGGCCGTGTCGGCCGGCGTCGAGGCCGGGGCCACGTGCGTGGTCGTCGGCGACGGGGCCGTCGGGCTCTGCGCCGTCCTCGCCGCCCGGCGCCTCGGGGCCGAGCGCATCATCGCGATGGGCCACCACGAGGACCGGCTCGCGACGGCCGAGGCCTTCGGCGCCACGGACCTCGTGACCAGCCGGGGCGAAGAGGCGGTCCAGACGGTCCGGGAGATGACCCGCGGCGGTGCGCGCCACGTGATGGAGTGTGTGGGCGCGGCCTCGGCGATCGAGACGGCGATTGGGGTCTGCCGGCCGGGCGGGACCATCGGCTACGTCGGCGTTCCGTTTGGGGCTGAGGACGGGGGGCTCGACATGTTTCGGCTCTTCCGCGACAACATCACCCTCCAGGGCGGCATTGCGCCGGTGCGGGCGTACATGCCCGAGCTGATGGACGACGTGCTGGACGGGACGCTCGATCCGTCGCCGGTCTTCGACACAACCGTCGGCCTCGAGGAGGTGCCCGACGGCTACGCCGCGATGGACGATCGGGAGGCAATCAAGGTGATGGTCGAACTGTAGCGCCCGTTCCCGGCGCACCTACGGCCTCCCTCCCGCCGCCGAGAGAGCGACGGAGCGACCCCTCATCGGCAGCGCGGCCGCCGACGACCAAGAATGATGGGCCCTCCTCCTCGGGACCAGGCAGTCGTGTCCGTGCACGCCAGAGGCCCCAGGTCCGCAGTGGGGCTCCGGCAGAACGAGTGGGCGGTG
>JBDGQP010000019.1:0-9260 GCA_042218975.1 Salinibacter sp.
CGGCGAGATGGCCCTCACCGCCGTGAACGTCGACGAAACCATCCCTGAGGACGTGCTCGACGCCATCGCCGGGCTCGACGGCGTGGAGGGCGTCCGTGCGGTGCACGTGCAGTAACCCCGGCCGCTGCCCTCATCTCTGCTCATGACCAGCCGCCCGGCTCCGTGCTCGCCGATCATGGTTGGTGGTGGGCGTACGGGAGTGTGGGGGTTTGGGGGCACGGGAGAGTCGATTCCACCTGTAGAATTCGCCGTGACAGCACGCAGAGTGGGGCGCAACCGAAAGCCACTGAGGACCAAAGATCCTACGCCACGACTCCCCTCCACTCCCATACTCGCTCACTCCCACACCCCCATACTCCCACACTCAAACACTCCCACACACCCCCAGACCCGCTACGCCATCGCCGGGGCGGCCTCGAGGCTCGAGACGATGTGGTCGACGACCTTCTCGGCGTGGAAGCGGCCGTTCTCGATGAACCAGCGGCTCGTGTCGCACCCGCCGCAGATGGTGCCCGCAAGGTAGATGCCGTCGCGGTTGGTCTCGAAGGTTTCGCCCTCGACGTCGTGGACGGGGGTGCGGGCCTCATCGTCCTCAATGGCGACGCCGAGCCGGTCGAGGAGGTCGTAGTTGGGCCGGTAGCCGGTCATCGCCAGGACGAAGTCGTTGTCGATCTGGGCCGGGCCGTCCGGCGTGTTGAGGTGGAGGGTGTCCTCCTCGATGGCGTCGACGGTGGTGTGGAAGTGGGCCTCGATGGAGCCCTCCTCGATGCGGTTCTCAAGGTCGGGCTTGATCCAGTACTTGACGCCGTCGTCGATGCTGCCGCCGCGCACGACGAGCGTCACGTTTGCGTCGTGGCGGTAGCAGGCCAGCGCCGCTTTGGCCGCCGAGTTGCCGCCCCCCACGATGGCGAGGTCCGTCAGCGCGTACGGAAACGGCTCCTTGAAGTAGTGGCGGACCTTGTCGAGCTCTTCCCCCGGCACGCCCATGCGGTTCGGGACGTCGTAGAAGCCGGTGGCCACCACCACCTTGCGGGCAGTGTAGGTGGCCTCTTCGGTCTCGATGACGTAGTCGTTGTCGCTCCCGCGAAGGCCGGTGACGGCCTCGTAGAGGTTGAGGTTCAGGTCCTCGGCCACGGCCACGCGCCGGTAGTAGTCGAGCGCCTCCTCGCGGCGGGGCTTGTAGTCGCGTGTCGAGAACGGATAGCCCCCAATCTCCAGCCGCTCGGGGGTGGAGAAAAACTCCATCCGCGTGGGATAGCCGATAAACGAGTTGCAGAGGGCCCCCTTCTCGAGGATGAGGGTGTTGAGGTCGCGGCGCTGCGCCTCCACGCCGGCGGCGAGGCCGACGGGACCGGCGCCGATGATGGCGACGTCGAGCATGGGGCGGGAGGCTGGATTGGGAAAATACTCAGAGAGGAGTACAACCTGTCGGCACGCAGGGCGGTTTCGATGAGCCGCACGGACCCGGCCGGCACCGGTTGAATTTCGGGTCACGATCCGTCGCCGGTCGCCCGCCGCGACCGCGGAGACGTGAGGTGCACGCGCTCGTTTCGGTCCCGACCGGCCTCGAGGCCCCGCTCCGCCGCCGCCCGCTGCTCGAACACGCCGTAGGCGGCCCCGCCCGATCCGGTCAGCGACACGTAGTCGGCCCCCTGGTCGCGGAGCCAGTCCCGGGCCGCGGCCACCGCGGGGTGGCCCCCCGCGATGGGGGCTTCGAAGTCGTTGGCGAGCGCCTGCCGCCAGCGGGCCAGGTCGCTCGACCGGACGAGGGCGGGCAACTCGGGCCGATCCCCGTCCTCGGGTGTAACCGCGGCGTAGGCGTCCGGCGTCGCGACCTCGATCGGCGGCGCGACGACGAGCACGGGATGGGGAAGCCGATACGGTGCGCCGTTGCTCCGCAAAGGGGTCAGCTCGTCCCCCCGTCCGGTGGCCAGTGCCGCGGGGGCGTCCATCAAGAAGAACGGCACGTCGGCCCCGAGGGCGGCGGCTATCGCGTGGAGGCGGGTCGGATCGGCGTCGAGGTCCCAGAGCCGGGTCAGGAGGCGAAGCGTGGCGGCCGCGTCGCTGGAGCCGCCCCCGAGCCCGGCGCCGTACGGCACCTGTTTGTCGAGGTGAAGCGCCGCCCCTGCCGTCACGTCGAAGGCCTCCTTGAGCGCGAGGGCCGCCCGCAGGCACAGGTTGTCCTCGTCGGTCGGCAGGGCTGGGTCCGAACACGTCATCGACAGCGTGTCGGCGGGCGTGGCGGTGATCGTGTCCGCCCAGTCGATGCGGTGGAGCACCGTCTCGACGTCGTGGTCCCCGTCCGGGCGCTGCCGGAGGACGTGCAGGCCGAGGTTGATCTTGGCGGGGGCGCGTTCGGCGAGGGGCATATCCGGAGAGACTGTGGGGGAGGAAGAACGGCTGTCAAACCGACGCATGTGGTCCACCGTTCTCGCTCTTCACTGCCCCACCGCCACCGCATCCTCGTTCTGCCCCGCCGTCCGCCGGTACCTCTTCGCCAGGGCCGGCTTGCCCCACGCCTCGTAGAGCTCCGCCAGTCGGCCCCGGACCTGTCGCACCGGGAGGAGGGGGTGGTGATCTCCGGGCAGCGCCCCGTAGAACGACTCGAACCGCGAGTGAGCAGACGTGAGAAGCGATTCGGCCCGTGCGTAGCGCTCTCGGCGGAGGTGATACAGGCCGAGTCCAAGTTCGGCCTGCGCAAGATCGTGCTGCCGGTAGGGGGCCAGGGAACGGCGAGACGAGTCCGGTCGCAGCGCGGCACGGCTCTTCGAAAGGAGCGACCGCGCGCGTCGCCCCTTTCCCCGCATCGCGAGGCAGCGCCCGAGAATCGCCTGATGGCGAGCCACCTTCGGGTCCGGCAAATTGTTGGCCTCGTAGATCCGCACGCTTTCGCGCAGGAGGGCCTCGGCCTCGGCCAGGTGATGGCCGCGGGCGAGGAGCACCTCGCCGAGCCACGCCGCCCACGTTCCCACCCGGGACGATTCATCGGGGTAGCGGGCGCGGACCGCGCGGAGCTGTTCCCGCAGCACGCGTTCGGTGGCGGCGTAGTCGTCCTGCGACCGGAGGACCGTGCTGAGATTGTTGCCGCGTGTCGCCAGGGTCGTGGGGTGGGCCGGCCCGAGTTGCGTTTCGTAGATTCGGAGCGCCTGCCGGTAGCGGCGCTCCGCCCGGCCGGGGTTGCCCTGCGACCGCAACAGGTAGCCGAGGTCATTCAGCGTCTGTGCCACCTGGAGGGAGTCGCCCCGTTTGCGCTTCCAGGCCAGGATGTCGCGGTAGACTCGCGCGGACGCGACAAATTTCTTTTGCTCGCGGAGAGCGCTGGCCAGGGTGGTTTTCGCGCTCTGCACGGCCGGGTGGTCGCGCCCGTGTACGGCCCGCCGGATTGACAGGGCGCGGCGGGCGAGCGTCTCCGCCGAGTCCGGCGCCCCGGTGTTTTCCAATCCCTCGGCGCGGGCATTGAGGACGTCGGCCCACAGGAGGCTGTCGGCCCGGGTTTGCGGCGCTCCCTGACCTTTTTTGAGGACGGATCGTTTTGAGGACGGATCGGGCCTTTCGGGCATAGCGGAGGGCGCTTTCGTGCTCATACGCACTCCTTTCTGCCTCGCTGAGCTCCACGTAGGCCCGAGCAACATCCCGGTGGGTCGGGCCCTGGTGCGTGCGACGCAGCGCGAGGGCCTGCCGCAGCAGCGAGTCGGACGCGGCGTAGTTGCCACGGCCGTCGTAGGCATTTCCCATCGCCTCCAGCAGGCGCGCCTTCACGACGGGCTGGACGTCGAGGGAGTCGATGCGCTTTCGTCCGCGCCGGAGGAGGTCGGTCGCCGATAGAGAGTCGGTCTGGGCGTACGGGCTGCTGGCCGAGAAGAGATTTACCAGGAAGTCGGACACCTGCTCGGCGGTCGCGGCCTCCCGCTGGGCGCGCTGAGCGTTTTCCCGCGCCCGTTCGGCGTTTTGCCGGGCCCGGTTGCGCTGCTGGACCAGCAGCGTCCCCGCCAGGGCAACGAGTGCCAAAAACGCCGCCGCCACGCCCACGCCCGCCCGGTGCCGGCCCACGAACTTCCGCGCCCGGTACCGGAGGGTCGCCGGCCGCGCCTCGACCGGCTCCCCCGCCCGGTGTCGCCGCAGGTCCGCCGCCAGCGCCTCAACCGAGCGGTAGCGGCGGCCCGGCTCCTTGCGGAGGGTCTTCTCCAGAACCACCTCGAGGTCGCCCCGCAGCCGGCCCGGCGCCACGCCGGCCTCGTTCGCTTGTCCGGCCGATTCCGACAGCGCAGGGGGCTCGGTCTCCAGGACGGTGCGCTCGACCTCCACGGGCGACATGCCCGACAGCTCAAACGGCCGGGCCCCCGCCAGGAGTTCGTAGGCCAGCACGCCAAGCTGGTAGACGTCCGTTGCCGTCGTGATCTCCTCGCCCGACACCTGCTCGGGCGCCGCGTAGGCCGGGGTCATGAGATGGTGCCCGGTTTCGGTCTGGGGCCGCGTCACCGGCATCGCGTCGCCCAGCAGCTTCGCGATGCCGAAGTCCAGCAGCTTGACCTGGGGCGTCCCCTTCTCCGTCTCGGTCACCAGCACGTTGGAGGGCTTCAGGTCGCGGTGCACCACCAGCTGGCGGTGGGCCGCCTCGACGGCACCGAAGACCTGTTCCAGAAGGTCGAGCCGCGCCTCTAGGTCCAAGTCCTGCTCGTCGGCATATTCAGTGACGGGCACGCCGTCCACCAGCTCCATCACCAGATAGGGGCGCCCGGCCTCGGTGACGCCGCCGTCCAACAGGCCGGCGATGTGGGGATGGTCGAGGCTGGCCAGCACCTGCCGCTCGGCCCGGAACCGCTGCTCGGCGCCGGAGGCGTGGAGGCGGCGCTGCAGGAGCTTCACGGCCACGGTCTGCTCGTAGTCGCCGGTCCGCTCGGCGCGGTAGACGACGCTCATGCCGCCGACGCCAATCTCGTCGGTCAGGCGGTAGGGCCCGACGGTCTGTCCCCGTAGCCGGCCGGGGTCGGGGGCGCCTTCGCCCACGTCCGTCACCCAGTCCCCCGCGGCGTCCTCGGCGGAGAGCACGCCGTCCTCGTAGGCCCGCAGCAGTCCCCGCACTTCGGTTCGGAGGGCAGGGTCCTCGCAGCGGGCCTCCAGCCAGGCGGCCGGGTCGTCGGGACCGGCCTCCAGCAGGTCGTTCAGCACCCGTCGCGCAGACCTCCAGGTCTCGTCGGGCATGGGTCGAATGGCGATCTGTGTCCCGGTAGCAGGCTCCGAAGGGGGCCACCGAGACCAGGCCGATGGTCTCGGAGACGGCCCCTGTAGACCGACTACCCGTCGGAATCGTCAAGATCGTCGGTGGGCGCCTCGTCCAGGGCCCGGTTCAGCCAGGCGCGGGCCGCGCGCCAGTCCCGCTTCACCGTCGAGCGGGACACGCCTAGCACGTCGGCGGTCTCCTCGATCGTGTAGCCGCCGAAGAAGCGGCACTCCACGACCTTCGCGGCCCGCTCGTCCCGCTCGGCGAGGCGGCCGAGGGCGTCGTCGAGGGCGATCAGCGCCTCGGTCTTCGTCTCGCGGGGCAGGGTCACCTGGTGGAGCGGCACTTCGGGGGCGTCCCCCCCGCGCTTGGCCGCCGCCCGCCTGCGGGCGTGGTCCACCAGCACCTGCCGCATCGCCCGCGCCGCCACGGCGAAGAAGTGCTGGCGGTCCTGCCAGTCGACTTCGTTGTGGTCGACGAGCTTCAGGTAGGCCTCGTGGACGAGTTCGGTGGTCCGGAGGGTGTGGCCCGTCCGCTCGCCCCGGAGCTGGTTGTGGGCGATGCGGCGCAGCTCCTCGTAGACGGCCGGAAGCAATGCGTCGAGGGCCGCCTCCTCCCCGTCGCTGAGGCGCACGAGCAAAGCCGTGACGTCCGAGGCGTCTTCGCTCATGAGGGGCCAGCAGTGGTCTCTTCGGACCTCCCCCTGCGGCGGGCGTCCGTTTGGAGGTCGCCACGTGAACTGCGTCGAGGAGTTTAGCGGCCGTTAGAGCAAAAAAATGTGGAAGGCAGCAGACGTAAGCGCAATTGGCCGAGCATCCGATGAGGAGTCGCGCGCCAGTTGTTACGGTATTTTCATTTTCTCGATGATCGGATTCGACCGGGGTTCCCGCATGTGCCATCCGGGAGGGACCGGGCGGATCGGTGCCGTCGCGACTCGCCCCGTGCTGTCCGTTCCGTTTCCGCCGTTCTCTCTGCGATCGTTTCCTTTCACAGTTCTTCCGTTCTCCCGATGCGTGAAGAGACTCGTGTAGATCGGCTCTGCTCGGATTGTGCCCAGGTCTCCATTCCCGCGAGAAAATTGGTCGGTCCCTTTACACGGATCAGTGCACTCGCCCGGTACGGCGTCCGCCTCGTTGCGACGACGCTCGGCTTGCTCCTAGCGATCGCAATTGGGGCCAATCTCCCCACTGTGCAGGCCCAGAATCTCCCCACTGTGCAGGCCCAGAACGTCTTTACGGTCACCAACACCAGGGACGCCGGCCGCCGCCGGGGAGACGCAGACCGTGCGGCTCGGGCCACGGCGACTGTCGCGGCTCTCGAGCGGAACCTACGTCCTGCGGCTGCGGGCCGGGGGGCAGACGCGGACCCGGAAGATTACGATCGTGCGCTGATTACAGTCGTGCGCTGATTACAGTCGTGCGCTGATTACAGTCGTGCGCTGATGCGCCCGCGGGGCCATCTGTCTCCGGTGCGTCCATGCGAGAGCCGTTGGGCATACGGGATGCGCTGGGAGGGGCAAGCGGTCGGCTCCGCTCCGGCCACGGCCCGCCTGCCCCGCAGAACCTCGCGCCTTCGCCGCCAAACACGTCATTATTTTTCTCATATCGAAGGGTGGATTTGTGCACATGTGCCCGCCGTGCCGTTTACCGGCTCGGCCCCCTGTCGTGTGCGTCGAACAGCGTTCTTCCCCGGTCCTGTTTGTCGCTGAGTGTCTCATGTCGGTCTGCACTCGGCGCGGGGGCCTCGTCCTCCTGTGCCTGTCTGCCCTGCTCGGGGGCCTCGCGGGGGGCGTGTCTGCCCAGCCATCGACCCGGTATGTGCGCCAGGCCTGGACGGTTGCGGACGGCCTCCCGCAGAACGGCGTGTGGGCGCTGGAGCACGCCGACGACGGATTTCTGTGGACAGGGACGATGCAGGGCCTGGCGCGCTTCGACGGCCAGGACTTTACCCTCTTCGAGCCGGCGGTCACGGAGGGCCTGCGGGGCAACCGGATCATGCACCTCGCCGAGCGCCGGTCGGGCACCCTCTGGATCGGGACCGACATCGGGCTCACCCGCTACCGGGAGGGCCGCTTCGTGCACTACCGGTACGAGGGGCGGTCGCTGGGCAACATAAACGCCCTCTGTGCCGACTCGACGGTCCCGCTCTGGGTGGCCAGCGAACGCGGGCTCTTCCGGCAGTCGGGCGGAACGCTGGTGCGGGAGCCGCTCCCGGACTCGTTCAGGGCGTCGGCCATCCACGGTCTCCTCCCGGCCCCGTCCGGCGGGATCTGGGTCCTCGTCGACGGCACCCTCCTGCGGTGGACGGACGGCGCGTTTGCCGCCTCCCCACTGACTCGTCGGCTCGCCGACCGACAGGTACAGACCGTATACCGGAGCCCCCGGGGCACGCGATGGATCGGAACGGCCTCGGCCCTGCTTCGGGTTGAGGACGGCCGCCCCCTCCGGCGCTATCCGCACTCGGCCGCTCGCATCCACGAGATTGTCGCTCCCTCATCCGGCCGGCTCTGGGCCATCGGGAGCGTGGACGCGGGTCCCACTGGGGCGGGCGAACGGCGCTTGTTTCGGCTCGGGGACGATGCGCTCCTGCCCTTTCCTGTGGAGGGCCGGCCGGCCTTCGGGATGCCCGTCTCGCTTGCGGCCGACCCCAGCGGCCAGCTCTGGGTGGGCACGAACGGCTACGGGCTGCACCGGCTGCGGCGGCGGACCATTGCGAGCTATCCCTCCCCCCAGGAGCAAAGCGGCCCCAATGTCCAGACGATTTACCAGGACGCCGAGGGCGCCGTCTGGATCGGCACCTCCGGCCAGGGGCTCATCCGGATCGGTTCTGCGGACACCACGACCTACACGGCCCAGGACGGGCTTCCCTCCAACGCCGTTCGGGCCGTGGCCGAGGATTCCACGGGCACCCTGTGGGTCGGGACGACGGACGGACTCGCCCGACGGACGGACGAGGGGTTCGCGGTGCCGCCCGAGGCGGAGCCGCTCCGGGGCCATCGGGTGGGGGCGCTCTACCGGGCGCCCGGAGGGCCCCTGTGGGTGGGCACCTTCGGGGCCGGCCTCTTCCGGCGCCGGGACGGTCAGATCGAGCGGGTCCTCTCCCCCGCCGCCCTGCCCGATCCCCAGATCTACGTCCTCCGCCGGCAGCCGCAGGGTCCCCTCTGGATCGGGACGTACGGCGGCGGGCTCGTGGGATACGACGACAACCAGCTGATTCACTACACCACGGACGACGGGCTTCCCCACCCCTCCGTCCGCGCGCTGCGGGCCCCCTCCGACAGCACGCTCTGGGTCGGCACCTACGGCGGCGGCCTCGCGCGGCTCCGGGACGGATCCTTCTCGGTGGTGTCCGTAAAGGAGGGCCTTCCGGACCGTACGGTCCACCGCGTCCTGCCGGACGCGTCCGGGCACCTCTGGCTCTCCTCCAACAGCGGCCTCTTTCGGGTGGATCGGGCCCGCCTACGGGCCGTGGCCGACGGCGCGGCCGACCGCCTGTACCCCGATGTGTTCGGGGCCGGCGACGGCATGCCGGCCCGCGAGTGCAACGGCGGCGTTCAGCCGGCCGGGTGGCGCACCCAGGACGGCCGACTCTGGTTTCCCACGATCGGCGGGGCGGCCATCGTCGACCCCGACACGATCGGGACGCAGACGCCCGCCTCGGTCCCCGTGTACGTGTCGGCGCTCCGCTCCGGGGGCGCCACCTACACGGACCTCGCCGGGCCCGTGACGCTCGCCCCCGGGACGAACGAGATTGAGGTCCAATACACCGGCGTGACGCTGCGCTACCCCGACGAGCTCCGCTTCCGCTACCGCCTGGCCGGCTTCACCGACGAGTGGACCCACACCCGGCAGCGACGCGCGGCCTACTACATGAACCTGCCCCCGGGCACGTACCACTTCCAGGTGCAGGCGACCACCGACGGGGCCTCCTGGCACGAGGCCCGCACGCGGGCCGCCTTCACCATCGAGCCGCACTTCTGGCAGACGTGGTGGTTTCGGATCGGCGGCCTGCTGCTACTGGTCGCCGTCGTGGCGGGCGG
>JBDGQP010000019.1:9270-11127 GCA_042218975.1 Salinibacter sp.
ACCGCGGCGTGGTGAGTTCCGACGACGAATGACCGACGACCGCATTCTGACGACGCACATCGGAAGCCTCCCGCGAGCGCCGGACCTGCTCGAACTGCTGAAGCGACGGCAGGACGAGCTGCGGCGGCTCGTGAACGAGCGCACCGAGCGGCTTGCCCGGGAGAAAGAGAAGACCGAGGCGCAGGCCGAGCGCCTCGCCGAGTTGGACGCCGAGAAGAACCGATTCTTCGCCAACGTCAGCCACGAACTTCGGACGCCCCTCACCCTGATCTTGGGGCCGCTCCGCGATCTCCTGGAGGGGACCCACGGTCCGGTCCCGGACGCGGTGAGGGCCCAGCTTCGTCGGATGCTGCGAAACGCCGAGCGGCTCCGGACCCTGATCGACCAGCTCCTCGACCTCTCGACCCTCGAAACCGAGGGCCTGGAGCTGTCGCCCGTTCGGGCCGATCTCGTCCCGTTCCTGCGGTCGCTTGTGCAGGCGTTCGTGCCCCTGGCCGAGCGGGAAAAGCTGACCCTGCAGTTTCGTCCCCACGTCGAGGCGCAGGCCCTCGACTTCGATCCGGATAAGCTCGAGAAAGCGGTCAGCAACCTCCTCGCGAACGCCGTCAAGTTCACCCCCGAGGACGGCACCGTCCTCGTCGTGGTGGACGCGCACGACGGCGACGCGCCGGCGGCGACGGTCGTCGTCCACGACACCGGCCCCGGCATTCCCGAGTCCGAGCAGTCCCGCCTGTTTGAGCGCTTTCATCAGGGTGACGACGCCGAATCGAAGGGGGGCACCGGGATCGGCCTCACGCTCGCGGCCGAAATTGCCGAGCTCCACGGGGGGGCCATCGACGTGACGAGCGTCGAGGGCGAGGGGAGCACCTTCACGGTGCGTCTCCCCCTCCCCGACGACGTGGCTCCGGGGGACGCTCCGGCCGCCCCGGCGACCGAGGCGGCCGCCGCCGAGCCGGGCGACCCGCTTCTCTCCTCGACCGGGCCCGCGGCCGGGGCGGACGGGCCGACGCCCCCCGCCCCCGACGACGAGCCCCCCGCGGACGCTCCCCTGATTCTCATCGTCGAGGACAACGCCGGCGTGCGCGCCCATCTGCGCCGTCACCTCATGGACTCGTGGGCGGTGGTCGAGGCGGCCGACGGCGCGGCGGGCCTCGACGCCGCCCGCACCCACGAGCCCGACCTCGTCCTGCTCGACGTCATGCTCCCCGAGCGGGACGGCGTTGAGGTGTGCCGCGCCCTGCGGGACGACCCGGGCCTGGAGGGGGTGCCGGTCATCATGCTCACGGCCCGGGCCGGTGAAACGGACACGGCCCGCGGCCTGGAGGCCGGCGCGGACGCCTACCTCACCAAGCCGTTCAGCGTCACGGAACTGCGGGCCTACATCGACCGGCTCCTCGACGCCCGGGCGGCCCTGCGCGAGCAGTTTACCTCGTCTCCGCTCGTTCCCTCCCCCGACGCGACCTCGGCGGACGACGCTCTGCTCGAACGGGTGGTGGACGCCATCGAGGCGCACCTCGGCCGCGGCAGCTTCACGGTCGACGACCTCGCCGCGGAGGTTGGCTTCAGCCCCCGGCAGCTGCGCCGCCGCCTGAAGGACCTCACGGACATGGCGCCGTCCGAGGTGGTCCGTACCTACCGCCTGCGCTACGCCGCCGCGCTGCTTGAGGCCGAGGCCGGGACCGTCTCGGAGGTGGCCTTCCGGGTCGGGTTCGGCACGGTCGAGACCTTCTCCAAACGCTTTAAGGAGCACTTCGGCTGCGTGCCGTCGGCGTATCCGCCGGCCTCCGGGTCCTCCGGCGACGCGCGCGCCCCGGACGCCCTGTCTCCTCCCTCCGTCTCCGGGGAGGACGCGTCGCC
>JBDGQP010000190.1:0-41320 GCA_042218975.1 Salinibacter sp.
GGCGCCCCGAGCGACGTGACCGGCAGGGAGCGAGCGAGGAAGTGGTCCCGGGCCGCGCCCCGGGCGACGTGACCGGCAGGGAACGAGGAAGTGCTCCTGGGGCGCGCCCCCTACCGCCAGGCATTGCCTCCGGGCCGAGCTCTACTCGCCCCAAAAGAGTAACGCCCTGGAGCGCTTCCAGAAGACGAGACGTTCCTCCCCGAGTCCCGAACGGGCCTGCCCCCTCCGCATCGGTCACAATCGCCGCACGCTGATTGATGACCGCGGATCCTGCGCCCTCGTCTCGAACGCGCATGATGCCCCGGTCGGCCGCCCCGTCGTCGCCGTGCGAAGCTCCGCGGTCTACTGGAGGGGGTGACGGAGCGCCGGTCGTACCGGCGAGTTGTGAGGGGACCCGGGCGCCGCCGGTGGGACTCGCGCAGCGTTGTCGTCGCATGCCACACGGGGACCTCGTGATTCTGAGCCGCGTGGGTGGCGTACGGGGCGGGACGGGACGGGGCGCACACCCACGACTCACGCCCCGTACGCGACCGTGACGTGTGTTTTACACAATGAAGTTATCTTGACGGAGCACCGTGGTAAAATTTTTGTACCAGCATTACCGTAATGGTCATGCTTCCCACCACCTTGTCGGCGCCTCCTTTCCTGCGCGTCACTGAGCGCGGGTGGGGTTCTCGGCGGACACCGGCGCGAGGGAACGCCACTCGGCTTGAGGCATGCGTTCGGCTTTCCGTAGCTGCGACCTTCGAGGGGCCGCCGAGTCAGGATGCCGGCGGGCGAGGGGACTACCTGGCATGGCCTGGTTGACACGGAGCGGCAGCCCGTCTTTTTACCTGCTTATCCCCTTTCCAGGTGCTCATTCACGCGGTATACCTTCTTGTGTTTGGGGGGGCAGCACTTGCCTGCCTGGCCGGCGCCGCCCGGGCCGGTCGCATATGGGACGCGGGCGCCGGCCGCGCCCTCCGCATCCTTCTTCTGTGTAGCGCGGTCTGGGCCGGAGCGTACGTCGGCCTCCTGCTGTCGGAGCCGCGCTGGCTTCAGCTTGTCTTCTACGAGGGTGGCCTCGTCGTTGTGTTCGCGGCGGTCTGGGCCTGGCTCTGGTTCTGCTTCGCCTACACCGGGCGCTCGCTGCACCAAACCCGGTGGGCCCGGTGGGCTGCCGGCAGCCTCTTTCTGCTCGTGACGGCCTCGAAGCTGACCAACTCGCTGCACGGGTTGTACTTCACCACCCGGCTGGCCACGGAGCCGTTTCCCCACCTGGCCGTGAGCCCGGAGGTGCTCTACTGGCTATCGACGGGCCTGTCCTACGCCCTGGCGGTGGTGGGCTTTTTCGTGCTGCTGGAATTTTTGGGCCGCGTGGAGGGGGGGACCGGGATCCTCGCCGGGCTCTTTGCCCTGGCGGGCCTGCCGGCGCTGCTTACGGGCGCCGACTACGGGAGTCCCCTGCTCCTAAACGTCCCGCACGACTCGCTCGGCGTGGCGGCCTTCGCCGTCGGGACGCTGTTCATCCGGTCCGGCACCCTTGAACGCGTCGGCCGGGTGGGCCAGCAGGAACAGCCCGCTATCGTCGTCGGGGAGGACGGCCGGATCCGAAGCGCAAACCGGCCGGCCCTGTCCCTGGCGAAAAGTTTGCAGACGTCGGTCGTGGAGCCGTCTCAGGAGGGCCGGGGGATTGTTCGCCGCCCGCTTCGGGAGGTGGTCCCCGGATTGGACGAGGCGCTCAGGGACCGTCAGGTCGTCGAGCTGAACGGCACGAACGGCCCCCGCTACTTCCGACCCGCCGAGAGCCGGCTGGGAATCGGGTCCGGCCGGCTGATCCTGCTCACCGACGTGACCATTGAGGAGGAGCGCCGACGCCGGCAGCAGGCCCGCCTACGGGGCGTGGCCGAGAGCATTCCCGGAGTGGTCTTCGAGCTCGACGTAGCCGAGCGGACGCCCCTTCGCCCCGAGGACGTCACGGTTCATTTCGTGGGCGAACGGGCCGAGCAGTTGCTCGGCCTCTCCCCGGAACCGGACGACTTTTTCGACCGGTTCCTAGCGCAGGTCCCGGCGCCGGGCCGAGACCTGCTTCTCGGGTCGATGGCCGAGGCGGTTCAGGGGAACGCGAGGTGGGAAGCGGAGATTCCCTTCGAGCCCCCGGAGGGCGAGACCCTCTGGGTCCTCGCAGTCGCCGAGTCGGAGGTGCGCGACGGGCAGACCCGCCTGACAGGCGTGCTTCTCGACGACACCGAGCGGAAACGGGCGGAAAAAGCACTCCGGGAGGCGAAAAACACCGCCGAGGAGGCCGCTCGTGTCAAGGCCACGATTCTTTCGAACCTGAACCACGAGCTGCGGACGCCCCTGACCTCAATTATCAGCTTCTCCAACATCATTCGGAAGAAGCCGGCCCTTGCCGAGCAGTTTGCCGATCGGATTCTGAGTGGAGGCCGGCGACTGCTCTCCACCCTGAACACGGTGATGGACTTTGCAGAGACGGAGGGCCAGTTGTCCAACCTGACCCCGGAGACCGTCGACCTGCGGGTCCTCGCCCAGTCGGTGGTTGGCGACATGAAGGACGAGGCCGAGCGGAAGGGCCTTTCCCTTCGAACAGAGACACCGGGGAAGGCGGCCCGGGCCCATCTCGACGCCCACTGGGTCGAGCGGATGTGTGTCCACCTGCTGCACAACGCAATCAAGTTTACGGAGAGCGGAGAAATTGTCGTGGGCGTGGAGGCCGGGAATGTCGGCGGACGCGGAGATGCCGATGGACGCGGGGACGATCTGGCCGCCGACGGCGCCTCAACCGATCACGCCATCGTCGATGGGGCATCCGATGGAGCCTCAACCGTTGAGGGGGCCCCCGAAGGCGTGGTACTTTGGATCGAGGACCCCGGCGACGGGATCGCGCCGGAGCACATCCCCGACGTGTTTCGGGAGTTCTACCAGGCCTCCAGCGGACTGGACCGGACCCACGAGGGCAACGGACTCGGTCTAACCGTCGTGAAGCGGCTGGCAGAACGAATGGGCGGATCGGTTCGAATCGAGAGTGAGCCCGGGAGCGGCACCCGCGTGACCGTTTGGCTTCCGACAGAGAGGAGATCGCCGGAGGGGGCCTGACCTGGAGCGCCGTCTTCACCGATCGCCCGGTCACGCCCCGGTATCCGCCGATCTGTGAGACTATCGTCCACTCCGGCTGCGGATGCGCACGGCCGCAGGCAGAGGGCGGACTTCAAAATTCACGGGTCGGCAGGGCCGCGCGAGGGCACCGGCAGCCCGGAGACAGTTGGCGTGGCGGAGCGCCCTCCCCAACTCACGCGGTTGGGCGCAGTCCGTGTACGGCCGGGGCGCCGCGGCGGGGGTGACGAGTTGAGGCCCGGTCCCAGGCCCCCGTCGGGGATCGCCCCCCGATCGGCAGCAGCCGGGGCCGGGCGTGCAGCGCCCACGCGCGGCGGGAGCGTCGTCGGGATTGCGGCCCAGGTTGTGCCGCTCGACGGGAACGCCCTGCCGCCGTAGTCAGCGGAGCGCGCCCGAGAACGACACCAGCTCGGCGGAGCGCCGAACCGCCTCCGGCAGCGGGCCGTCGGTCACGATGTCCGACACGCAGAAATGCCCACCGGGCCGGAGCACCCTCTGCATCTCGGCGAACGCCTGCACCGTGTCGGGCACGAGGTTGAGGACGCAGTTCGAGAGGACGACGTCGGCCGTCTCATCGTCGAGCCCGGCCCCCGAGCCGAGATCGACCACCGTCTGCCCCGGCTCGAGCCCGGCGTGGTCGGTGGGCACCCCGCAGCCGAGCTCCAGGTCCGCGTCGGCCACGTAGCCCTCGACCGTGTCGTAGGCCTCGCCGATCATGTTGACCGGGGCCTCGTCCGCCGGCCCGCCGCAGCACGAACCGGCGTCGGGCCCGCAGCGTCCCGCCTCTTCGCCACGGGCAATGGCGGCATACTTGGCCTTGACCGCCTCGCGGACCTCGGACGTAGACGAATCGAGCGCGTTGGACATCGGACTGGGGAGGCCATTCGTTTATCGTCGATACTCGATACAGGGACGTCGGTCCCACGTTTCTGCGCCGCCCGGCCCCCCTCTTCCTTTCATCGCAAATGCACGATGAAAGAAGGCGGTCGACCCGCCTCAGGCCTCGGAGGCCTCCGGGGCGAACGTGTCGTCGATCCACGCCGCGAGCTCGTCGCGCACCCGGCGGAAGACGGCCCGCCGCTCCTCCTCCGAGCCTTCCGCCGCGGAGGGGTCCTCGAACGACCGATGCAGGTTCTCCTTCTCGGCCGGCAGGTAGGGGCAGGCCTCCCGCGCGGCGTCGCAGACGGTGACGACCACGTCGAAGGTCCGGTCGCCCAGGTCCTCGATCGTCGTGGACGCGTGGCCCGACAGGTCGACGCCGATCTCCTCCATCACCTGGACGGCCAGGGGGCGCACGTGCGCCTGTTCGGGGCCGGCGCTGTAGACGTCGTACCGGTCGCCGTGGCGGTCGCGCAACAGGCCCTCGGCCATCTGTGAGCGCGCCGAGTTGTGGGTGCAGACGAAGAGAACGGAGGTCGTTTCCATAACGGACGCCGGGATTAGCAGGCGGGGCGATCGGCGGCCGTCGAGAGGCCGTCGAAGAACGTGCCGAACTGGTCGCGCAGGGCCGAAATGGCCTCCGGGTCGAGGCAGTAGCAGACGCTCGGGCCGTCGACGGTGCCCCGGATGAGCCCGGCCTCCTTCAGCACCTTCAGGTGGCGGGACACGGTGGACTGGGCCAGCGGCAGGTCCGCGACGATCTCTCCGCAGATGCACTCGCTCCGCTCGGCCAGCACGCGCAGGATGGCCAGCCGGGCCGGATGAGAAAGCGCCTTGGCCTGCTCGGCCATCTCGGCCGTCTCGGCGTCGAACTGGTCGGCTTTCGTTTGCATACCGGGACCTTTCTTTATCGGTTATCGCAGGTATACGATGGACAACGACCGTTAGGGTTCCCCGTCGAGGGCCGGGCCCCTCCCGAGCGGCGACCCGTTCCGGGGAGCCCGTCGGCGGATGGGAGCGCCCCCCGACGGCCCCGCTGGGGGGACGCGGCGGCCGTGGGAGGGAACCGACCGGGTCCCGCCCTCCGGCTAGAATCCGACGGCCGCGCCGGTGCCCCGCGGGTCCGACCCCCCGAAGAAGACGCGCGCCTGACCGGGACGGCTCGGATGCTTGACGCGGAGGCCCTGCGCCCGGCCCCACCGCGGAATGCCGCCGAACACGCCCATCGTAACCGGCCAGCCGCGGGCCCGCAGGTTCCACACCACGTCCTGGGGGAGCGTGTTTTTTTCGTAGCTCAGGACCCGGGGCTTCCACTGGTGGTGCACCCGCCCGGCGGCCACGGCCCGCTCGATGTTCATGCCGTGGTCGATCACGTTCATGATGACCTGGAAGGTCGTGGTGATGATCGTGGAGCCGCCCGGGGCCCCGATCACCATGAAGAGCCGGCCCTGCGGGTCCTCCACGATCGTCGGCGACATCGAGGACACCATGCGTCGGTCCGGCGCCACCAGGTTCCGCTTCGTGCCCGAGAGGCCGTAGATGTTCGGCACGCCCGGCTTCAGCACGAAGTCGTTCATCTCGTTGTTCATGAAGAAGCCCGCCCCGTCGATCACCACCTTCGACCCGTAGCCGCTGTTGAGCGTGGTCGTGACGCTCACGGCCATGCCGCTGCTGTCGGCCACGGAGTAGTGGCTCGTCTCCATCGAGGCGCGGCCCATGCGCGGCTGCCCGGCCTTCACCGAGTCGCTGGGCGTGATGCGGAGGGAGTCGAACGACGCCATTCGCTCCCGCATGTACTCCTTCTGAATGAGGCCCTCGGTCGGGACCTCCACGTGGTCGGGGTCGCCGAGCCACTTCGCCCGGTCGGCAAACACGCGGCGCATGGCCTCGCCGAGGTAGTGCACCGTGGCGCTGGAGTTGAAGCCCATCTCGCCGATCGGCTTCATCTCGGCGGCGTTCAGCAGCTGCGCGATGGCGACGCCGCCCGACGAGGGCGGGCCCATCGAGTGTACGTCGTAGCCGCGGTAGGTGGTGCTCACCGGCTCACGCTCGACGGCCCGGTACTCAGCGAGGTCCTCCTCGGTGATGAGCCCGCCGTTCGCCTGAAACTGTTCGGCAATCATCTCGGCGGTCTTCCCCTGGTAGAAGCCGGCGCGGCCCTGCTCTCGGATTCGCACCAGCGTCTCCGCCAGGTCCTTCTGCACGAACATCTCTCCGGGCCGGTACTTCCTCGTCGAGTCGCCCTTCGTGAAGTACTTCTTCGACGGCGGAAACGCGGCGAAGTCTTCGTAGCTCTCGTTCAGGTCCTGCGCCAGGGAGTAGGGGAGCGGAAAGCCCTCGCGGGCGAGCCGGATCGCCGGCGCCATGACGGTTTCGCGGTCGAGCGTGCCGTGCTCCTCGAGGGCCTTCAGGAGGCCCGCCACGGTGCCGGGCACCCCGGATGCGAGGTAGCCGCGCCGGCTGCGGGAGCGGACGGCGTTGCTGTCGGAATCGAGGTACACGTCCTGCGTGGCGCCGCTGGGGGCGTCCTCCCGGTGGTCGATCGTCGTCACCGACCCGTCGGGCATGCGGATCACCATGAATCCGCCGCCGCCAATGTTGCCGGCCCAGGGGTGTACTACGGCCAGCGCGAAGCCGGTGGCCACGGCCGCGTCGACGGCGTTGCCCCCCTTCCGGAGCATCTCGACGCCGGCGGCCGAGGCCCGCCGCTTCGCCGAGACGACCATGCCGTTCTCGGCGTACTTGGGCACGGGCTCGGGGGAAACGGCCGTGGGGCCCTGCTCCGGCGGCGCGACGGTCGGCGAGGTCGTCCAGGCCGGGAGGAGCAGGGTCGCGGCGACGAGGAGGAGCGCGCCGCCGAGGGCGCGCGCCGTCGAGGACGAAGGCATGGCGGGGAACGAGTTGTAGGAGAGAAGCACAGTCGCATGGTAGGCACTTTGCCTTCGAATGGCAATCGGGGCGGGCGGGGCGATCGGGCGACAGCACCCTCACGGTTCGCTGTGTGGACGCAGCAGCCCGCCGCCCCACGATGCGGGCCGAATGCCGGAAGGAACGGACGCCGCCCGCCTGGGATGGGGCGGCTACTCTGCGCGGCTCATCACCGTCACCTGGTCGTCACTGCGGGTGAGGATCGGGGCGTCGATGTGGGAGCTGTAGCGATTCAGAATCCAGAGCTCCGGGATGATCTCGGCCACGAGGTCCCCATCGTCGAGCAGGCGCACGACGGCACTCTCGCTCACGACGACGGCCACGGCGTCGGTGGCCCGCGTGGCGGCCGCGGCGGCCCGGTGACGGGTGCCGAGGCCCATCGGCAGATCGACCCCGGTGGCGTCGGCGGCGAGATAGCGGGCGGCGGACACGACCACCCCGTCGTCGGTGACGACGAAGGCCCCGTCCAGCAGGGCGAGCTCCTTGATCGTCTCGCGGGTGTCGGGACCATCGACGCGCCGGGCGGCGTCGTCGTGGCCGGTCAGGGGATCGAGGATGAGGGGCTGGGAGACGTCCAGAACCGCGTCGGCGTCGCCGACAGTGACGATCGTACCCACTTTTCGCCCCTCGCGCCCCTCGCGGGCCAGTTCGACCCCCAGCGCGACGATATCGGAGAGCGTCTCGCTGTCGACGGACGGACGCTCGGCGCAGACGTCGTCTAGGAGGGTAGAAGGCGCCTCTTCCATGGCGGCACGCGCATCGGCAAAGTGAACACAATTTGGCGATGGAGATACGCGAATCTCGTTCGGTCCGTTCGCTGACGCATCCCCGCGTGTTTCTGATGCCGAGCCCGTCTCGTCCTTCCCTCTCCGTCCTCGCTGCCGGAACGGTCGTCCTGCTGATCGGCCTCCTCCTAGGGGCGGGTCCGGTCCGGGGACAGGCCGCAGTCCGGACGCTGACGTGGCGGGCCCATCCGCCGGGCAGCTACGGGTTCAACGCCGTCGAACTGGCCGCGGCGGTCGACCGGGCCGACCAGATCGCGCCGCCTCTCACCAGCCTGCTCGTGGCCCGCGGCTCCACGACCGTGGCGGAGGTCTACTTCGACGGCATGCGCCCGACGCAGGGCGCCAACCTCAAGTCTGCCAGCAAGAGCGTTCTGAGCGCCCTCGTCGGCGCCGCCATCCAGGACGGTGCCCTCCGCGGGCTCGGCCAGTCGATCGGCCCTTTCTTTCCCGATCTGCTGGCCGGGGCGCCCCGCAAGCAGCGCATCACCGTCCGCAATCTCCTCACGCAGCAGGCCGGCCTCGAGTCGACGAGCTTCGGCAACTACGGGGCGTGGGTGTCGAGCCGCGACTGGGTGGCCGACGCCCTCCGCCGCCCGATGGTGGACGTCCGGGGCGGGGAGATGATTTACAGCACCGGCAACACCCACGTTCTAGGGGCTGTCGTCGCCGAGGCCACAGGGCAGTCTCTCCGCGCCTACGCCCAGAGCCGCCTCTTCGACCCGCTCGGCGTGCGGATTCGGAGCTGGCAACAGTCGCCCGTGGGCCGCTACTTCGGCGGCAACAACCTGGCCCTCACGCCGCGGGGCCTGCTGCGGTTTGGCCAGCTCTACCTGCGCGGCGGTCGGGTCGACGGGGAGCAGGTGCTCCCGCCCGACTGGATTACGCTCTCGTGGAAGACCTACGTGCGCTCCACCTACCGCGACCACCAGTACGGCTACCTCTGGTTCACGCACCGGTTCGGAGGGGAGCGGGTGGCCTTTGCCTGGGGCTACGGCGGGCAGTACGTGTTCGTCGTGCCGCGGCTGAACCTGGTGGTGGCCGCCACCTCGTCGTTGTCCGACCGCCCCCCCGGCAGCGACGACCACAACACGCAGATCCTCCGCCTGCTGGCCGAGCACATCATCCCGGCCGCCCGCGGCCCCGGCATTCACGACCCGTGGCCGCCGCTGCCGCGACCCGTGATCGGGTGGTAGGTCCCGCAACGCCCGGCCGGCGTGGCGAACGCAGGGCGAAACGCCCCCTCTGTCATCCGCCCCCCGTCGTGGTCGCGCTCCTGATCTTCCGGTCCGTCCTTGCGGTGTCGTTCCTCGTGACCCGCGTGGCGACCCGCCTCTTCATGCTCACGGGCCTCTCTCAGGAGGCAGCCCGCTTCCAGACGCGCTCCATCATCACGGGCACCGGCTTCACGACCCGCGAGGCCGAGCACATCGTCGACCATCCGGTGCGGCGCCGCATCTCGCTCACGCTGAGCGTCGTCAATTGGGGAAATCAACTCCGTCCCCCGACGCGTCTACGATTCCGTCGCCGCCGCGGAGGGGCGTGGGACCATCGACGACCCTCCCCTCGAGATTCGCGACGCCGGTCGAGCCGACACGCAGGCCGCGGCCCGATTCGAGGCGCACGGCGGCAGTAGATTTGGAGGGGCTCGTTTCCTACGTTTACGATGCTCTTCGGCACCACCCCACTCCTTCGATATGCGTCGCCTCGTCTTCCTCCTCGCCGTCCTCTGCCTGCTTGCCCCGGCCGCCGCGGCCCAGGACGTGCCTGCCGCCCCCGACCGGGAGCGGGGGAGCGGCCCGTACGACCGTCTCATCCTCCGCGGGGCCACGCTGATCGACGGAACGGGCGCGCCGCCCCGCGGCCCAGTCGACATTGTCGTCCAGGGCGATAGCATTGCTCGAATCAAGGCCGTGGGCGCTCCCGGCGGCCCCATCAACGAGGAGGCCCGTCCGGAGGGGGCCTCCCGCGAAATCGACGCCAGCGGCCGGTACGTCCTGCCGGGCTTCGTGGACATGCACGCCCACCTCGGCGGCGCGGCCCAGGGCACACCGGCCGAGTACGTGCTGAAGCTCTGGATGGCCCACGGCGTCACGACCGCCCGCGAGAACGCCGCGGGCAACGGCCTCGACTGGACCCTACGCCACCGCGAGCGCAGTGCCGCCAACGAGATCACGGCGCCCCGCCTGCTGGTGTACCCGGCTCTGGGCACCGACCGCGACACCCCCATCACGACGCCCGAGGGGGCTCGCACATGGGTCCGGCGCATGGCCGAGGAGGGCGCCGACGGCATCAAGTTCTTCGAGGCGCCGCCCGACGTGCTGGAGGCGGCAATCCGGGAGGCGCAGCGTCAGGGCCTCCGCACGTCCATGCACCATGCCCAGTCCGGCACCGCCCGCTACGACGTGCTCGACACGGCCACCTGGGGCCTCACCACCGGCGAGCACTTCTACGGCTACCCCGAGGCCCTCTTCACGGACCGCTCTCTCCAGAATTTCCCCCCCGACTACAACTACCAGGACGAGGGGGACCGCTTCCGGTATGCGGGCCATATGTGGCAGCAGGCCGCCCCCCCCGGCAGTGCCCGCTGGAACATGGTGCTCGACTCCCTCCGTGCCCTCGACTTCACGATGGTCCCCACCTTCGGGATCTACGAGGCCAACCGCGACCTCATGCGGGCCCGCCGGGCCGAGTGGCACGACACCTACACGCTCCCCTCGCTCTGGAACTACTACAAGCCGAGCTTCGAGAACCACGGGTCGTACCACTACAACTGGTCCTCGGGCGACGAGGCCGCCTGGGACACCCACTACGACCGCTGGATGCAGTTCGTCGACGAGTACAAGAACCGGGGCGGTCGGGTAGGGGTGGGCAGCGACTCCGGGTTCATCTTCAAGCTGTACGGCTTCGGGTACGTCCGGGAGCTGGAGCTGCTGCGGGAGGCGGGGTTCTCGCCGCTGGAAGTGATTCGGTCCGCCACGCTGGAGGGCGCGAAGGCCCTCGGCCGGGCCGACGAGATCGGCTCCGTGGAGGTGGGAAAGCAGGCCGATCTCGTGCTCGTCGATGAGAACCCACTCGCCAACCTCAAGGTGCTCTACGGCACCAAGGCCCTTCGTTTCGACACGGACGATCGGGCACTGAAGCGGGTTGGGGGGATCGACTACACCATCAAGGACGGCATCGTCTTCGACGCCGAGACGCTCCTGCGGGACGTCGCGCAGATGGTCCGCGAGGCGAAGAAAGAGGCCGGGATGGCCCCGGATGCGGACCTGGAGTTGACGCCGTAGCGCGCCCGCCGCTCGTCGGACGTGCTCCCCCGCCCGAAATCGGCAGCAGCCCGGGCTCAGGTGTACCTTGGCGTAATAACAATGGGCGTGTTATGCCTCCTCATCGATCGCTCTCTTTACGCTCTCAAACACCTGCTGGTTGATTCGGCCCTTTCTCTTCAGCGCAACAAGCATTCGGTTTGCCCGATCTGCCCCGATGATCTCTTCCCGTACGGCTTGCAGGATCTGTCCGGCGATCCCCGAGATCCGGATCCCAAACTCACGGGCGAGCATTCGACCGGCTTCTTCCTCAATCAGCAGCGGAAGGTCACATTCCAAAGCGAGCGCAATTGCCTCTCGTTCTCCTGGGTCAAGGTGCTTTGTCTTGTCCCACTCGGGGCATCTCTACCCGGAAAAGATCGTCGATTCCAAAGTGGGTTAGGTAAGCCTCCTCGTTCTCGAACGGACCGGCCACCAATTCCCGAAGCATCGCTGGCGGAACGAGGACCTCGTCGTAGAACTGACGAAGAAACGTATGCCCCTCCTCAATCTTCTCCAGCGAGATCCGCGGACTGGTATCAGAAACGACGCGCTTCACGTGTCGAGTTCGGTCTGGACATTTGCCTCATTGTCGGCGAGGATGGAAAACCCATAGCGAGGCAACATGTCCTCGAATTCACGCCGGCTAATTCCCAGTATCTCCCGTGCTTCACGTCCCGAAAGCTTGCCATTGCTGTAGAGCGTAGCCACAAGGGCCTCCCGGGCATACGTTTCATCAATGTCTCCGAACCGGTCGGGAAGATCGATCGTCACTTTCATTGCAATCCACGCCTGTGAGTGGAGAGCTTCGACAAAAACAAACGCGCCTCCCGATCATCAGTTCGACGGTGGAGGCATAGCGTGGAGCTTAGCTGCGGAGAGTGTCGGTTCCGCTAAACAAAGCTGGTGCCTCCAGCTGAATATGCCCCTCGAAGTGTTCACCCGACGGTCCGGCTCCTCTCGGTTCGTAAAACAGATCCCGCCGAACTAACCCCAACCCTAACCCCAATCGGTGAGGCCCTGTGCCCTCCGTCAGCTACAGCGACGTGTTATTATGCAGTACTATTCGTCCCGACGCGCTTTTATTTCCTCTACCACCTCGTCTAAAGACGTGTCCGCAAAGCGCTCGCGGCGTTCTTCCGTATAGTTCCCCGTTCCGGTCGTAAACTGTCGGAGAAAGCGAGCCGTGTCTGCCACCCCTAGCTCTCGGGTCAGCAACTGAATCGCCTCTTCGTTCAGCTGGCTGAGCGGTTTGGTCTTTGGGCTCATGATTCGATCACCTCAATCAATTCGACAGGAGTCAGTACATCCGTGTCTTCAGTGTTAACGGTCTGTCCAGCGTGGTACAGATCGTCGTCAGTCGTACAAAACACGTCGGCCCCTCCTTCTACCGCTGACGCCAGATGCAAGGCATCGTAGGGCTGAATGCCTGATGTCTCATACGCCCGAGCTGCCGATTCGATCTCACCGTCTACCTTGACCTGACGAGATGCCAATCCAAGTACGTCCAACGCAAATCGCCGACCAACCGAATTCGGGTTGTCCTCGGTTTCAAGTTGCAAGATCTCACTGCCAAGCAAATCGACCTCTCCGCTTTCAATGCGATCAATAATGCCCAACACCGCCTCTGCTTCAATCACGATGCGGGTCTGGGACTGATCGTCGAAGGGACGTTGAATGGAACAGGTAGAATGGAACAGGTATCAAGGTAAACGATCATGCTGATAACCGTGGAGTTCACCTGACCCGGGCGAGAAGACGCTCAACTTCAGCCAGTATCGGTCGATTTGGAACATACGGCGAAGTACCCATTCGCTCGCGTCGTCACTCTCGGTCAGCGAAGGCGACCTTCACTACCGGAACCGCACGAAAGCGGCAGCAGCCCGGGTTCAGGTGTAGTGGTGGGTTATGCAGAGTCGACTTTAGGTTAAGCGGTCAGACCAGCGAAGATAGAATAAGAGGTAGGGATCTGGGAGTTCTAAAAACTGTTTCGTTTCATCCCAGTCAATGACTCTTTCGTTAGGAAACTTCTCCTGCGCGAGTTTGCTCATCTGTGAACAGCTTCTCGTAATACTCGATCCATCTGGGGAGTCTCCCGAACACATCGCGCTTACACGCTCAGTGATTGCATCATAGTCAAAGGATAGTTTCGGAGGGTCTGCAGCTATCGCATGGAGGAGGCAACGGTACACATCACCCTCTTTACCGTTTGTAAGCTGATAAACATTTCTCTCTGTTCCTCGTCTTTTGGGACCACTATCAAGTACATCAACTAGTGATCTGAAGTCAGTAACAGAAGCCGTCTGCTCGAAAATCTCTTGAGCCTGTTTGGCCCCCACTTCCAAGTCTTCTGTTGTACTTTTGGGTTCTCTTATGTTTAACACAAAACATGCGTGCAGACATATCAACTGCATTAATTGCGGTGAGCCCGCTGACTCTTTTACTAGCTCTTCGATTGACTCTTCAGAGAGACGAACATTCAAGGCATCAAAGCCAAGATCTGCGATTCTTTTCAATTCTCTCTCATTCCAGTAATTGATATCGATAGCACGCACCCTTCCACGAAGTTCGGGATTAGCACGAACTACATCGTCCCCCCGGTGGGGTACCTGTGCAGTTACAATATTAATTCCCAATCTGGCAGCCTCCTTTATGCCTTTTGCGACTTCCTCTTGCACGCTGCGATCCATATAGTGGAAGTCGTCAATAAGGACGACGAAATCACTATCTCCGATTTCTTCGACAACCTGTTTCATGCCTCGGCGACCAAAGGTTTCTTGAGAGGAAGAGGAGCGTTGGTGAGACCCTTTTGCTCCTACTCCAAAACCGAACAGCTTTCCTTGACCGTCTACTTGTCCACCGGTCTTTTGTGAACTTCCGGACGTAGTTTCAGAGGGTACCTCAATCCAGTCGAGGACACGGCTCCAGATCTCAGCAGGCTTTCCGATTCCGGTTCCCTGGATGGGAATCAGACATTCATTTCCGACTACATTTTCGATCAGCACCGTTTTTCCTGACTTCGACGGACCTGCGAGAGAGACGATTTGGCCCGGGGTATCTATCCCGTCTCGAACAGCCTCCTCCAACTCTCTCATCGCGTTTGACGTAAGTGTGCTTAGGAAACGATCCAGGGGTAAATACCTCTGTTGCTTTCACTACACTGTTGCCTATTGTGACAAGTTTGCGTCCGGATTATTACTTCTCTGCTCTCTGCATAACCTGTATTTATATCAGGGCACTTGATATAGTACACCGCTGGACGTCGAGCCACCGCATTGGGAATCATGACGTTCGACCGAACCGGCAGTGTACTATGTGAAAGATGTTGACATAGTACAACATGGATTTCGCCCCTTCAACTCCGCGTGCCCTGACTCCTTTCGCGTTCCCTCCAAATTCCAGCGGTCGTGAGTCGGGCGTCTCAGGCGATCCCGACGGGCCTATCCGCCCCCCCCCGCCCGGCAGGAGGTTGCGCAGGCGGCCGAGCCCCTCCTCCTTCACCAGCTGCCGGAGGGCCGACCGCACGGCGTCCTTGTCGACGACCTCGACGGTCGGCTCCCGCATGGTGCCGCCGACGGCGACCCGCACGGGGATCGTCGCGTCGCCTGCCCCGCTCCCGGCGAGCTTCTGTACCAGGCCGCCGAGGGCCCCGTCGCCGCCGCCCACGAGGCCCGGGATCTTCGAGTCCTGGAGGGCGGACACCGGAAGATTCATCCGCAGGGTGACGTCGACGCGGCCGCCGAGGCCGAGGGCGCCGGTAAGCTCGGCCTGCGTGGCCCCGCCCAGCGTCCAGGTGCCCATCTTGAGCGTGCCGTCCTCGATGGTGAAGGGCCCACCGAACCGCTGAAAGCTCGTGAGGGCGGAGGCGCCGAGGCCGAGCCGGTCGACGAGCGCTTTCGTCACGCCGAGGTCGAGCGAGAGGCCGCCGTCTACGACGATCGAGGTGCCCTCGGCCGTGAGCGCGTCGGCGAGCGGCAGGAAGCCCGCGCTGAGGGGCGAGCCGCCGTCGATGTTCAGGTCGAGGGTGCCCTTCACCACGCGCCCGAGCATGGTCCAGTCTTCGAGGAAGGCCCCCGCCTGCGCGCCGGTGAGCTGAACGTCGTAGTCGAGGGCCGAGGCGGACGGCGCCAGGGGGGCGGGCCCGGCCGACGCCACGAGCCCCGATGCGCCCGGTCGGGGCCGCGCGGCACTCGTCCCCGATCCGCTCTGGTCGAGCGTGATGGACCCGGTCAGCTGGCCGCCGTAGGTCGTGCCCGAAAGGTTCTGCACCACCAGCCGGCGATTGCGCATCCGCACGTCGAAGGCGAGGTCGCCGATCCGCTGGGGGTCGCTGAGGAAGGTGCCGATCTCCACCCGGCCGTCGACGGCGTAGGCCGGCAGCTCGGTCCCCCCGTACAGCTCCGACGCGACGGCCTCGGGCGACCGGCCGTTCACCTGCGAGCCGGAGAGCGTCGCCGCGAAGAGCTGCGAGTAGGAGGCGTCGCCGGTGTCCGCTTCCGCGTAGAGCTCAACGAGATCGAGCCGGTCGGCCGTAAACGTGACGTCGAGGGCCATCGCCGGGTCCGTCTCGGCCAGCCCCGTCGAGACCGGGAAGAGGTTGCGCGCGGTCGCCCGAAGGGCCATCGTCTGCTCGCCGGATCGAATCGTAAAGCGGTCCATCGAGAGGCCCGTGCCGGTGAGCCGCACGGTGGCGCTGGGCACTTCGATTGGATGCCGGAACGACGCGTACGGGTACTTCACGTCCACGAGACGCACCTGCCCGCTCGGTCGGATGGCGTCGGGGGTGTCGAGGGGCCCGTTGAAGCGCACGTTGTACTCGGCGATGCCGGCGACCGACGCCGCGTTCGCTCCCTCCGTCGCCACGAGGGCCGACAGCTCGGACAGGGCCGCCGCCCCGGCGAGCCGCCCCTCGACCGTGGCGTCGCCCAGCGGATTCTGGATCGTGACCTCTCCCTCCAGCCGCCTGCCGAGAAGCTGTCCGCGGATGCCCTTCACGGTAGCGGCCGTGCCGGAGAACGACAGGTCGGCCTGCAGGTTGCGGAGGAGGGGCTGCCCCTGATAGTCGAGTCCAACGCCGGCGAGGCGGCCCGTGCCGTCGACGACGAGGCTGTCCATCGCGCCGGTGCGGTCGGGGAGCGGGCCCCGCACGGTGGCCGTGAGCTCGAGGGTGCCGGTGGGGTTAAGCTCCGACAGTTGTCGGGACGCCGCGGGGGCAAACGCTGCGATCCGAGCGAGGTCGGCCTCGGTGGTCTCAACCGTCAGGTCAAGTGCCGGGCGCGTGGCGAGGCGGGTGACCGTGCCGCTGGCCGTCAGGGTGGCGGGGGCCGTCTCGACGGTCAGATCAGACAGGACCACCCGCCCCGCCGCGAGATTGGCCCGCACGTCGTAGGTGACCTGCGCGTCGGTCACCGTTATCGTGTCGTTCTGCACGTCCGGCAGAACGGCACGGAGCGCCTGCACGTCGATCGTCCCGTCGCTGGCGAGGGCGTCGCCGTCGGGCCGCGCACGGAGGCGGGCGTCGAAGTCGAGCGCGAGGGCCCGCCCGACGCTGCGGTCCACGTAGCGCACCTGCGCGCCGGTCGTCCGGAAGGTGGAGACCGGGATCGCGGAGAGCCCCTCGCCCTCCTCCGCCGCCTGTGCCGTGTCCGCGGCCAGCAGGTCGTCGAAGTTGGCCGTGCCGTCCTCGGCGACGGTGTACCGGATCGTCGGGGCGACGAGCTCGACGGCGGTCGGGCGGACCCGGCCGGTGAGGAGCGGCCAGGGGGCCACCTCGACGTTCAGTTCGCTCGCCGCCACAGCCGGCTCGGGCCCGTAGCCCGCGCGGTCGACGAGGCGGAAGCCGGAGACGGACACCGCCGGCGTCCAGAGCACGCGGAGCCGAATCTCGTCGATCTGCACCTGCCGCCCGGTCGCCTCTTCCAGCGGCGGGACGACGTAGCCCTTCAGTTCCTCGGACGTGAAGAACTGCGGGAGCAGCAGCGCCGCCGCGAGCACCAGCACGAGGAGGCCCCCGAGGAGACCGCCGCCCCAGAGGACGAGGCGGGTGGGGAGCGCGCGGGAAGAGGCGTCGGGGTCGGGCATGGCGGGCCGCTCCGGAGCGGAAGGATAGAGGCACGGGCGCGTGTCGTTAACCCGCGCCGGAGCGTGCCGATCCGTTTCGTTCCGGGGGCCACACTCACTCCTACTTCGTCTGCGACGCCCCGTCCGTCGACAGCGCCCGCAGCGTCTTCGTGGCGGTGACGCTACGGCCGCCCGTCGTGATCTTCAGGTCGGCCTGCACCACGTGGTGCGGGGCCGCGCGCCGGACGTGGATCGTGCCGGAGGGGCCGGGCCCGTTCGAGGTGGTCTTCAGGACATACGTCTCGAAGGTGTCCGCGGGCGTCTCGACGGTGTCGGTGCCGGTGACGTGCACGGTCGTGGTGGCCACGGCCTGCTGCTGGAGCTGGTAGACCGGAAGCCGGGCCGTGTAGCCCGGCTCGAGGGGCAGGGCCGCGAGGGCCACCTCCATGTTGGCCGTGCTCGCCAGCACCGGCCGGTCGAAGTTCTGCTGCACGTCGCGCGTCTGGCCCCGCATCGTCAGGCGGCCGCGCACGCTCGTGCTATCGAACGTGAGGCGGACCGACGCCTTCCCGCCGACGCGCCGCCGGAGGGGCCGCAGCGACGTTCGGTCGACGATCAACGTGTCGGTCTGAGCGCCGCTCTGCGCCGCGTCCACGATCTGCCAGGCGGGCGTTCCGTCGTGTGTGGTCCGGGCGAGGGTACGGGTGGTGGGCCGGTCGATCGAGCGTGAGCCCATCGACACTGTGTTCGCGTACCGGAGCGTCGCGGGCGCCAGGGCCGAGCCGTCGAGCGCCGCGAGGCCGTCGGCTGTGTCGACCGACGGGCCCTCGGCGGTCTGGGCAGAGGTCGGCACGGCGAGGAGGCCGGCGAACAGGACGAGACATGCGAGGCGAAGCAACAATGTCATGGCGGGACGGGGGGTCGTGGCGGAAGGATCGGCCCGGACGCGGACGATTTCCACAACGGGCGAGAGACCGGTGTTCGTATGAGAGGGCCGCCCCTTCGGTTTTCCCCCGGGCGCCCGAACGGCTCGGGAGACTGGGGCCGGGTCGGACGCCTCGAGGGCCACTTTTGAACGGAAACACACGGCCGTCGCGCCACCCACGCCGCCCGCGACCGTTTATTGGGTCGTATTATTTTCCAGACGAACCTCCTCCCTCTGTGCACGTCGAAGCCCTCGGGGACGGCCACCCCGCCTACACGATTCTCGCCTGCGTTCACGGCGACGAGACCTGCGGCTGGCACGCGTTCAACCGCCTGAAGGCGAGCGACGTGTCTCTGACCGCCCCCGTCAAGTTCGTGCTCGCCAACGAGCGGGCCTTCAAGCTGGGCCGCCGGTTCTGCGACGTCGACCTCAACCGCGTGATGCCCGGCGACCCCGAGAGCGAGAAGCACGAGGAGCGGCTGGCCGCCCGCCTCGCCCGGGAACTGGAGGGCACGACGGTGATCGACTTCCACTCCACCGAGTCGCGCGGCTGTCCCTACGCCATTGTCACCGGGGGCGACGCGGCGTCGCTCCAACTCGCGCGCTCGACGGGCCTCGACCGGGTAGTCGACATGAGCCGACTCCCGGGCGGCGTCACCCGCCACGTCCCGGGGGTGGCCATCGAGTGCGGCTACTACGACGACGAGGACGCGGCGACGACGGCCCACCGCGTCCTCCGCCACTTCCTGACCGTCGAGGGCCTGGTCGAGGGCGAGGGCGCCCGGTCCACCCCCACCCTGTTTCGCGTCACCGGCGAGGCGGCGGGCCGCGGCTACACCTTCGTCGGCGAGAACTTCCGCCGCGTCGAGGAGGGGGAGATCTTTGCGAAAAAGGACGGGGTGCCCCGCCGGGCCGAGGCGCCCTTCTACCCGGTGCTGATGTCCACGCACGGCTACGCCGACCGGATCGGCTTCAGGGCGCGGCGCGTGGGCCCCGTTGCGGCCCCCGGCGTAGACGCGTCCGCCGCGCCGTCCGATTAGACGGCCCCCTCCTCGAGGTGGGCCAGCAGGTCGTCGCGGCGGCCCCGGCTTACGTCGAGGCGCGTCCCGTCGCGGAGGCGGACGGCGTAGTCGCCCCCGGAACGGTGCAGGACCGACTCAATCAGCTCGACCCGCACGATCGTGGACCGGTGGATGCGGACGAACGCGGGGGCCGGGAGGCGCTCCTCCAGCACGTGCATCCGCTCGCGCAGAAGGTAGGCCTCCTCGTCGGTGTGCACCTTCACGTACGCGTCCTCGGCCGTGATGAAGCGGATCTCCTCGACGGGCACGACGCGCACCCTCCCCGGCAGGTCGATGGTGAGCCGCTTCAGGGTGTGGGTCGAGGTGTCGTCCGTTCCGTCGGCCGCCGCGTCCGACGCCGCCTCGTCGGAGGCGTCGAGGAGGCGGCGAAACCGGTCGGTGACGGCCTCCGCCGCGCGCAGCTTCGTCATCTCGAGGGCCCGCTCGAAGGCCTGCTCGAAGCGGTCGTTGTCGAAGGGCTTAAGCAGGTAGTCCAGCGCGGCCAGGTCGAAGGCCTCCAGGGCGTACTCGTCGTAGGCCGTGACGAAGATCGTGGGCGGCATGTGGGCCGGCCCGATGGCCTCGACGACCTCAAGACCGGTGCGCTCCGGCATCTGCACGTCCAGGAAGACCAGGTCGTACGCCGTGGTGCGGAGGGCCGTGACGGCGGCCGCGCCGGAGTCGGCGTCGTCGATGGCGTCGACCTCGTCGCGATCCGCGAGGAGGCTGTGGAGGCGCTCACGGGCGTATCGTTCGTCGTCGACGACGAGCACGTGGAGGGGGGCAAGGTCAGGCATGGGGAGTTGGATGCGCGGGCAAAGACGCGTCACTCGGCCACGACCCCGGCGGTCCGCAGGTGCTCGCCCTCGGCGGGCGCGTCCGTGCGGAAGGGCAGCCGGATGCGGACGCAGAGGCCGCCCCCGTCGGACGCCTCGAAGGCCAGGGCGGCCGCGTCTCCGTAGAGGCCGTCGAGCCGCTCGGCGAGGGTCCCGAGGCCGAGGCCCTCGTCGGGCGCGCCGTCGGCGGCGAGGGCGTCGAGCTCCTCGTCGCTCACGCCGCGTCCGTCGTCGGCCACGCAGAGCACGAGGTGGGTCCCCTCGCGTGTGGCCGCCACCGAAAGGCGTCCGGCCTCGTCGCGGCCCTCGAACCCGTGCTTGACGGCGTTCTCGGCGAGGGGCTGCAGGACCAGCGTGGGCACGAGGGCGCGCCGCGCCGCCGGGTCGACGTCGATGGTCACCGAGAGCCGGTCGCCCAGCCGCAGCTTCTGGATCTGCAGGTAGCTGTCGAGCACGTCGAGCTCCTCCTCGAGCGGCACCTCCTGCTGGTCGGCGGTCGAGAGGGCGTAGCGCAGCAGGTCGCTGAGCCGGGCCGTGGCGTCCTGGATGCCCTCCGGGTCGCGGCCGGCCATCGTCGAGATCGTGTGCAGGGTGTTGAAGAGAAAGTGCGGGTTGAGCTGCATGCGCAGCGCCTCCAGCCGGGCCGAGGTGAGGCGGGCGCGGAGCTGCTCGGCCTCGCGCTCGAGCCGTTCTGTCCGCTCGCGGCGCCGGCGCGACTTCAGGTACTCGTACCGGCCCATTCCGATGGCCCACACGATCAGGCACGGCACGAGCTCCCCCAGAAACTGGAGGCTCCGGACCACCTCGATCGGCCCCCGGGCGAGGGTGTGCAGGTCGTCGGGCGGCCAGATCGACGCGACGGTATAGTAGATGTTGGCCTGGCCCAGCTCGACCACGTAGGCCCCCGCGAGGACGACCCCGAGATGGCCCGCCAGCGTGTGCGTCCACCCCACCCGGGCGGGCCGCAGCCGCACGCAGGTCCAGAAGAGGGGCAGGGTGCTCAGGGCCCAGAGGAGGAGGTACGAGAGGCGGCCGAACAGCCCGCGCATCATGTCGGCGTGGCTGTCCGGCGCGCAGCACGAGCTCGTGAGGGTCGTCACGAACATGAGGGAAGCAAACAGCACGCACGCCCCGACGATGATCGCCCCCTCCGTCCACGTAAAGCCGGCGTACGGAAGGGTCGGAAGGAGCTTCTCGTCGGAGCCCGCCTCGGCGTCGACGGGGCCGTCTCGGGACCCGGGGGGAAAAGCGACGTCGTCAGGCACGGAAGGAGGGAGCCTATGCGGGAGGAGACGACGTGTCTCGGCGGCCGGCGCGCGCCCACATCAGTCGCCGCGGGGCGTACGTCCGGAGCGCCCGACGGGCGGCCGTGCCCGGGACCGGGCCTCTTCCGGGCACGGCGCGATGGACCCGACGGAGCGGGTTCTATTGACACGGGCCCCGCCATTTAAGGTTCGGGTCCGGACATCCGGCCTCTAGGTCCGCAGAGAGCCCCCGACACACCCCGTGTCCGTCCCGACCGGGCCGGGCCGGCGACGGATGTTGTGGGAGGCTCGGCCGAGCCGGATGGCGGTGCTACGACGCCGGCGCCTCCGCGGACACGTCGTTCAACATCGACGCGACGGCCCGCCGCACCGCCGGCGACGCATCGTCCGGCACCCGGGCCCGGAGACGGGCCATTACGCGCCGGTAGCGGGCCTCGTCCGTCCGCTCAGGCCCGACGACCTCCAGTGCCTGGAGGGCCAGGAGGCGTCGCCGCGGCGCCGGATCGTGCTCGATCACGCGGAGGAGGGCGGGCACCGCCGCCGAGAAGTCCATGGACGCGCCCTCCTTGACGGCGACGTCGAGGAGGGTCTGGAGAAGGGTCGTGCGCATTCGTCCGGACGACGAGTCCCGGAGCGCGCGGGCGATCTGCTCGTCGAAATGGGGCTTCCACCGCCCCTGCTTCGACTCGGCGGCCGTCGGCCCGTCGGGCGCGGCGGACGCCGACTGGGCCTGGACCGGTCCCGCCAGGCCGATCGCGAGGACGGCCGTCAGGCCGAGGGCGATCGATTGGACGCAGGGAGGAAGAGAGGGGCGAACGTCGAACAACAGCGAACGCATGAGACGTACGGAATGCAGTGAACTAAACGGCAGAGAAGGGGAAGCGCGTCCCGCCCGCGTCGTCGGGCGACGCTTCGGGTGGCTGTACCGGCCCGGCCGGGGGGGCGATCAGACGCAGAAAGCGAGTTGCATTTGTCTGTAGCGGCCTGCATTCCCCCGTCGCCCGCTCGGAATCGGCCCAAGGAGTGGCCCGCCCCCGGCCAACAGGGCATGTGCAAAAGGGCATGTTTGAAATATGTGTGCTGGTTCCTATCTTGGCGAGGCTTCCTGACCGATCCCCAGCCTCCACATGCCGCCCGACCCGCCGTCCGCCCTCGTCGTTACCGATGCGTACCGCATCCAGCGGGACCAGCGCTGCCCGCTCGCCGTCTTCCTCTCGCGGGTGCCCGCCGGGTTTCCCTCCCCGGCCGACGACTACGTCGAGCAGCGGCTCGACCTCAACGAACACCTCATTCAGCGGGAGGCGTCGACCTTCTTCGTCCGCGTGGCCGGGCGTTCGATGGAGGGGGCCGGCATCCACGACGGCGACCTGCTGGTGGTGGACCGGGCCGTCGAGCCGACGGACGGGGCCGTGGTGGTGGCCGCCCTCGACGGCGAGCTGACGGTCAAGCGCTACCGGGACCGGGCGGACGGCCCCGTCCTCGTCCCCGAACACGAGGCCCACGCCCCCATCCCCATCGAGCCGGGCCAGGAACTGGTGGTGTGGGGCGTGGTGCGGCACGTCATCCACGAGGTGTCGTAGCCCTCGATGCGTCCCCCTCTTTCTTTCCGCTCTCTCACGTGTTTATTTTTCGGCGTCCGCCCCCGAAGTGAACCCTGTGTTTCACCTTATCACTCGACTTCTGCCTCCGGATATACCGGTGCTTCCCTTTCGGGTCGTCCCCGTCGGTCCGGCGTCTCCCCTCAGGGCCCGGGAGAATGCCTGTGAGCTCGGCCCGGAGAGAACGGCGGGACCGGGGGGAGGCTCGTAGCGCTTCTCACGCTCTACGCCAGCGCCATGAAGCGAGCGTCCGTAGGACTCTTCGCCCTGCTTCTCCCTGTGCTACTTTCCCACGCGGCCTTCGCCCAGCGGCCGTCCCCGGCGCCCTCGTCTTCCGGCGAGCCCGTCCAGATCTCCGCGTCGACGCACCGCGTCCCGCCCGAGGTCCTCAGTCGTGTGGAGACGGCCCTCTACGGCCCCGACCGCCGGGGCAAGGACGGCCCCCTCTCCCCGATCGGCCGCGAGCTGGCGATGCTCTACTACCAGCACGAGGCACAGGGCCCCTCGGGCGTCCGGCGCCTGTCCGGGGTCGAGGCGCAGGTGCGTACGACCTCGCGGGCGGCGTACCACTCTCCCGTTTCGCCGGACGGGCGGTCCGTCGCCGTGACCGCCATCGCGTCCACCACCCCGGAGGCCCTGCTCAGCGACCTTCGCGGCCTGGGGCTGGAGGCCGGCGCCACTGCGGGGAATGTGGTGTCGGGCCGGCTGCCGATTTCGGCCCTGAAGGCGGCCGCCCGGCTTTCCTCCCTGCGGGGCGCCCTGCCGGCGTACGCCCGCACCCACGTGGTCGCCGCGGGCGCGGACAGCGTGCAGTCGGAGGCCGACACGGCCCACGCGGCCCCGCAGGGACGGGCCGACCTCGGCGTGGACGGCAGCGGCCAGAAGGTGTGCGCGCTCTCCGACAGCTACGACCAGGACGGCTCGGCGGCCACGTCCGCCTCCGACGACGTGTCGACGGGCGACCTGCCCGGCCCCGGCAGCCCGGACGGCAACACGACGCCGGTCGAGGTGCTCGACGATAGCGAGCCCGGGAGCGACGAAGGACGGGCCATGCTCCAGCTCATCCACGACATCGCGCCGGGAGCCAAGCTGGGCTTCCACACGGCGGTCGGAGGCGTTGCGGTCTTCGCACAGGGGGTCCGCGACCTCGCGGGCAACGGCTGCACCGTCATTGTCGACGACATCAGCTACAACGTCGAGCCGTTCTACCAGGACGGGCCCGTCTCGAACGCCGTCGACGACGTGGTACAGAACGACGGCGTCGCCTACTTCTCCTCTGCCGGCAACGACGGCCGGAACTCCTACGAGGCCCCGTTCCGCGACTCGGGGAATCCGGGCGTGCTCAGCGACACCTCCGTGGCCCACGACTTTGCCCCTGGTGCGGCCGTCGACACCCTGCAAGAAGTCACGATCCAGGAGGGCGGCGACTTTGGCTTCTTTACCTTCCAGTGGACGGACCCGTCCGCCATCGTGGCCGGCTCGAAGGGTGCAGACACCGATCTTGACGTGGCCCTCGTCGACGACACCCTCGGCGTCGTCGCGCAGTCGGCCCGCGACAGCGACGCCTCGGGGAGCGGTCTCCCCTTCGAGTCGCTCCGATTCACCAACGCCGGGGCCGATACCGTGGATACCGACGGCAATGGTGTGCCCGACACCACCTTTCACCTCGTCATCGAGAAGGCCACCGGGCCCGATCCCGACGAGGTCAAATACATCTACTCCGGCAGCAGCTTTTCGATTGAGGAGCACGACACGCTCGGGCCCACAATCTACGGCCACCAGATGGCCGAGGGCGCGACGGCGGTGGCCGCGGCGGCGTTCTACAACACGACCGCGTACAACCCAAATGTCGATCCGGCCGTCCTCGAGCCGTTTTCCTCGAAGGGCGGGATCCCCATTCTCTTCGACCAGAACGGAACCCGGCTGGGCACGCCCGACCAGCGGCAGAAGCCGGAGGTCACCGGCACCGACGGCATCGACAACACCTTCTTCGGGGGAGATCTCTCCGACAGCTTCTTCGGCGGGGTGGACGCGGACCCCTACCCGAACTTCTTCGGCACCTCGGCGGCCGCCCCGAACGTGGCGGCCATCGCCGCGCTCATCCGGGAGGCCAATCCGGGATTCACGCCCTCGGACGTGTACGCTCAACTGGAGACGAACGCCGAGGATGTAACCCGGCGACAGGACCGAGACGGCGGCCAGCCCGTCTCGATCGGCGGGGGCGTCGACCCGTGGAGCGGGCACGGCTTCGTGCAGGCCGTCGGGTCGGCCCTGCCGGTGGAGCTCGCCCGGTTCGACGCCACCGCGGACGGGAACGAAGCTGTATTGACGTGGAAGACGACCAGCGAGACCAACAGCGCGGGCTTCGCCGTCGAGCATCGACGCGGCGACGAGGGCCCGTGGACCGAACTGGCCTACAAAGAAGGTGCCGGCACCACCACCGATCCGCAGCGCTACCGCTACCGCACCGCGGCGCTCGAGCCGGGCACGCACACGTTCCGTCTCAAGCAGGTGGACCTCGACGGCTCGTCGACGTACAGCGAGAAGGTTACGGTGACCGTCGCCCTCTCCGGAACGCACAGCGTGTCGGCGGTCACGCCGAACCCGGTGCGGACGCGCGGGACCGTGTCGATTACGGTGCGGGAGAAGCAGACGGTACGGGCGGCCCTCTACAACACGCTCGGCCAGCAGGTAGCCTTCCTCCACGACGGTCCCCTTCCCGCACAGGACCCAAGGACCTTCACGGTCGGGGACGCGCTCCCGAGCGGGGTCTACTTCCTTCGGGTCGAGGGGGAATCTTTCACGACCACGAAGAAGTTCGTCTGCATCCAGTGACTCTGTTCCTATAGACCCACTGCCTCGTGACCCCGCGCCTCTCGGCGGTCGCCTTCGGACTGGCGGTCCTTCTGGGCGTTCTCTCCGCGGCTCCGACGGCGGCCCAGCACCCGGCCGACAGCATCCGGGCGGCGGCCCTCCGCGACTTCCACGGCCCCGACCTGCGGGGCAAGGACGGCCCCCTCGCCAAGGCCGGGCTCAACCTGCTGGTGCTCTACCACGAGTACCAGGCCTTCCGCCGGCGCGGCGGAGACACGTTCCGCCCGAGCGTCTCCGGGGTGCGCGTCCGGAACGGACGGGTCACCGTCGACGCGATTGCGGCGGGCCCGGCCGAGCAGCTGCGCGCGGCCCTGGAGGACGTTGGACTTAGGGACGCAGCGACCGCCGGACGGGTCGTGTCGGGGCGACTGCCCATCGACAGCATCCCCGCCCTCGCGACGGTCGAGGCGCTCCGGGGCGTCGCCCCGTCGCGCATGCGGACCCATTCGGACCGGGCTCGTCCGTCGCCGGCGTCTCCCGGCCCTCCCTCGCCGCCCGTCACCGCGTCGCCCGATACGGCGTCGTCCGACACGTCGGCCCCGTCGGAGCCCGTCCCGCCAGCCTCCGGCTCGCCGTCGCAGACCGGCTCGGCCCCGCCCCCGGATTCGGCGGCCCCGTCCGTCGAGGAGCCGGCGCCCGACGACGAAGGGGTGGGCACCGCGGGCCCCCTGGCGCTCCTCGCCTCGGCCGCCGGCCTGCTGGTCCTGTTCCTCGTCTTCCGCCGGTAGCGTTTCGGCGATAGTGGGGCCTCGCGGGCCATCCTACAGCCGCACCGCGGCGCCCACGATCAGGGTGCGGCCCGGCATCGGGGCGTCGAAGATTTCGCTGTACGCGCGGTCGAACAGGTTGCGCACCTCCAGCGAGAGGGTCGTGCGCTGCCCACCGAGGCGGAGGGACTGGCCCACGCGGCCGTGAACGACCCCGTAGGTTCCCGTCGTGGGCCCGGCGTCGACGAGGCGGTCCTTCCAGAGGCCCTGCAGTCCGATCGTCGTGCCCCCGACCGTGAGCGTAGCGGTTCCCTGCACGAGGTGGCGCGTGCGGGTGCTGGCGTACTTGTAGTCCGTCACCGGCTCGACGTCGACGTCCGAGTCGAGGGCCGTGTAGCTTGACGACAGGTGGACCTGCCCCCATCCAAGCGCCCGGTCGACCGTCGCCTCTACCTCGAGGCCTCGGGTCCGGCTGTTCAGGTTTCGGGCCCGGAAGGCCCCGTCCCGGCGGAGGTAGTCGATGAGGTCCTTCGTGTCCCGCGCGAAGCCCGTGAGGTGAAGCGTCGCCTGGGCGAGCAGTCGCACGTCGACCCCCACCTCGCCGGACCATGCCTTCTCGCTGTCGAGATTGGGGTTGCCCTTGTTCACCGGGCTGTCAATGAACCGCTCGACGTAGTTCGGGGCCCGCACGGCGCGGCCGCCCCCGGCCCGGAGCGTCGCCGGCCCGAGGCGGTAGGCCAGGAAGAGCTGGGGCGTCGGCTCTACGCCGTAGATCGGGTCGTAGTCGACGCGCGTGCTCTGGTTGACGGTGAGCCGAGGGGTTGCGGCCCACTGCAGGCTCACAAAGACGCCGCCGAAGACGTCGCTGTGGAGCCCGTAGCTGTTGCTGTCGATGCCCCGCACCTGGCCGGAGGCCCCGCCGGTGAGCCGCACGGCGCCGATCGTGCGGGTGGCCTGGGCCTGGGCGGTCACCATCCGGCTCGTGTGCTCGCTGGCCGGGGCCGACGGGTTGTAGACGTAGCGGTCGCGGTGCTGCTTGGCGGAGAGTTGGGCGCGCCACGTCGTCTCGGCGGCGCGGTCGCCGACCGCCCGGACCTGCGTCCAAAAGGTGGAGGTCGACTCCCGCGCCTTGTCGCTCGGGAAGTCGGTGTAGTAGTGCCAGGCGCTGAAGTCGCGGTCGTCGATGCCGGCCCGGGCATAGATCGTGGCGTCGCCGAGGGCATGGGCGAGGGCCACGGTGCCGGTCCGCCGCGCGAAGTCGGTGCGGATGGCCCCCCCTCGCGGGTCGGAGACGGGCTCGCCGCCGGGGCCCCGCACGGTCTGCCCGTCGCTGCCCTGAACCGTCGCGGCGGCGCTCACCGTCGTGGTCGCCCCCACGTGCCGCACCGCGCCGCCGGCGTCGTAGAGGTTGTTCTTGCCGTAGCGGCCGTCGACCCGCGCCGCGAGGCCCGTGTTGGCCATGGCCCCACTCCGCAGGGCCGTTTTGGTGATGAGGTGCACGACGCCGCCGAGCGCGTCGGGGCCGTAGAGGGCCGTGGCCGGGCCGCGGAGCACTTCCACACGGGCAATCTCGGAGAGCGGCACCGGCAGGTCCATCAGGAAGTGACCCGTCATCGGGTCGTTGACCCGCGCCCCGTCGAGGAGCAGGAGCACGCCGTTGAACGTCGAGCCCCGCAGCCGGAGGTCGCTCTGGACCCCGAACCCACCCCGGGTCTGCACGTCGAGCCCCGCCACGATGTCGAGCAACTGGTCGACGCTGTTGACCGAGAGGGCCGCGATGTCCTGCTGGGTGTAGACGCTCACGCGGCGGCCCGTCGTCTGGGCGGCCGAGGCCACGCGCGACGCCGTCACGACGACGCTATCGGGCATCTGCACCTGGAAGGCCACGTCGGCGGTATCCCGACCGGCGGGCCCCGGGTCGGGCGAGTCCGACTGGGCGGCCACCGGGCCGACGAGCAGAAGCGCGCCGAGAAGAGCGAGGACGGAACGAAGCATCATCGGTGGGTGCATGGTTTTGGCCGGGCGCGACCCGCGGCCCAGTGATCGTAGACAGCGGCCCCGACGGGTGCGCACATCTGTCGTCGGCCCCTCAGAATTGGGGCCGACTGCCGGTTCTCGGGGGGGTCCCCATGAACAGGCATCGTGGGAAGCAGAGAGGTTCCCGTGACACACCCGGCGATCTCTGGCCCTCTTTTGGACAAGGGCACCAGAATCGGCGTCGCCCCGGGGCATGTCAAGAACACGATTTCAGTTTCATCGCGTCGTGACAGAGCGGCGACGTTGTAACACTGCCGTGTCATTCGCACTGAACATTCGGACTCGGGCTCCGATGTCAGGGTCTTGCCAACCCACCATTCGCCTTTTCGCCAACAGACTTCCCGACGACAATGGAAACACTCACGACAATTTCCGCTGACGACCTGAAGAGCGCCCTGGAGAGCGATCGGCCGCCGGTAGTCATCAACACTCTGTCGCGGGAGGCCCACGAGGCGCAACACATCTCCGGATCGATCAACGTCCCGACCGACGACATCGAGAAGGTCGAGACGCTGGTGCCCAATAAGGACGACGCCATCGTGGTGTACTGCGCGAACGCCGACTGCACCGCCTCGCCCAAGGCTGCCCAGCGGCTCGAGGAGATGGGGTACACCAACGTGGTCGACTTCGAGGACGGCTACGCCGGATGGCGGCAGGCCGGGTACCCGCTGGTCGGCACCGAGGCGTAGACGGTAGGCCCATCCGGGGGCCGGGCTACGGCGTCGACGCCCGCCGCGTCGGGTCCTGTTGGGTCGTGTCTGGTCGGGTCGTGTCCGGACGCACCTGCAGGCTATCGCCCCGGGCCGACACCACGCGGTAGCCGACCACGGCCCAGGCCGTGTCCCGCTTCGTGGTGATGACGGCCTCCCGGGCCCGCCCCTTCGCGTACTCGGACGCGTACCGGAGAACCACGACCGGGTGGCCGCCGCCGAGCTGGGCCGTCGAGTCCCGGTACTGGGCCCGCACGAGACGACGGGCCCGGAGGGTGTCGAGGCGGCTTCGGGCCCGGATGCCCTGATCGGCCCAGTCTTCCCGCGAGATCCCGGCGCGGAGCGTCGAGTCGGCCGCCGCCCAGCTCTCCTCGAATGCCCCGGCGCCGATGAGGGCGAGCCACTCGGCGGCGGCGGTCTGAGCGGCCTCCTTGGCCTGCGTGCGCCGGTACGCGGCCGATCCGGGCCCCGTCGCGGCGGTGTCGACGACGAGACTGTAAGCCACGAGGCTGTCGGTCGCGACCAAGTCGGCCCAGGCCCGCACCGTGCTATCGGCAACGGTCTTCCCGCTGTCGGCCGCCGCCCCGGTGGTGGTGTCGGCGGCCGAGGGGGCGAGGGTCGTTGTGTCGGCGTCCGCCGTGTTCGTGGTGTCGACCGGCTGGGCCTGTATCGACGTGCCCCCGACGGCGGCAGCGAGCAGAGCGGCGAGGAGCGCGAAGCGAGGCATTGTGGCGGAGAATTGTACGGGAGATCCCTTCGATCGGAGGCCAGAGCGACGGCCGCGGGGCCCGACGGACGGGGAGATGGCAGTCCCGCGGCTGGAGAGACGATGTATCAAAAACCCGGCCAGGGATTGGGCGAGAGCTGCCCCCAGCGGACCGGTCGGGCCCGGGCGCCCGGCCGCACGCTTGCGGCACTTCGCCGGGAGGACCGGGCCGCCCCCTACCGTTGCTCCGACCCGCCCTCCGAGCGGAGGGGGCCGGGCGAGCCGGGAGCGTGGACGACGGGACGTACCCGGTAGCCCGCCACCCGCCACGCCTCCTCCGCCCGCGTCACGACGAGCTGCTCCTCGAACCGTCCGGCCGCAAACCGCGTCCGGTACGTGAGCACCACGAAGGGGCCCTCGCTCGCGGCGGCGCGGAGGGTATCCCGATACTGCGCCGACGTGAGGGTGCGGGCCGCCGGGACCCCGACGGAGTCCGCCAGACGCGTGGCGCTCCGCGTCCACGCGTTGAGACCGGCCTGCTGCGCCCGGAACGGCGCCGCCGCGGCCTCCCAGCTGTCCTCGAAGTCCCGGTCTTCCAGGAGGGCGAGCCATTCCCGGGCCGCGGCCTGTGCGGCCTGCTCGTCCGCGGCGTGCGGGTCGTCGGGCTGGGCACGAGCAGTCCCCACGAGCAGGAGGCCGGGGAGAAGGAGCGTCAGGACGCGGCCGGTTCGATTCATCGCAAAACGCCGGGCGGTGGGAGAAGGCAAACGGATGTCCGTGCGACGGTGCCCCGAGGCCGGCGGGGGCGGCGGCGATGTAAATTGACATTTACCTCTTCGCCAAGGCCGTGCGGGGATAGGATCACGGCTTCCCAGCCACGCGTGCCAGGATCGTCCATGCTCGACGGGGCCCTCTGTTGCCCCGGCGTACGGAAAGACGGCAGTGTCGGTCCGTTTCTCAGTTCTCTTTGCATTCGCACCAGCGATCAGCATGTGGGGTTTCCGATCCGTCCTCGTCGCGGCTGCCCTCTTCCTGTTTGTGGGCCCGGCGGCGGCCCAGGAAACAGCGTCCCTCCGCGGCTATGTCCGCGACGCGTCGACGGGGGAGACCCTGCTGCAGGCCAACGTCGTCGTGAAGGAAACCGGCGAGGGGACCGCGACCAACAACGCCGGCTACTACACGCTCAGCGGTCTCGCGCCCGGGACGTACACCGTCGTCTTCTCGTACATCGGCTTTCAAACCCGGACCGAAGGGGTCACCCTCGAGGCCGGCGAGGAGCGGCGGCTCGACGTCGAGCTCACCCCCGCCGAGGTGGAGACGGACGAGGTCGTGGTAACGGGCGAGGGAGCGAACGAGGAAATCGAGCGCCAGATCGGAAGCGACCGGCTCCGCACCGCCACCATCACGGAGCTGCCGTCGGTGCTGCAGCCGGACGTGTTCCGCTCCCTCAGCCTGCTGCCGGGCGTGACGACCGCCTCCGACTACTCCAGCAACCTCTACATCCGCGGCGGCGGCCCCGACCAGACGCTCGTCCTTCTCGACGGCACGACGGTCTACAACCCCACCCACTTCTTTGGGTTCTTTTCCACCTTCAACCCCGACGCGATCAAGGACGTCCAGCTCTACAAGGGCGCCTATCCGGCCGAGTACGGCGGGCGGCTGGGGAGCGTGGTGGCCATCTACAACAAGGACGGCAATCGGCGGGCGACGACCGGCGGGCTGAGCGTGGGCCTGCTCGCGTCCCGCGCCTACGTGGAGGGGCCGTACGGCGGCACCGGCGACGACCCGGCGGGCTCCTACATGGTGGCCGTGCGGCGGTCGACCCTCGAACCGGTGCTCGCCGTCCTCCGCGGCACCGACGCGGACGGGATTCCCAAGAGCTTTTCGTTCTACGACGTCAACGCAAAACTCAACTACGACGTCGGCCCCGACGACAAGCTCTCGCTCTCCTTCTACGGCGGACAGGACTTCCTCCTCATCGAGCCGCAGACGGACACGCGCTTCGACGTCAACTACGGGAACCAGACCCTGAGCGCCAACTGGACCCACCTGTTCGGGGACCAGGTGTTCTCGACGGTGACGCTCACGGGCTCCCGGTACCGGAGCACGCCGGTCGCGAGCATTGCGAGCACCCAGTTCACGCAGGAGAACGGGGTGCGCGATCTGTCGCTCAACGCCGACATCGAGTACACGCCCAACGAGCACCACACCATTAAGAGTGGGCTGCGCTCCAGCACCCTCGGCTTTACGCTGCGGGAGACGTTCGGCGGCACCGAGACCTTCGACCAGTCCATCACGGGGCAACGGGTGGCGGTGTACGCCCAGGACACCTACGAGCCGACCTCGGCCTGGACCCTGAAGGGCGGACTGCGCGGGACCTACTTCAGCAGTGGGGACTTCTGGCGGCTCTCCCCGCGCCTGTCGGTCGACTACACCCTCACCCCGTCGGTCCAGCTTCAGGCCGCCTACGGCCGCTACCACCAGTTCCTGACGCTGGAGACGAGCCAGCTGTTTACGGCCTTCGACAACTGGCTCATGTCCGATACGGGCGTGCCGCCCTCCTCCGGCGACCAGGTGGCCCTCGGCGTGAAGGCGCGCCTCGGGGCGGGCATCAACCTGGAGGTCGAGGGCTACGGCCGCACGATGCGCAACCTCTTCGAGCAGGACCCGCGCCTGGTTGACCCCGCGGGGGTGCCGTACCCGGAGCGGTTTCGCTTCGGCGACGGGCGGGCCTACGGGCTGGAGGTCCTGCTCCGCCGGCAGGAGGGGGCGCTAAGCGGCTTCCTCAGCTACACCCTCAGCCGCACGGAGCGGCGCTTCCCGAACGTACGGGTCTCCGAACGCGGCGAGCCCCAGTACTATCCCCCCAACTACGACCGGACCCACAGCCTCACGCTAGCGGTCACCTACGCGCTCTCCGACCACTGGACGCTGTCAAGCACATTCAACTACAACACCGGAAAGGCCTACACCCGACCCCAGCTGCGCTACGAGCGTGTCGATAGTCCCTTCCAGTCCTCCTCGCAGAGGGAGAACGTGTTCATAAGCCCCTTCAACGGCGCGCGGCTGCCGGCCTACCACCGCCTCGACGTTGGCGTGGCGCGCACGGGTCGCTTCTTCGGAATTGCCGACTACAAGGTGCAACTTCAGGCGATCAACGCCTACGCCCGCCGCAACACCTGGTTTTATCAGTACAACACCGAGCCCGACGGCACGATCGAGCGCACCGAGACGCCGCAGATTCCCGTGCCCATTCCGAACCTCGCGCTCACCCTTACCTTTTAGTGGACTATGTCCCGTTAGTGGACTGTGTCCCGGTCCCACGGACCGGGGCGTCGCGACGTCCTCGTCTCTCCCCCATCCCCGCGATCCATGCGTCCCCGCTGCTGGCCCCTCCTCGCCCTTTTCCTGCTGGTCGCGGCCCTCCTCGGCTGCGACACGACCGCCCCGCAGCCCGAATCGCAGGTCGTGGTGGAAACCTATCTGCAGGCGGAGGCGCCCCTTCCCACGATTCGGCTGACCCGGACCGTGGGCACCGACGAGGTGTACGCGCCGAGCGCGGCGGCCGTGCGCGGCGCCGACGTCGCCGTCGACCGCCTCGCCGGCGACGACAGCACGGCCCAAACCACCGTCGCCTACAGCGAGACCGACTCCGTGCCGGGCGTCTACGCGCCTCGCCGGCCGCCGGTCGTGGAGCCGGGCGCCACCTACCGCCTCCGCGTCGAGCCCCCCGGCGGGGCCCGCCTCACCGCCACGACCACCGTGCCGGACGCCATCAGGCTCCTCGAACTCAAGAACGACACAAGCACCTACCAGAGCGAGAACCAGCCCACCTTCGTCGTCGAGCCGCCCCGCCGACCCGCAGATCGGCAGAACGTGTACGTCTTCAGCACAACCTCGCTGCTCGACTTCGAGCGCCTGCCGGACGATGCCCTCAGGAGGGCCCTTGCCCCGGTGTACCGCAACGGCTTCGGCCCGAACGCCGACAGTCTCGAGGACCTCCGGACCACATCGTCCGGCCTCCTCAACGAGGCCAACTTCCAGCGCACCGACGACGGGACCCTCACCATCGAGTTGCCCTGGCTCGGGGTGGCTTTCTTCGGGCCCAACGAGGTGGCGATCAACGTGGTCGACGACAACTACTACGACTTCCTTCGCTCTCAGGAGGCGCAGCAGCAGGGCGGGTTCTCGCCCGGTGAGATTCCGAACGTGATCGAACACGTAGAGGGCGGCACGGGCATCTTCGGCAGCTACGCCCGGGTCGCCCGTCCGGTCTTCATCCGGCCCCCGGACAGCGTTCGGCTGCCGGACCAGGTGCCGGACAGCCTCCTGGGCTCGATCGGCCCCTCAATGCCGCGTGCGCCATCGGGGAACGGGGGGACTGTATCCCGACGACCACCGGGGCTGGACGTTGCCTCGGCCCCGCCCGCCCCGGCGTCCACAGATGGATTCGGGGACCCTCTGCGCGCGGACTCGTCCAGCCCTCGCGTGGACTAAGAGACTGTTTTGATTTCACACGTTGAGGGCAGGGGGTCACGTGACGATGGCAGATCGGTTGATCCCAAGCGTTCCGCTCGGCCTCCCCCCTCGCGCCCTCCTCAGACGGACGGAAGGGAGCGAGGCAGTCTGTGACCGACCGAAAAATCAAAACAGTCTCTAAGTCCCCGACGGATGGGGCCCTTCCACCTCCACCTGCCTCCGTTCCCCGACGTAGCCGCCGATGAGGGAGGCGAGCAGGCCCACGAAGAGCACGAGCGTCATGCGCAGGTACGAGAGGAGGCGCTGCCCGTCCAGCGCGAAGACAAACACGTCCACCAGGAGGATCAGCGTGATGAGGCCCGAGACGGCGGCCTCGTAGGAGGTGTCCCCGGGCGACCGAAAGGCGCAGACGTACCCGGTGGTCTGCAGGCCCAGGAAGACGACGAAGAGCATGACCCACGTGTTGCTCGGCTTGAGGGCAGCGGCGGAGGTGGCGAACAGGCCGAAGAGCCAGATGACCAGGTTGGCCAGGAACAGACTCACGGCGAAGCCCAGGATCGATCCGGCGACGATCCACCCCCACTCCATAACCGACCGGCCCGACCCGGCGTACGTGCGCTCCAGCTTTTCGCCGGTCCAGGCCCCGGCGAAGGTCAGGACGAGGCCGTTCATAAACGAGATGACCATCATGTACGTGTAGGTGCCGTTGTCGACGAGCCTATCGAAGCACCGGAGGTCGAGGGCCGTGATGATGGCGTAGGAGACCACGGCAACCAGCATTGCCGCGAGCACCGGCTCCAGGACCGTTTCTCCGTCACTGAGGAACCCGTACGAGACGCCGGCGAGAATGAAGCCCGACGTCATGGCGAGGAGGGGGAAGGTGGGCGCCGTAAGGGCGTTGCCGTTCATCCAGGTGAACAGCACGACGAAGACGACGCCCGTTACGAACGACCCGACGATGGCTTTCGGGTCGAACCGAAGGACGGAGCGGGCAGGCATGGGGAGGAACGCCACTCGTGAGCGGAGAACCACGTGGAGCAGGGGGCCCGTCGGCAGGGTGCGGAGACATCCGCCCCGCGACGTGCTCGTTAGCGTCTCGGTACTGCCCAATATTACGAATGCGCACAGCAGAAGAAACCCGGCCGCCGCCCGGCCCGGACAGGGCCGCGCGCTCGTGGCCCTGCCCTGCGGGGCCGGGGGTTAAATCCGAATAACACCGAACCGCGCGTTTGCGTGAAAGGACACGAGACGCTACACTAGAGACCGCCCGGTGGCGGCTGGCTTCCCCGACGCCGGGCCGACCGCGCCCGTTTCCGACCCACGCCGCCCGGCGTCCGGGTGTCGCGCGGGACGCTACTGGACCTCATTCCGCGCCCGTGCGTGCCGCACGGGAGACGCTTCACCCCGACATTCCGGCGTCAAGGGCCTGTCCGACGGTCCCGTCGTCCGGCCAGGCCCCTGCACCGACTGTTGATCAGTTTTTCTGCCTCATGGATTCTCCGTCTCCTGCCCATCGCGTCGTCGTCACCGGCCTCGGGGCCCTCACCCCCCTGGGCAATACCGTCGCCGAGTACTGGGACGGGCTCCTGGCCGGCATGAGCGGAGCCGGTCCCATCACCAAGTTCGACGCGTCGGACGTGCGCTCGAAGATTGCCTGTGAAGTCAAGGACTTCGACCCGACGGCCTACCTCGACGACAAGCAGATTCGGCACCAGGACCTCTTCAGCCAGTACGCGCTGGCGGTGACCCAGCAGGCCCTCGACGACGCGGGCCTCGACCCGGAGGCCCTCCCCGACGAGGCGCGCGACCGCATCGGGGTCGTGATGGGGACGGGCGTGGGCGGCAGCAACATCTTCGTCGACGAGGTGCTGAACCTCGAGGAGAACGGAGCCCGTCGCATCTCCCCCTTCTTCGTGCCCATGATGATCAGCAACATGGCGGCCGGCCTCATCGCCATGGAGCACACCCTGCGCGGCCCGAACCACTGCGTCGTCAGCGCCTGCGCGACCGGCAACGACGCCATCACCGACGGCTACCTGCTCCTCCAGCAGGGCCACGCCGACGCGATGCTGGTGGGCGGGACCGAGGCGTCGGTCAACGAACTGTGCGTGGGGGGCTTCTCCTCGATGCGGGCCCTGTCGACGCGCAACGACGACCCGACCCATGCCTCCCGCCCCTTCGACAAGGACCGGGACGGCTTCGTGATCGCCGAGGGGGCCGGCGCCCTGCTCCTCGAGACGCTCGAGCACGCCCAGGAGCGGGGCGCCCCCATCTACGCCGAGGTCGCCGGCGTCGGCAAGTCGAACGACGCCCACCACTACGCCGCCCCGGATCCCGACGGGTACGGTGCCGCCCTCGCCATGGGCAACGCCGTGGACGACGCCGGCCTTGCGCCCGCCGACGTCCAGCACATCAACATGCACGCGACCTCCACGCCGGTCGGGGACGTCATCGAGTCCGACGCCGTCAAGGAGGTGTTCGACGACCACGCCCACGACATCAATATCTCCGCCACGAAGAGCATGACCGGGCACATGCTCGGGGCCGCCGGCGCCGCCGAGGCCATCGCCACCATCCTCGCGATCCATGAGGGCCGGATTCCGCCCACGATCAACGTCGAGGCGCTCGACGAGGAGTGCGACCTCAACTACACCCTCCACGACCCCGTCGACCGCGAGGTCACCGCCGCTCTCACGAACGCCTTCGGCTTTGGTGGGCACAACACGACCCTCGCGTTCACTGCGTTCGAGGACTGACGGCCCCCTCTTTCCCATGCCCCCCAACCCCGACCCCTCCCCGGCCGGCCCCGACGGCTCCGGCAAGGCCCTGCCCGACGACCTCGGCGGGGTGGCCCGCCTCCTCGACATCGAGCTCGTGGACACAGGTCCGGAGCGCGTCACCGCCACCATGCCGGTGACCGACAAGCACCACCAGCCCTTCGGCGTCCTGCACGGTGGGGTGAGCGTCGTCCTGGCCGAGAGCGCCGCCAGCGTGGGCGCCTACCTCGCGGCCCCCGACGGCCACGCCGCCGTCGGCATAGAGGTGAACGCCAACCACGTGCGCTCGGTGCAGCAGGGCCGCCTGGTCGCCGTCGCGACGCCGCTGCACACCGGTCGCACCACCCACGTCTGGGACGTCAAGATTCACCACGAGGGCGATACGCTCATCTGCGTGAGCCGCTGCACGCTGGCCATCGTCCAGGAGGACGCGTCGTAGCAGCGGGCCCCGCCCGACGGGCGCCGTCGCCTCGTCCTCCGGTTCGCATGTCCGGTTCTGCCCCCGAGTCGGTCCCGTGCCTCCATGCCCGACCGCCCCATCGCCGGCCTCCACCACGTCACCGCCCTCTCCGGTGCCGCCCAGGCCAATCTCGACTTCTACGCGGGCGTCCTGGGCCTGCGCCGCGTCAAGACGACGGTCAACTTCGACGACCCGAAGACCCCTCACCTCTACTACGGCGACGCGACGGGCCGCCCCGGCACGATCACAACGGTCTTTCCCTGGCCGCAGGCCCGGCCGGGCCGCGCGGGGGCCGGCATGGCGACGTCGGTGGCCTTCGCCGTGCCGCCCGGCACGCTCGGCGCCTGGGCCGACCGCCTCGACGCCGCCGGCGTGCCCGCCCGCCGCACCGAGCGCTTCGGAACCCCGACGCTCACCTTCGACGACCCGGCGGGCCTTCCCCTCGCGCTGGTGGCCGACGCCGACGGTCCCGCCGAAGCGCTCTGGACGGACGGCCCCGTGCCCGCCGACCGGGCCCTCCGGGGACTCCACGCTCCGACCCTGCCGGTCTTCCCCGACGACCGCACGCCCGAACTGCTCACGACCCTCTTCGGCTGGACGACGGTCGGGACGGACGAGGACCGACTCCGCCTCCGCGCCCCCGACGCCGACGTCGGCGGGGCGGTCGACCTCCAGGTCCGGGACCGGCATCCCTCCGGCCGCATGGGACAGGGCACTGTGCACCACGTCGCCTTTCGGGCCCGCGACGCCCAGGAGCAGCAGCGGTGGCGCGAGGCGCTGCGCGAGCGTGGCATCGAGGTAACAGAGGTGAAAGACCGGCGGTACTTCCAGTCCATCTACTTCCGGCACGCCTCCTGGACCTCCGGCCTCCTCTTCGAGATCGCGACGGACGGACCCGGCTTCCAGGTCGACGAGCCCGAGGCGACGCTCGGCGAGGCCCTCCAGCTCCCCTCTCGGCTCGAGCCCCGCCGGGACGAGCTGGAACACGCCCTTCCGTCCCTCTCGCCCCCGTCCCCGTAGCGTTCCCGCGACGCCGCCACACCGAACGCCCCGACGCCCAACGGCACAACGTCCAACGCCCATGCCTTCTCCCGACGGTCCCCACCAAGACCAGCCGCTTCTCGACCACGGCGCCTCCCTGACCGACGCCGCGGCCGCCATGATTCTCCTGCATGGCCGCGGGGCCTCCGCCCGGGGCATCCTCGCCCTGGCCGACGAGCTGGACGTGCCCGACGTGGCCTACCTCGCCCCGCAGGCCGCAGGCCGTTCGTGGTACCCGGAGTCGTTTATGGCCCCGACCGAACAGAACGAGCCCCAGCTTGGCTCCGCCCTCCAGGCGGTCGGCGATGCGATCGCCCATGCCCTCGAGGCCGGGCTGACCGAGGAGCAGGTTCTCCTGCTCGGCTTCTCGCAGGGGGCGTGCCTGGCCACCACCTACGCCGTCCGCCATCCGCAGCGGTACGGGGGCGTCGTGGGCCTGAGCGGCGGCCTCATCGGCCCCGAGGCCCCCGTCGACGTCGAGGGCCTCCTCGACGGCACGCCGATTTTCCTCGGGTGCAGCGACCAGGACCCCTACATTCCCCTGGAGCGCGTCCAGGAGACGGCCGACGTCTTCCGGGACCTCGGCGCGTCGGTCACGGAGCGCGTCTACGAGGGAATGGGCCACACCACCAACGAGGACGAGCTCCGGCACATCCGCACCCTGCTCGGGGAGCACGTCCCCCTCGACGACTGACGCGGGGGCCGCACGGTCGCGGGCCTCTCCCCACCGTCCTGTGTCTTTCCAGACGTCTCCGCGATGACCACGCCCGATTGGGTCAAGCACGCCGTCTTCTACCAGATCTTTCCCGACCGCTTTGCCCGGAGCGGGCAGGTGGCCGCCCAGGACGCGGTCACGCTCAAGCCGTGGGGCACCCCGCCCGAGGAACAGGGCTTTCAGGGGGGAGACCTCTACGGGATCGTCAACCGCCTCGACTACCTCGACGACCTGGGCGTCACGGCCCTCTACCTCAATCCCATCTTCGCCTCGGCCGCCAATCACCGCTACCACACCTACGACTACTACACGGTCGACCCGCTGCTCGGCGGCACCGAGGCGCTGCGCGAGCTGCTCGACGCCGCCCACGCCCGCAACATCCGCGTCGTGCTCGACGGCGTGTTCAACCACGCGAGCCGCGGCTTCTGGCCGTTTCACCACGTGCTGGAGAACGGCCGCGACTCCCCGTACGTCGACTGGTTCGTGATCGAGGACGAGCCCCTCCGGCCGTATGCCTCGACCGCCGACGCCCCCCACAACTACGCCGCCTGGCACGACCTGCCCGCCCTGCCGGAGTTCAACACCGACCACCCGGAGGTGCGGTCCTTCCTGCTCGACGTGGCGACGCACTGGATCGACTTCGGGATCGACGGGTGGCGCCTCGACGTGCCCGCCGAGATCGACGATCCTTCCTTCTGGCGCCGGTTCCGCGACGCGGTGAAGACGGCAAACCCGGAGGCCTACCTCGTGGGCGAGATCTGGGACGAGGCCCCCGCGTGGCTCGAAGGCGACCGCTTCGACGGCCTCATGAACTACCCACTGCTGGGCCCCGTCCTCAGCTTCTTCGGCGCCGGCCGCCTGCGCGACTACTCGAAGGCCCATCTCTCCTTTGCCCCCCTCGACGCCGACGCCTTCGCCGAGGCGGTCGACGACACGCTGTCCCTCTACGACTGGGCGGCGACCTGCGCCCAGCTCAATCTGCTCGACAGCCACGACATGGCCCGTGCCCGGTGGATCGTGGGCGGCGACGCGACGGCCCTCCGGCAGGCCACCCTCTTCCTGATGACGATGCCCGGGGCCCCCTGCATCTACTACGGCGACGAGGTGGGGCTCTCCTCGCGGGGCGACCCCCACTGCCGGGCGGCCTTTCCCGCCGACCCGGCCGACTGGAACACCGACCTGCTCTCGTTCTACCGGGACGCCACGACGCTGCGCCACCGCCACGAGGTGCTCCGCACCGGACGAGTCGAGTGGCTCCACGCCGACGCCCGCACCGTCGCGTTCCGGCGGGGGCTGGGCGACCGCGAAGCGCTGGTCGCGTTCAACGCCGGAGAGACACCGACCACGATCGACCCAGCGCCCGACGCCCTCCACGCCTCGGCCCTCCGTCCGGCCTGGCCGCTCGACGCCGACGCGGAGGACGGCCTCGCCCTCCGCGGCACGGCCGAGCCCATCCGGATTCCGGCCGGCGAAGCCCGCGTGTGGGTCGACGACGCGAGCGGATCCTAGCGCCTCGACGCGGGAGGGGCCGCTACACCGCGTACGTCCCCGTCTAGTCCGGCCGGCTCGTCTTCGGGGTGGTCTGCTGCTCCCCAAGCTCGTCCGGGACCGGGTACGCCGCCCCCGCCGCGTCTTCCACGAAGGACCGGGGGGCCGAGCAGTCCTCCGAGTCCGATGCCGGCGCCGGGGCGGCGGTCCGACCCGCGTGCGGTTCCTCCCTCTTCCGGTCGAGTGACGCGTCGAAGATTAATACCAGGGCCGGTGCCACCAGCAGCGTGGACAGAAACGACCACATCAGGCTCAAGCTCCAGAACGCCGCGTGGGTGGGATCCAGGAGGGCCCCGGCGACGCTCACGGCGACCCACAGAGCAGCCGCGTAGCTGAGGGCAACGATGAAGCGGCGAGCAGTCTGCATCGTAGCGGGAAGGGTCGATGGCAGAAGAGACGGGATGGGGGCCCCCGGCTGAGGACGCTCCCGGCGGAGAGGCCGCCGCGGGCGTCCAGTTGGGTCCCTCGAAAATGCCCGCGCGAGGTGCGGCCCGTGCAGCGAGGATCTGCTCG
>JBDGQP010000191.1:0-18786 GCA_042218975.1 Salinibacter sp.
TTGTGCTCCAGGGCGTAGTTGGCCACGGCCTGCGCGAGGTGGGTCTTGCCGAGGCCGACGCCGCCGTACACGAGCAGGGGATTGTAGTTGGTGCTCCCGGGCTCCTGGGCCACCGCGTAGGCGGCGCTTCGGGCCAGGCGGTTGCCGTCGCCCTCGATGAACTCGTCGAAGGTGTACTCGTCCCGGAGGTGCTTCCGGGCCTTTTTGTAGAGGGCCGACCGTTCGTCGGGCGAGCCGGCCCCGGCCCGCTCGATGCTCGCCAGCTCCTCCGGGGTCGGGGCCGCCTCTCCGGTCCCGGCCGCCGACGAGGACCGCGACGACGACCGATGGGAAGGAGAGGGGTCGGCGGACGATGCCTCTGCCTCCGACGGGGCCTGTCGACGGTGGGGCGACGGTGGGGTGTCCTCCGCCGAAGAGGACGAGTCGGACGGAGCCCTGTCGGTGGATGGGGGGGCCTGCGGTGAGGGCTCGGACGCGGCATCCGCATCGGCTCCGTCGTCGTCGGCCACGATCTCGTCGGGCCGTTCGTCTTCGGGGGTCACCTTGTACTCGATGCCGGTGGGCTCCCCGACGGCCTGTGTCACCGCTCGGTTGATTTCGTCGTGGAACCGGCTCCGAAGGTACTGGATGCCGAACGGGGTGGGCACCTGGAGAAGCAGGGTGGGCGTGCCCGCGTCGGTGTCCAGCGAGAGCGGGTCGATGGGCTCGAGCCAGTTCTGAACCGTTCGCTCCGGAAGGGTGTCACGCAGGTCGCGGAGAGCGGTGCGCCATGCGTCGGAGGCGGACGGAACCATAGGACGGAGGGAGGAGAAAGCGTTCGCGACTTCAGCGAAACGGCGCCGAGAGAAACTTCGGGTCAGCGCGTCCCCAACGTAGACCTAAGGCCTGACCTTCGCAAGCCCCTCCCGAGAAAATTTACACACCCCGCTCACCTCGGCCAGACGCCGCCGGCCCCCCTCCGCCCGTCCGCGTGCTGCATACAATAAGGGCGGTCCCGTCGACCATACAACCCAGTCCATTCCTCGAAGCCAGGAAGGGGACTCGGTCCACCACGAGCCGCCGCTTTCGGGGCCGGAAGGGCCGTACCCGGCCGGTGGCGTCCGCCCTGGCGGGGAGGCGGTCGCAACCCGCACGTCCCCTCCCGGTGGTCCGGGATTCCAGGTGGGGACGCTAGCCGAGCGCCACGTCGAGCACCATCATCACCGCGAACCCGCCCATCGTACCCATCGTGGCCAGGTCCGTGTTGCCGTGGCGCTGGGACTCCGGAATGAGCTCCTCGACCACCACGTACATCATGGCCCCGGCGGCGAAGGCCAGGGCATAGGGAAGCACTGGGCGCACAGTGAGTACCGCCCCGGCCCCGGCCAGCGCCGAGACCGGTTCGACGACCCCGGAGAGCTGCCCGTACCAGAAGCTGCGGCCGGCGGAGACCCCCTCCCCGTGAAGGGGCATCGAGACGGCAATGCCCTCGGGAAAGTTTTGGAGGCCGATGCCGACGGCGAGGGCCACGGCGGCGGCCAGCGTTGCCCCGCTCGCCCCCTCCAGCGGGAGAGCGGCCGCGGCAAACGTCACCCCGACGGCGAGGCCTTCGGGGATGTTGTGCAGTGTGATGGCGAGCACCAAAAGCGTAGCCCGGCGCCAGGAGGTGTCGATGCCCTCGGCCTCCGCCTTCCGGGCGCCGGGGTGCAGGTGCGGCAGGAGGGCGTCGGCCACTCGGAGGAACACGCCCCCCAGCAAAAACCCGACGGCCGCCGGGACCCAGCCCGGCAGGCCCTGCGCCTCGGCCATGTCGATCGACGGGACCAGGAGGGACCAGAAGCTCGCGGCGATCATGACGCCGGCGGCAAACCCCATCATCGCGTCCAGGAGCTTGCGGTGGACGCGTCGGGTGGTGAAGACGACGGCAGCCCCCAGGGCTGTCACCAGCCAGGTGAAACAGCCGGCGAGCAGGGCCTGGACGAGGGGCGAGAGGCCCTGGAACCACGTCGTGACGGCAGAGGCCATATGGGCGACAGTGTCTTTCGGGGGGCAAGACCACTTGTGGTGGGGGGACGTTCCCCGCCGGGAGGTAGAGGAAGCCGATCCGTGATCTATATGGATCCTGCAGATTCCGACTGGTTGCCTCCCCTTCTCGAGCCAAAAAGAAAAGCCCCTGAGCCGCCGCAGAAGGCGATTCAGGGGCTTTCGTTGTGGAGATGCCGGGAGTCGAACCCGGGTCCGCGTAGCCGCACATGTCGGGCCTCTACCCGCATAGTGGATGCATTCAATGTTCACGCCGGCCCGTCTGCCCATCCACGAGGCCAGGGCGGCGCAAAGGCTGATTGGAGTTCACCGACGGGTCCTCAGCCGGAGGACCGGACGGCTACACCCTTTTTGTCGATGTCCTACGCTCCCCAAGGGTCAGGAGCGACGTAGGACAGATGGGGGCTGTTACGCCGCCATCGCGTACGAATAATCGTCCGCAGTTGCGAGTTCCTGACAGGATTTACGAGCATACCAGGAAGCTCGGCAGGACAGCCCGCTGCGCGTTTACTACACGTCGAAGCCGTGTCATCCCCATATGTGAAAGAACACCCGCGCCACTGGGCGGGAGAACCAAGTACCCATGGCACACCTTTGGGACGCCCAGCCCGGGTCAATGTTTCAGTCCACACCGGGAAAGACGTATGCAGTCCACACAAACATCCGATCCAGTGGAGAGTTTTTATCGTTCAGGATCCACAGTAAACTGCGGGCAAGCCCCGCCCGCTCCTGCGTTCTTTCATCCACCCCTGCCTCCATGTCCGACCCAGCGCCCGACGACCCGATCTACGACGCGGAATACGCCGAACCGACCGAGCGGCTCGACGCCTACGCCGACCTCGTGGCCATCGTCAAGCAGCTGCGCCGCGACTGCCCGTGGGACCGGGCCCAGACCCACGAGTCGGTTAAGCACCTCCTGATCGAGGAGGCATACGAGGTCGTAGAGGCAATCGACACGGAAGACTGGGACGCGCTCGCCGAGGAGCTGGGCGACGTCTTCCTGCACGTGCTCTTCCACTCGGTGATCGCCGAGCAGGAGGGGCGTTTCACGCTCGCCGACGTGATCGAGGCCGAGACCGACAAGCTCGTCCGCCGCCACCCTCATGTTTTCGGCGACGAGGGGGCGGACGACCCCGACGCCGTGGAAGCCTCCTGGGAAGAGATCAAGCAGCGGGAGCAGAACGACAACGAGCCGTCCTCGGTGCTCGACGGCGTGCCCTCCCAGCTCCCGGCCCTCCTCCGCGCGTATCGGAGCCAGGAGAAGGCCGCGGGCGTCGGCTTCGAGTTCCTCGACCGGGAGGCCGCCTGGGCGAAGGTGCAGGAGGAGCTCGCGGAGTTTCGGGCCGCGACCGACGAGGAGGGGGGAGACCGTCGGGCGGCCGAGTACGGCGACCTGCTCTTCGCCCTCGCCAACTACGCCCGGCACGTGGGCATCAATCCCGAGACGGCGCTCCAGGAGACGAACGCCAAGTTCACCCGGCGCTTTCAGCACGTGGAAGCCCGGCTTCGGGACGAGGACCTCTCGATCGAAGAAGCCGATTTGGACACGGCCGCACGCCTCTGGACCGAGGCCAAGGGCCAGGAGGATGGAGACGTGCCGCGGCCGGAGGGAGAGCGCCAGAACGACGCGGCGTAGGTTCTGCCGAACCCCGCAGCGGGAGACCCCTCGTCGGTCGGCCTTCGGCCTCCCGCGGGGGGATGCGAGGACGTGCAGAGGTCCGCCGATCCCAATCCGTGAATACGTTCGCACGATCCGTCCTCTGCGTGCGGCGATACGCGATCCGCAGCCGTCGCGGACAATCGTATACGTACGTGTTCACGGACCGGCAAAATCCATCCGTGCACGCACCCTTCAGGCCCCCGGCCCCGAGCGAAGCACGCGGAGTGTGGATTATTCGTCCGCGTCGAGACGAGCGAGCGCGTGGTCGAGCCGGTCGGTCCACCGCCGGTAGGCGGCCGCGTAGGCGTCGGCCCGGTCGGGCGTCGGGGCCACGGTCCGCAGTCGCTCGAGGCCCTCGAAGGCCTCGGCCGGTCCCGAGAACACCTCCGCCCCGAGGCCCGCGCCGCGCGCCGCCCCCTCCGCCCCGTCCGTCCGGATGAGATCGACGGTGGTGCCGGTGACCGTGGCGAAGGCCTCGCGGAAAACCGGGCTCCGAAACAGGTTGGCATGGGCGGCGCGCACCGTCTCGACCGGGAGGCCCATCTCGCTCATGATGTCGAGGCCGTAGCGCAGGGCGAAGACGATGCCCTCCTGTGCCGCCCGCAGAAGGTGGCGGCGGTCGTGGACGTTGAAGTTGAGGCCGTGGACCGAGGCCCCCGGGTCGCGGTTGTCGAGCGTGCGCTCGGCCCCGTTGCCGAAGGGGAGGACCGTCACCCCCCCGGCGCCGACCGGCGCGCGCGCCGCCGCCTCGTTCATCTGGTCGTAGGACAGGGCCCCGAGGGTCTGCTGGAGCCACCGGTTCAGGATGCCGGTGCCGTTTACGCACATGAGCGTGCCGTAACGGGCCTGCCCGTCGGGCTCGTGGTTGACGTGCAGAAACGTGTTGACGCGCGAGTGCTCGTCGTAGCGGGGCGTGTCGTCGACGCCGTAGACCACCCCGGAGGTGCCGGCCGTCGCGGCCACGTCGCCCGGCGCGAGGGCGTTGAGCGAAAACGCGTTGTTCGGCTGGTCGCCGGCCCGGTAGGCCACCGGAGTGCCCGCCGGGAGCCCGAGGGCGTCGGCGGCGCTGGGGGTGAGGGTGCCCTGGCGGGAGAAGGTGGGAACCACCGACGGCCAGAGGGCCGGGTCGATGCCGAAATGCTCCAGGACCTCGGTCGCCAGGCCGTCCCGCTGCACGTCCCAGAGCGTGCCTTCCGACAGGCCCGACGGGGTCGTGGCGAGCTCGCCCGTCATTCGCAGGGCCATGTAGTCGCCCGGCAGCAGGGCCGTGTGGGCACGGTCGTAGACGTCGGGCTCGTGGGCCTTCACCCACGCGAGCTTCGAGGCGGTGAAGTTGCCGGGACTATTGAGGAGATGCCGCAGGCACCAGTCCCGGCCCAGGGCGTCGAAGGCCGCCCGGCCGAGGTCGACGGCCCGGCTGTCGCACCAGATGATGGAGGGACGGAGCACCTCGTGGTGCTCGTCGACGAGGACGAGCCCATGCATCTGGTAGGTGAGCCCGACGGCCCCGACCGCCTGGAGGTCGGCGCCCTCGGCGTCGCGGAGGGCGTCGGTCGCGGCCCGGAGGTGCCGCCACCAGCGGGCCGGGGGCTGTTCGGCCCATCCCGGCCGCGGGGCCTCCATGGTCATCTCCCGGTCGTCCGGCGAGCGGGCCGACGCCACGACCGCGCCGGTGTCGGCGTCCAGGAGGGCGGCCTTGATCGCGGAGCTTCCGACGTCGTATCCGAGCAGCAGCATCGCAGGGGCCGGGGCGTGGGGCGGAGGGCTACCAGCGGTGATGGACCTGGTCGCGGATGTGGCGCTCGTAGACGTCCTCGACCGCACTCATCGTGTCGTCGGACAGGGGCGGAAGGTCGGCCGCCGCGGCGTTCTCCGCGGCCTGGTCGGGGCGCTTGGCCCCCGGAATCGCGCAGCTCACCGCGTCGAACATCAGGATCCACCGCAGGGCAAACTGCGCCATCGTCATGCCCTCCGGCCGGATGTCGTCGAGCTCGCGGACGGCCTCGACGCCCTGCTCGAGGGCAACCCCGGCGAAGGTCTCGCCCCGGTCGAAGGCCTCCCCGTTCCGGTTGAAGTGCCGGTGGTCGTTCTCCGGGAACGAGGCGTCTGCGCCGTACTTGCCGGTGAGGAGCCCCGAGGCGAGGGGGACCCGTGCCAGAATGCCCACCTTCCGCCTTTTGGCCTCCTCGAAGAACAGCTCCGCGGGCCGCTGGCGGAACATGTTGAAGATGATTTGGACGACTTCGACGCCGGGATACTCGATGGCCTTGAGCCCCTCCTCCACCGTCTCGACGCTCACGCCGTAGTGCCGGATCTTCCCTTGCGCCTTCAGGTCCTCCATCCCCTCGAACACCTCGGGCCGGTAGTACACCTCCGTGGGCGGACAGTGGAGCTGCACCAGGTCCAGGGCGTCGCGGTCCAGGTTCTCACGGCTCCGGTCCACGAAGTCCGACAGGTTCTCGCGGGTGTAGCCGGCCGCGGTGTGCGGGTCGAGGCGCCGGCCGGCCTTCGTGGCCACGCGGATGTCGTCGTGGTCGCGGGTGAGCTGGGCCAGGAGCTGTTCGCTCCGGCCGTCGCCGTAGACGTCGGCGGTGTCGAAGAAGTTGACGCCCGCGTCGACGGCCCGCTGGAGGGCCTGCAGGGACTCGCTGTCGTCGACGTCCCCCCAGCTCCCGCCGATGGCCCAGGCGCCGAAGCTGATGGCCGACACGTTCCAGCCGATGCTGCCGAGAGATCGGTACTCCATGCCAGGAAGGGGATTGGTGCGAAGGAGGGTAAGAAAGACGAGGGCACGCGGAACCGTCTAGGGGGCTCCGGGGCGGCTCGTTCCGACAGGGGCCCACCCGACCGCTCACGGCGGTGCGGGCGTCAGGGTGTAGGTGGTTCCGGCCTCCGTGTCGAGGGCCAGCCCCTCCGCCCGGCGGTCCACCGATACTCGGTTCCCGCCCCGTCGAACGACGAGCCGCCGGGGCCCGCGGACGCGGAGGCGCCGGCCACTGCCCGAGGTAATTGTTGCCTCGTGCAGGCGGCCGTCGGCCCAGACCAGGTCGACCGTAAAGTCGCCCGCGGCCCGGAGGCCGGTCACACGGCCGTCCGTCCACGCCGGGGGCAGGGCCGGGAGGAGGCGGAGCGTCCCGGTATGGCTCTGCAGCAGCATCTCCGCGATCCCCGCGGTGCCGCCGAAGTTGCCGTCGATCTGGAAGGGCGGGTGGGTGTCAAAGAGGTTCGACAGCGTCGACTGTCGGTAGAGGGCGAGGAGGTTCTGGTGGGCCCGCCGGCCCTCCTGCAGGCGGGCGAAGAAGTTGACGATCCAGGCCCGGCTCCAGCCGGTGTGCCCACCGCCGTGCGTGAGACGCCGCTCGATGGTCCTGCGGGCGGCCCGGTAGAGACGCGGCGTCCCGGGCGTGATCGTCGTGCCGGGATGGAGGCCGAACAGGTGTGAAATGTGCCGGTGGCCGGGATTCGCCTCCTCATAGTCGCGGATCCACTCCATGATCGTGCCGTCCTCGCCCACGCGAACCGGCGGGAGGCGGCCGAGCACGTCGCGGAGCGTGTCGCGCAGGGCGGGGTCGGTGTTCAGGACCTCGGCCGCCCGGATTGTGTTCTGGAAGAGCTCCTGGATGATCTGCACGTCCATCGTCGGGGCGTAGGTGAGCTTTCGTTCCGCCCCGGTGTCCGGGTCGATGAACGCGTTCTCGGGGGAGTAGGAGGGGGCTGTCACCAGGTGCCCGTTCGGGCCCTCCACCAGAACGTCGACGACGAACTGGGCCGAGCCCTTCAGGATCGGATAGGCGGTCTCGCGCAGGTAGGCCCGGTCCTGTGTGTAGCGGTAGTGCCGCCACACGGGAACCGTCATCCAGGCCCCGCCCAGCGGGAAGGTGCCCCACTGGATGCCGTCATGCAGGCCCGTGCGGCCGAAGATGTCGGTGTTGTGGTGCATCGCCCACCCGTCGGCCCCGTACATCTGCTGGGCGGTGGTCCGGCCGGGCCCGCGCAGCGCGTTGAGGAAGCCGGTGAGGGGCGGGAGCGTCTCCGGCAGGTTCGCCACCGCCGCCGGCCAGTAGTTCATCTGGAGGTTGATGTTGGTGTGATAGTCGCTGTTCCAGGGCGCCTGCATCTCCTCGTTCCAGAGGCCCTGCAGGTTGGCGGGCAGCACGCCGGGCGCCCGCGAGCTGCCCAGGAGGAGGTACCGCCCGTACTGGAAGTACAGCTCCGTCAGGTGCGGATCGACGGCCCCGTCCTCGACCCGCTGCAGGCGCCGGTCGGTGGGGCGGGCGGTAGGCCGACGCCCGGTGAGGTCCAGCGTGACCCGGCCCATGCGCGGAGCGTGGTCGGCGACGTGGCGCCGGCGGAGGGCTTCGTAGGAGCGGTCCCGCACCGCGTCCAGAAGGGCCGCCGTCTCCGCGACGGGGGCCTGCGTCGAGTCGATGTGGAGGCCCTCGCGTTCGTAGTCCGTCGCGCCGGTGACGAGGAGCGTGAGCGCGTCGGCATTTCGCACACGGAGCAGGCTGTCGGTGGTCATCGTCGTCCCACCGGGCGCCCGGGCCCGCAGACGGCCCGCGAAGTGAAGGCCGGTCCCGCCCGGGCCCTGCTCGGCGGTCGAGTCGTAGCGCACACGGCCCTCCAGGAGGAGGCTCCGATCGGAGGGCGTACGGGCCGTCGCGTCGGCGGAACGGGCGAGCGACACGGTCGTCGTGAGGGCCCCGGGCGCGTCGGCCGACACGTGCACCACGATCACGTCGTCCACGGCCGACGCAAACACCTCCCGGGTGTATCGGGTGCCGTCCCGGCGGTAGGTGGTCCGCGCGATCCCCGTCTCGAGGTCGAGGCTCCGTTCGTAGGCGGTCGTGTCGCCCTCGGGGAGCGCGAGGTGGAGATCCATCAGCGGCTGATAGGACCGCAGGCGGGGCGGCGTCGCAAGCAGGTGGTCGGTGGCCTCGGCAAAGGCCTGCTCGTTGCGCCCCGCGAACAGGAGGGATCGGATGGTGTCGAGATTCGCCCGGGCCTCGGGGTTATTGTCGTTCAGGCGGTGGCCCGCCCAGACCGACTCCTCGTTGATCTGGATGCGCTCGGTGCCCGTCCGCCCGAAGACCATGGCCCCGAGACGCCCGTTGCCGACCGGAAGGGCCTCCACCCACTTGCCGGCCGGCTCGTCGTACCAGAGGCGCATCGTTTGGGCGTAGGCGTCCGACCATCGGGAGGCGGTCGGGACGTCGGGCCCCGTGCACCCGGGGCCGACGAGAATCAGCACCAGTAGCCCGTAGAGGAGGGGACGCAGCCTCGACACGGTCGGCATCTCGGGGGATACGGGGCGGGGAGAGGGACGGGAGGTTACCTTAGGAGGCCCGCGTCCAGAAATCAAGCCCCCGCGCCCCGACACGCCGCCTACTCGCCCCACAGGGTCTCGGTGGTGTGTGGGCTGCCCTCCATGGTCCAGATGTCGCCCTGTAGGTACCGGCGGTGCCGATCCAGGTCGGCGATGGCGGAGAGGTCCTCGTCGGTCAGTTCCAGCTCGGTCGCGGCAATGTTGTCGCGGATGTGCTCGGGCGTCGTCGACTTCGGGATGACGGCGGTGCCGCGGTGAAGGGCCCAGCTGATCAGCACCTGTGCCGGGCTGGCGTCGTGCCGCTCGGCGATCTCGACGATGGTCGGATCCTCCAGAAGGACCGGCTCGTCCTCGTCCTTCATCATGTCGGGCCGGTCGATCGACCCGAGCGGGGAGTAGGCCGTGAGGTGCACGCCTTCCGACTCCGCGAACGCCAGCAGGTCGGGCTGCTGGAGGTACGGGTGCATCTCGATCTGATTCATCTCGGGCATCGTGTCGACCGAGGCCATGAGGGACCGCAGCTTCGGCACGCTGAAGTTCGAGACGCCGATGTGTCGCGTCAGCCCCTCGTCCCGGAGCGCTTCCATTGCTTCCCAGGTGGCCGTCAGCGGCACGTCGTCCGGCGAGAAGAAATCGTCCGGCGACTCCGGCATATTGACGCCCGGCTTCAGGGCAACGGGCCAGTGCATGAGGTAGAGGTCGAGGGCCTCGAGCTGCAGGTCCTCGAGCGTCGACTCGAGGGCGGGGCGGACGTCCTCGGGCCGATGGGCGTCGTTCCAGAGCTTGGACGTCACCCACACCTCGTCCCGATCGACGACCCCGTCGTCGAACGAGTCGGTGAGCGCCTGCCCGACCTCGGCCTCGTTGCCGTAGATGGGCGCACAGTCGACGTGCCGGTAGCCGGCCTCGAGCGCCACCCGGACGGCGTCGTAGACGGCCCCGGGATCGGACTTCCAGGTGCCGAGGCCGAAGAGGGGCATCTCGTCGCCGTTGTCGTAGGTCAGAGTGTCCATGCTGTGGAGCGCGGCTGGTGGTGGGGAGTATCGCGGGGGGTCCGAGGCGGACCGGACAGAGTCGTTGTACCGCAAAGCTGTACCATCAGTCCCCCGGCTCGTTCGAAAAAACTCTGTGAGGCCGTAGGGCGGGCGGGACGCCCTCTTCCCAGGAACGAACAATGGACGAAGCCCGGAGGCCGAACCGCTTCCATCGCTCCCCGGCCTGAACCGAGGCCGACCCCGGTTCGTAGGGCAGGTTCTCGCCGGCTACTGTGATTCCAGACTGACAGTCCCTGTGAAGCTGTGGTCCCACGAGGGTGCCGTCCTCGGTGTCTGCACCTTGGCGTTTTTCGCGACGATGGCCGCCCGACTGGCCATCAGCCCGGTAGTGCCGCTGATCGGCGCCGACTTTTCGGTCTCCAACGGGGCCCTCGGTCTGGCGCTGACCGGCATGTGGGTCGCCTACGCCGCGTCGCAGTTTCCGAGCGGTCTGCTGGCGGACCGCTTCGGGGAGCGCCGCATCATTCTCGTGGCGGTCGGGGGGACCGCCGTGGCGAGCGCCCTGCTGGCCCTGGCGCCGTCCTACCCCGTCTTTCTGGTCGGCGCCGTTGCGCTGGGCGGGGTCGCCGGACTGCACTTCAGCGTTGCGACCTCGTTGCTGACGCGGACGCTTCCAAACACGGGCTCGGCGATCGGGCTGCACACCGCCGGGGCGCCGGTGGCGGGGGTGCTGGTCCCGATGGCCACGGGCGGAATCGGGATGGCGTTCGGATGGCGATGGGCCGTGGCGCTCGGGGTCCTCATTGCCGTGCCGGCGGCATTGCTCTTCGCCGCCGTGGTACGGCCGGCGCCGCCGGCCCGGCCGTCGGCCTCAATTCTCCGGCGCCTCCAACCCCGGGGCCTGCTGTCGGTCCTGTCCCGGCCGTCCATCGCCCTGCCCCTCGGGCTCTCGGCCGTCGGGGCATTCGTGTGGCAGTCCACCGCGTCGTTTCTCCCCACGTTTCTCGGGGCGTACCACGGGTACTCCGACGGCGCCGCTGGCGTGCTCTTCTCGGCGTATTTTGCGGTGCAGGGGGTCACGCAGCCCCTCCTGGGGAGCCTCTCCGATCGCATCGGGCGCTTCCCCGCGGCGGCCCTCGCCCTCGGGACCGGGCTCCTGGGGTACGGGCTCCTCGTCGGGGGCACGGGGCTCCCGGTAGTACTGCCCGCCCTCGGGTGTGCCGGGTTTGCGATGAGCTGGGGCGCGGCCCTCCTGCCGAAGTTCATGGACCACCTCGGCGCCGAGGAGCGGAGCGCCGGCTTCGGCCTCATCCGCACCGTTTACATGGTCCTGGGCGCAGGGGGGAGTGTGGTCACCGGGATGGTGGCCGATGCGTTTGGCTGGGGGCCCGCCTTCATCGGGCTCATCGTGCTCCAGGCCGGCATGCTCGGGGTGCTCCTCTACCGGATGGCGTCGCCCGTTGCGACCCGCGCGGGCACCGGCACCATGGTCTCGTAGCCCTCCCGCGTGGACGCAGCCTGCGGGGCAGAGGCAGACCGGGAACCGCGGCCCCCACGGGCCCTCCGCCCACTCTTTGCCGGCCCGTCTGGCCGTCATTGGCAGGGGCGCCTCCGCCCCACCCGGCCGGACTCTAAAGATGCGCGTGCCCAAGTCGCCGCCCTCGGGCATTTGTGCCTGGGGCAGTGGGCCTGTAGGTTGAGGGACAACGCGCCGCTTCCACCCCTGCCTTCGGCCCATGCCCCGCGCTGTCGTGTCTGTGCTGCTCTGCGCCCTGAGCCTCGGAGCGTTGGGAACGGGCTGTTCGGCGGACGGCCCACCCCCGTCGGGCGGCGAGGCGGCCGTGATCGACACGACGTGGGCGGCCCGCGGCGGCGGGCCGGCCTCGATCCGGTACTCGTCCCTCCAGCGGATCGACACGGCGTCGGTGGACCGGCTGGAGCGGGCCTGGACCTATCACACCGGCGACGCCCAGCCGGACGAGAACTCGCAGATCCAGGCCAACCCGATCGTCGTCGACGGCACGCTTTACGGCACGTCGCCGACCCTGACGGTCGTGGCCCTCGACGCCGCCACCGGCGCAGAGCAGTGGACCTTCGACCCGTTTCCGGACTCGAGCGACCAGAATCCGGCACTCAACGTAAACCGCGGCGTCACCTACTGGCGCGACGGGTCCGACGAGCGCATCCTCTTTACGGCGGGGCCTACCCTCTACGCCCTCGACGCAACGACGGGGACGCTCGTCGAATCGTTCGGCGACGGCGGCCGGGCGAGCCTCAAGCAGGGGCTCGGCGCCCGGGCCGAGAGCCTCCACGTCTCCGCCACCTCGCCGGGCGTGATCTACGAGAACCTCCTCATCATCGGCTCGCGGGTGTCGGAGGGGGCGGACGCCGCCCCGGGCGACATCCGCGCCTTCAACGTCCGGACCGGCGAGCTGGCGTGGACGTTCCACACGATCCCCCGGCCCGGCGAGTTCGGGCACGACACCTGGGCGGATCCCGAGGCGTGGACCCGCGCCGGAGGGGCCAACAGCTGGGCGGGCATGGCCGTCGACCGGGAGCGCGGTCTCGTGTTCGCGCCCACCGGCTCCGCCTCGCCCGACTTCTACGGCGGGAACCGTAAGGGCAAAAACCTCTTCGCCAACTCGCTGCTGGCCCTCAACGCCGCGACGGGGGAGCGGGTCTGGCACTACCAGACCGTCCACCACGACCTCTGGGACCGCGACCTGCCGGCGCCGCCCAGTCTCGTCACGGTACGTCACGACGGAGAGCGGGTGGACGCCGTGGCCCAGACCACCAAGACCGGGTTCGTCTTCCTGTTCGACCGGACGACCGGGGAGCCCCTGTTTCCGGTCGAGGAGCGGCCGGTGCCCACCGACGGACACCTGCCCGGCGAGGCGCCCTGGCCCACCCAGCCCGTGCCCACGACGCCCGAGCCCTTCGTCCGGCAGCAGATGGGACCGGACGACATAAATCCCTACGCGCCGGACAGCGTCCGGGCCCGCCTCCGCACGCAACTGGCCCGCCTGCGCAGCGACCACCTGTTTGCGCCGCCCTCCCTGCAGGGCACGCTCATGTTCCCGGGGTTCGACGGGGGCGCCGAGTGGGGCGGGGCCGCCGTCGATCCGGCCACGAACGTCCTTTACGTCAACAGCAACGAGGTGCCCTGGATCATGACCATGGTGCCCACCGGGCAACAGGTGGCAGCGGCCTCCCCGGGGCCGTCGGACGCCCGGTTCGCGTGGGGGCGCCGGGCCTACCGGACCCACTGCCTCTCCTGTCACGGGCCGAACCGCCGGGGCGGGGGCCGCTACCCCTCGCTGCGGGGCGTGGAGGAGCGCTACTCGCCGACCGCGATGCTCGACCTCATCAAGAACGGCCGCCGGATGATGCCGGGCTTCGGGCACCTGCCGGAGGCGCAGCGCAAGGCGCTCGTCAACTTTCTCACGCAGGAGCGGCACTACGCCGTCGACGCCGACCGTGCCCGGGCTGTTCCGGACGAAAGGGCCTCCCCCTACGTGATGGCCGGTTACAAGAAATTTCGCACGCCGGCGGGCTACCCGGCCGTAAGTCCCCCGTGGGGCACCCTCAACGCGATCGACCTCGACACCGGCGAGTACCTGTGGCGCCGGCCGCTCGGGGCGTACCCGGCGCTGAAAAAACGGGGGATCCCGCCGACCGGCACCGAGAACTACGGCGGGCCGGTCGTCACGGCGGGCGGGCTCGTCTTCATCGCCGCGACCCCCGACGAAAAGATCCGTGCCTTCGACAAGGACACCGGCGAGCTGCGCTGGAGCGCCGACCTGCCGGCCGCCGGCTTCGCGACGCCGAGCACGTACACGGCGGGGGGGACCCAGTACCTCGTGGTGGCCTGCGGCGGGGGAAAGCTCGGCGCCCCCTCCGGCGACGCCTACGTGGCCTTTGCGCTGCCGGACGAGACCGCTCCTCGGTGACCCTCGCCGACGCGCCTTTGCCCGAAGTCATCCTTCGCCTCATGCCTCCGTTCCACGCCGTGACGCGCTCCCTCGCTGCCGTCGTCTCGATCCTCGCTGTTCTGGCCGCCGGGCCGGCAGCGGCACAGGTTGGAGAAACCACCATCGCAAAGTGGCAGCACGGCCGGTCCGGTGCCGTCTCCATCACCTTCGACGACGGGACGATCAACCAATTTCGCATTGCCCGTCCACTGCTGAACGAGCGGGGCCTTCCCGGCACGTTCTACATCGTGACCGGCGCCCTTCCGGGATCGAGGGCCACTGGGCGGTTCGTCGGCCGCCCCGTCGAGGACATTATCGCGTCCACCGCCGAGGACACGACCTCGAAGCACAACTTCTTCGAGCGGGCCTCCGCCGTCCGGTATCTGGGGTACAAGGGCACCTACCAGTACCACATGGAGGCGGGCGGGCTCTACGAACAGGGCGACGTGCAGGCCGCCTACGACGTCATCGACGAGGGCTACCGGAAGGTGCGGAACGGCACGCACCCCAAAAAAGACGGAGATTGGTCGTACCCGCTCAGCCGGTACATGTACGAGGTGCTGGCGGTGGAGCCCGGGGTCGACCTGGTAACCTGGGATATGCTGGAGTCCTACGACGGCTCCCGCCACGAATTTGGGAGCCACACGATTACGCACCCGTACCTCGCGGTGATGGACGAAAAAAACATTCGTCGGGAGCTCCGGAAGAGCAAAGCGGCGATCCGGAACCATCTGGGCCGGGAGCACACCTTTTCCGCGGAGCTGCCCTTCGGCACGAAGAACGAGCGGGTGATGTCGTACGGGCTCGAGATGTTTCCGGCCCTGCGAAATCGGATGCCGGCCCCGTACTACACGGAGATCCCGAGGGGGAGTGAGGTGCAGCCGGGCACGACGAGCACCGCCTACACGATCTGGCAGCGCGGGCCGCTGTCGGACACGCCCATGGCGGAGATGAAGCGGTGGGTCGACGTCACGCAGCGGAACGACAACATCTGGCTGGTGCTCGTCTTCCACGGCATCGAGGGCATCGGGTGGGAGCCGACTACGACGGCCGAACTGACGGAGTACCTCGACTACATCGACGCCCGGACCGACGACCTCTGGGTCACGACGTACCGGGACGGCACGAAGTACGTACGGGAGCGAATGGACGCGACAGTGTCGACGTCGGTCAAGCAGGACACCATTGCCGTTAGCCTCTCCCACTCGCTGGGTCCCCGCTACGATCTCCCCCTCACCCTCCGGTCGCGCGTGCCGTCTTCGTGGTCGCGGGTGCAGCTGCGGCAGGGAGAGGTCGAGAAGACCCTCGAGGTGAACACCGACGAGAGGGGGGCCTACGTCCAGTACTCGGCGCGGCCCAACGGCGCGCCGGTGCGGCTCACGGACCGATGAGGGCCGGAAGCCGTGGGAGCGGGCTGCCGGGCGGCACGCCGGAGCGTCCATCGCGGAGGGAGAAGGGGGAGGCAGGGCCTTCGTCGCGACGGGCCTTCCCCGCAGCCGTTCGCGGTCCGTTTTACGTTTCCGGCCTCCATCGTATATTGCGGGGCGGGCGGCCCGGACAGCCGGTTCCCCCGAGCGCTTCCATTTTCTGCTCTTCCCTCCGACTCATTCGACGGCCGCTCATGATTTCGCCCCTTTCGTCCGTGCCGCTCCGTAGGCTCGGGCTCGGTGTTCTATCCCTTCTGGTCCTGACGCTGGCTCCGAGCCGCGTGGCGGCACAGGACCTGCCGCTCTCCATCGACACGCCGGTGCCGGGCACCGAGCAGTACAGCGACGCCATCCCCCGGCCGGAGGAGGTCATCGGCCACACGGTGGGCACCCGCCACACCCGTCCGGCCCAGGTGGTGGACTACTTTGAGGCCGTCGCCGAGGCGAGCGACCGCGTGGCGCTGCGGTCCCACGGCCGCACCTACGAGGGGCGGGAGCTCATCCACGCCGTCGTGACGTCGTCGCAGAACCACGGTCGCCTGGAGACGATCCGCACGACGAACGTGGCGACGGCCCGCAATCCGGGCGCCGTATCGGACGCGGAACTGAAGGATCGGCCCGCGGTGGTGCTCATGGGCTACAGCATCCACGGCGACGAGGCGAGCGGGACGGAGGCCGCCATGCTTCTGCTCTACCACCTCGCCGCCGGGAGCGGGCCCGAGGTGCGGGCGGCGCTCGACAGCGTGGTGACCCTGATCGACCCGATGTTCAACCCCGACGGGCGGGACCGCTTCGTGGACTGGGTGAACGGAAATCGGGGGGAGGTGGCCACCGCCGACGAGCAGGACCGGGAGCACAACCAGCCCTGGCCCGGCGGCCGGACCAACCACTACTGGTTCGACCTGAACCGCGACTGGCTGCCGGTCCAGCACCCCTCCTCGAAGGGGCGCATCGAGTACTTTCACCGCTGGAAGCCGCAGTTCCTGACGGACTTCCACGAGATGGGCTCCGAGGCGACGTACTTCTTCCAGCCCGGGGTGCCGAGCCGGACGAACCCGAACACCCCGGAGCGGAACCAGGCGCTCACCGGAGCGCTCGCCGAGTACCACGCCAACTACCTGGAACGCATTGGGTCCCTCTTCTACACCCGCGAGACGTTCGACGACTTCTACTACGGAAAGGGCTCGACCTACCCCGACGTCAACGGCACTGTCGGCATTCTCTTCGAGCAGGCCTCCTCGCGGGCCCTGAGGGCCTCGACGGACAAGGGCGAGGTGACCTACGCGTTCACGGTCCGCAACCAGTTTATGACCTCACTCTCGACGCTGCGGGGCGTAGTCGAGAACCGGACGGACCTCCTCCGCTACCAGCGGGACTTCTTCGCCAACCGGGACGAGGCGCTGGCGGACGTCGAGACGCAGGCCTACGTCGTCGACCGGGCGGACCACCGGACGCGGGCCCAGGCCCTCGCCAAGGTGCTGCGGCGCCACCAGGTGCAGTTGTACGAGCTCGATCAGTCCATTGAGGCCAACGGGCAGACCTTCGAGGCGGGCGAGGGGTACGTGGTGCCCCTCGACCAGCCGCAGGGCCGCTTCGTGAAGGCCGCCATGGAGCGCACGTCGACGTACCCCGACTCCATCTTCTACGACGTCTCGACGTGGACGCTTCCCCTCGCGTTCGGGGTCGATTACGCCGCGCTCCGCCGCGACTCCGACGAGCTGGAAGGGGCGGCGCTCTCCGCCGTGACCTACGACGGAGGGGCGGTGCAGGGCGGGCAGTCCCCCTACGCCTACGTCTTCCGGTGGGGCCGGTACTACGCCCCTCGGGCCGTTCGCCGCCTGCAGCGCAACGGCATTCGTCCCCGGGTGATGACCGATCCCTTCACGGCACAGGTGGGGGGCGCCGACGCGTCCTTCAACCGCGGGAGCATCGTCGTGCAGGTCCAGCAGCGGGGCGTGGCCCCCGACAGCGTTCACGCGGTGGTCCGACGCATCGCCAATCAGGACCACGTGCGCGTCTCGGCGGTGGATCGGGGACTCACGCCCACGGGGCCGGATCTCGGGAGCGCCGGTTCCGAGATCCTCGAGCGCCCGAAGGTCGCGCTCATCACGGGGGCCGGGGACGGCTCCGGGTACGGGACCTCCGCCTACAACGCCGGAGAGGTATGGCACCTGCTGAACGAGCGGATGCGCGTGCCGGTCTCCCTCATCGACATCGAGGATGTCGGGGAGATCGATCTGAGCAAGTACAATACGATGGTGCTCGCGGGGGGCGAGTACAGCGGCCTGCCCGCCGACGCCGTGCAGACGTGGGTCGAGGACGGCGGGACGCTCGTCGGCATCCAGGGCGGAAGCCAGTGGGCGGTCGAGCACGACCTCGTGGCCCTGGAGGAACGCACGCTGGACGTCGACTCGCTGCTGCAGGACCGGCCGTACGCCGACCTCCCCAATTCCTACGGCGCGCAGGGGATCGGGGGCTCGATCTTCGAGGTGCGCCTGGATCCTACGCACCCGGTCGCCTACGGATACGGCGAGACGGTGCCGGTCTTCCGGTCCGGCACGACCTTCTACGACCCGAGCACCGAGCCCGGGGCGAGCGTAGGGACCTACACCGAGACGCCCCGGCTCAGCGGATACGTCTCCGACGAGCAGCTGGAGCAGGCCCGTGGGGCCGCCTCGATCGAGGCCCACGAGCGGGGGGCGGGACAGGTGGTCCTGTTCATGGACAACCCGAACTTCCGGGCGTTCTGGTACGGAACGAACGGGCTCTTCCTCAACGCGGTCTTCTTCGGCCAGCTTCTGTAAGAGGCCGTTCCGGTCGCGTCCGCTCCCGGTGCGCCGGGGCGTCGGCGGTAGACCCGCCCGTCCGGTGTTGCATCCTGTTCGGCGCTGTGTGTGGACGCCCGCCGCTCGACGCGGCGGCCTCCACGGACGAGCCGCAGGCCGGCGTAGATGCGATGGAAGGCGGAACCGGGCCCCAACACGACGCCCGGCGAGGGCATTATTACACCCACCGGGACAAGAAAAGAAGTAGAAAGTACCCAGTCTTTGGGCAGCAGGGCCTCCTCCATCCCAGATCGCATCCATGGGGGGCCGCCCTTCCCGTCGTCCTGACTCGCCCGCGCCGGAGCGGCAACAGAGGGCCTTGGCCTATGCCCTGCGGTTTGTGACGGGCGACCGCGCATGCCATGTCCCCGGAACAGGAGGGCCCCGCGACAGCCTCCCGGAGCGGGGAGGCGGGGCCGTCCGAGGTCCGGTGACCGGCTGGTCGTGGACCGCGCGGTCGCTCACCACAGAGAACCGACCGTTCGCCATATTCTGTTGCGAGGTTTAACCCGCATTGATCACGAGGCCATTTGAAGCCGGCATCTCGGGTCCGGAATTGC
>JBDGQP010000192.1:0-10511 GCA_042218975.1 Salinibacter sp.
GTGGAAGAACTACGTGACCCGACGCTTCTTTCCGGACACGGCGCTGCAGTCCCCCTCGTTCGCCGAGGAAGTGGTTCGCATGGCCCGGGACGCGCAGCCGCTTCTCGCGTTTGTGTGGGAGGCAGAATCCAGGGTGTCGTAGGCCGCGACGCCGTCCGCCCGCCACTTCCTCGTAATTCACAGTCTGCACGCAGTGCGGGCTTGACCCCCCGGGAAGGGTCTTTTTAGATTGGGATCGCTTTCCTGGTCAGGCCGTCCGGGTGCCACTTCCCGCCGCCCATTCGGGCAAACGTTCGCCAGTCTTCACCGCGTCGTCTACGTTCCGTGCCCGACAACCGACTCTACCGGCTCCACGTAGGCGGAGACCGCATCGACGGGTACGGCCCCTACGAGGATGAGGACGCGCTCATCGACGCCCTCGTCGACATCAACCGGACGACGGATCTGGAGTGGGGGGAACTCGTCGTGCACGTCTACGAGACCGACGCCACCCCGCTCGGCATCGGCCGCAGGTACCTCGGCTCGATTGACGGGGGCACCGTCCTCATGATGGGCGAGGTGGACGAGGACCGGGTCACCAGTTCGTAGCGTCGGGACCGCGTCGAGGCGGCTCCCGGCCGGGCCGGATTGGGGACGAACCTGGCGGCCGGTATTCGGGTTTGGGTCGTCGCGTCCGTCCGATCGTCCAACGCCGCCTTCCATGCAGGATCTCCGTGCCGCCACCGTTCAGTTCAACCACGCTCCCGGCGACCCGGCCGCCAACTGGGACACCGTCCACGCCTTCGTCGAGCGGGCCGCCGAACAGGAAGTAGACCTTCTGTCGTTTCCGGAGATGTGCCTCCCCGGCTACTGGCACCTTCGCGATGCCCCCCGGGCCGACCTGGCGGCCCTGAGCGAGCCGATCCCGGACGGGCCCTCCACCCAGGAACTGCTCCGACTGGCCGCGGCCCACGAGATGACGATCGGGGTCGGCCTCATCGAACAGGCCGCCGATGGGGCCCTCTACAACGCCTTCGTCGTCGCGACGCCGTCCGGGGACGCCCACGTGCACCGCAAGCTGCACTGCTTTCTGAACGAGCACCTGTCGAGCGGGGACTCGTTCACCGTCTTCGACGTCCCGGACCTCGGCCGCGTCGGGGTGCTCACCTGCTGGGACAACAACCTCGTCGAGAACGCGCGGATCACGGCCCTGAAGGGGGCGACGCTGCTGCTCGCCCCGCACCAGACCGGCGGGTGCGACTCCCGAAGCCCCGAGGCGATGGGCCTCATCGACCCGGCCCTCTGGCACAACCGCCACGAGGACCCGGAGGCGATCGAGGAGGCCTTCCGCGGACCGAAAGGCCGAGGCTGGCTGATGCGCTGGCTCCCCGCTCGTGCCCACGACAACGGGATGTTCCTGGTGTTCAGCAACGGCGTCGGCCCCGACGACGGCGAGGTGCGCACCGGCAACGCCATGATCCTGGACCCCTACGGCCGCGTCGTCGCGGAGACCTGTGCGGCGGCCGACAAGATGGTGGTGGCCGACCTCGACGCCGACCTGCTGGAGATGTGCACCGGGCAGCGCTGGCTACGGGGCCGGCGCCCGGCGCTCTACGAGGCCCTCACGACCCGAACGGGCGAGGAGCTGGGTCCGCGCGAGGCGCGGTTCAAGCGGGACTAGTGGCTTGCCCCACTGAACGAACGGAGATCACGGGACCCGGAACGGGGTCGTCCCCTGTTTCTTTTTCGACACGTAGACCCGTTCGCCCGCCCGCCCCCGGCCACCCGATCGGAGCGGCTCCGAAACGGTCGGCCGCGCCCGGAAGCCTCTTCCCCGCGTCCCGTCCCCCCATCGCCCCCCCGGACCGCAGAGGCACACGAAGAACGGAGCACGCGGAATTTATGTTGCGGCTTTGTTACGTTATTCGGGTAGTTATTCTTCGTGGGAAATGCATCGCAATGAGTGGCTGCTACGGCCGGTAGTTGTGGCACCTTTCGGACCCCCTGTTTTTGGGTCCTTCTCCTCCCAGCAGACCGTTCACACACCAGCTCCCTCATCCACCATGCACCACCACTGGCAGCGACTCACCCCTGTATTCGCTCTTCTCATCCTCGGGCTCGTCGGCGCTGGCTGCGACTCGTCGGGCCTCTCCGGCCTCAACAACCCCGGCGCGGAGGGACAGGCGACCACGAACCAGGGTCCCGGTCAGGCCGGCCCGCCGGGCGATGTCTCGGGCGGACCGCCGGTCAGTACCCCGGGCGACGGGGATTCCGCCGATGTCCGGGTGGCCCATCTCTCCCCCGATGCGCCGGGCGTGGACGTCTACGTCGGTAAGGCCCCCGACGGAAACCCCACGATTGGCGGCCTAGCGTATTCGACCTTTGCCCCGAATCGGTCGGGCGACTACCTCAGCCTCGCTTCCGGGACGTACGACATTGCCGTGACGCCCGCCCCCAAGACCTCCCCTCGGGTTATCGATACCAGTCTAACACTGGCCGCGAACAAGGACTACACCGTCCTGGCCATCGGGGAGCTGAGCCCGGAAGGCGGCGAGCCCGGCATTCAGGCCCGTCCGCTCGTCGACAACGCCGACGAGGACTCGGCCCTTCCGCCGCGCGACAAGACCCTCGTGCGGTTCGTGCACGCCTCGCCGGACGCCGGTGCCGTCAATATCGCCGTGGACGGAGCCACCGTCCTCTCGAACGTAACGTTCGGCACGAGCAGCGGATACGTCGAGGCCGAGCCCGGTAAACGGACGATCGAAGTTCAGAAGAACGGCACCGCCGTTCTGAAGCGCTCCGATTTCCCTCTGACGGCGGGCGAGAAGATCACTGTCTATGTCATTGGTAACGCCGTTCCTGAGAACGGAGAGGCCTCCCTCTCAGCCGTGCCCAGCCTCGAGGCGACGAACCCGGCCGGCACTGGTTCCTTCGTCGACAGGGACGACGAGGAGAACGACGACGAGGAGAGCGAGGAATACAGCGAGCACGAAAACGAAGACGACGAGTAACGGACGGCCCTGACGGTGCGTCGGCCGCCCTTTTTGGTGCCGGCGCTCCTGCGCGCTTCCACCGGCCGGTCGGCCCGCAGTTCTCAGGCTGTGGGCGGACCGGCCGGTTTTTTGTTGAGACGTGCCTCGCAAGGAAGCACCGATTCGGTTGGTCCCAACTCCGCATACTTCGCCGGGGATGGAGTCGGGGGTGATCGTGAGGACGTATGGAGGGGTGGACGCATTTTGCCTCCATGCGTCCGTACTCCCTTCCTCCCCGAATCCTGCACCAGGGTTCGCCAGAGAAACGGCAGACGGACCGCCCCACCCGACCCGTCCCCCAGACGGGACGGAACTCCCTGACGGATGGACAATAAGTTAGCCTCGGCTAATTTTTCTATTGTAAGACTCTAAACTAGCGGCATGTACCGACCTGTTCCGTTCGCTTCGGGGAGGGACTCCCGTGACTGAGTGGACCGACGTGATGCTGATCGCCCTCGGGTCCCAGCTCGCGGTCCTGCCCGGCGAAAAGGTCCAGTTTCTCATCGCCGGGCTCTCGACCCGGTACAACCCGTACCTCGTCGTCGCCGCGGCCGGGAGCGCGTTCGCCGGGTGGACTGCGCTGGAGATTCTTTTCGGGAGCGCCCTGCAGCAGGTGCTCCCCGAGCTGTACCTGGACCTCCTCACGGTAGCCCTCTTCCTCCTGTTCGCGGGCATGCTGTACCGCTCGGCTCCGCGCGATGAGGGCCTCGACGACGCCCATGCCCCCGACGGCCACGGCGTTCTCGGGGAGGGCTCCACCACGCTGCTCGGGGTTTCGCTTCCGTCCTCGGTGACCACCTTCCTCGGCATCTTCTCGATGATGGCGTTCGGGGAGGTCGGCGACAAGACCCAGTTGGTGACAATCGGCCTCGCGGCGCAGTACGGCGCCTCCTCCGCCATCTGGGTCGGGGAGATGATCATCATCCTCCCGGTCAGCCTCGCCAACGCCCTCCTGTTCCACCGCTTCGCCCACCGGGTGGACCTGCGAAAGGCCCACTACGCCGGGGCGGGCATCTTCGCGTTTTTTGCTTTCGACATTCTCCTTTCCGTCACGACGGGCACGTCCCCCTGGGGAACGGCCGTGCAGGCGGTGTCGGAGGTCCTCCTGGCGGGCGTCTAATCGGGGGCGCTCGTTCCGTCGGGGCGGCCGGGACGCCCCCCAACCGCCCCGGAGAACACGGCCGTTCGACTACGAGTCGTCCCCGATACGGATCGGCTCGTAGGAGTCGAAGACGCTGGGGGCCGCCGCCTCGACCGTCTGCCGGTACTCGGTCCACTTCGTCTCGAAGAACCGGTTGACCTCGTCGAGCGCGATGCGGAGGCGCTGCTCGGCCCGCTCGAGGGCGATGCGCTCCGTCTCGCTGGGCCCTTCGTCCTCGGTGCCGAGGTAGAAGCCGACCCGCTCGAGCCGCGGCCCCGCGAGGGTCGGGTCCTCACGGATGCCCTCGTAGTCCTTCGGAACGATCTCGTGGAGCAGGGCCCGGGCAGAGTCGGCCATCGCCGTGCCCTGCTCGCGGGCCCGGACGGCCAGGGAGTCCTCGCGGCCCTCGAGCTGGGCGTTGACCTGCTCGACGGTCTCCTGGGCCCCTCGGAGCCGGTCGGCGGCCTCGGTGGCCGTCTCGATGCGGGCCATCAGGCGGTCGTACATGGCCTGACGGGCCTCTCGCTCCTCGGGCGTCAGCCCGTCGACGCGGGGGTCCGGCCGCACCTGCACTCGCGTCGAGTCGACGTGGCCGCGGTAGGAGATGTGTGCCGTGTAGGTGCCGGGGGACACCGTGGGCCCGGCGGGCTGCTCGTCCTCGTCCGCCTCGGCCGCCGGCGTCCCCGGCTCGCGCACCCCTCTGCGCCGGAGTCCCCAGGTGGTGCGGTTCAGGCCGTCGTCGGCCGGGCCGTGGATCGTGCGGATCGTGTCGCCCGCGGCGTTGGTGATCCGGATGGTGGCCTCCTCGGGCGGGTCCTCGACCTCGCTCGTGTCGGGCGCCGCGACCGAGTAGGTGAGCATCGCCCCGTCCGGCTCGTTCTCGCCCTCGAAGACGGCCTGGGCCCCGGTGTGGGCCCCGAGGTGGGTGCCCTGCTCCATGAGGTAGGCCGTCGGCGCCTGAAAGACGTACATCGAGTCGGCGAAGATCGCCTCGGGCCCCCGCTGGGCGAGGGTTCGGAACGGCTGGATGTCGTCGAGGACGTAGGCCGCACGGCCGAAGGTCCCGACCACGAGGTCCCGCTCGCGCTCCTGGATGGCGAGGTCCCGCGTTTGGACCGTCGGGTAGCCGTGGGTCCACTGCGTCCACGTCGCCCCGCCGTCGAGGCTGAAGTAGAGTCCGTACTGGGTCCCGAGGAAGAGAAGGTCCTCCACGACCGGGTCCTGCACGATCGAGAGCGCGTAGCCGCCCACGTCGTCGGGCCCCACGATGCGCGTCCAGGACTGGCCGTAGTCGGTGGTGTGGTACACGTAGGGCGTCCAGTCGGCGCGGCGGTGGTTGTCGAAGACGACGTAGGCCTCCCCGGCGTCAAACTTCGAGGCCTTCACCTGGTGGACCCACGTGTGCGCCGGCACCCCCTCGATGTTGTCGACGACGTTCGTCCAGGTCTCCCCGCCGTTGCGGGTCACGTGAAGCTGCCCGTCGTCGGTGCCGGCCCAGATCACCCCTTTCTGCACGGGGCTCGGGGCGATGTCGAAGATTGTGGTGAAGTTCTCGGCCCCGGTGACGTCGTAGGTGAGCCCGCCGCTCTCGAGCTGGTTCTGCCACTCGGGGTTGTCGGTCGTGAGGTCCGGCGAGATCGCCGTCCAGGAGTCGCCCTCGTCGGTGCTGCGGTGCACGTGCTGGCTGCCGTAGTAGACGGTGTTCGGGTCGTGCGGGCTCTGCGCGACGGCCGCGTTCCAGTTGAAGCGCAGCTGCTTCTCGGTGGGATTGATCACCGAGTCCGGCTGCGGACGGATGTACTCGAAGCCGCCGGTCCGGGCGTCGTAGCGCATCAGGTTGCCGCCCTGCCACATCGAGTAGCCGTAGCGCGGGGTTTCGGGGTCGGGCACCACGTCGAAGCCGTCCCCGAAGCCGATCTTCTCCCAGTACGCGTTGCGCACCCCGCCGCTCCGGTACACGCGGTTCGGGCCGCGCCAGGAGCCGTTGTCCTGCATCCCGCCGTAGACGCGGTAGGGAAAGCTGTCGTCGACGTTGATGTGGTAGTACTGCGCGAGTGGCAGATTGCCCGGCACGCGCCACGTCGTCCCGTAGTCGTGGGAGACGGCGAGCCCCCCGTCGTTCCCGTCGATGATAAAGCTCGGGTCTTCGGGGTCGATCCAGAACGCGTGGTGGTCCGGGTGCACCCCCTCGGTAATGACGTCGAACGACTTGCCCCCGTCGATGCTCATGCTGACCTCCCCGTGGACGCTGTAGACGCGGTCGGGGTCCTGCGGGTCGACCCGCAGGTCGGCGTAGTAGAACGGGCGCCCGCCGATGTCCTCACTGGCGTTGATCTCCCGCCACGACTGGCCGCCGTCGTCGGAGCGGTAGAGGGCGTTATCGTCCTTCTCGACGTAGGCGTACACGCGGTCCGGATTGCTCGGGGCGATGGCGAGGCCCATTCGCCCGAGGGTGTCCGTCGGGCTGGCGGGGAGCCCGTCCTCGTGGGTGATTTCGTCCCAGTTTTGGCCGCCGTCGTGCGTCACGTAGAGGCCGGAGCCGGGCCCGCCCGACTTGAAGAACCAGGGCCAGCGTCGGTACTGCCACATCGCCACGAAGAGCTTGTTGGGGTTCTCCGGGTCCATCACCATGTCCGCCACGCCGGTCTTCTGGTTGACGTACAGGATTTTCTCCCAGGTCTCCCCGCCGTCGGTGGTCTTGTAGACGCCGCGGGCCTCGTTGTAGCCCCAGGTCGCCCCCTGCGCCCCCGCGTAGGCCACGTCCGGGTTGTCGGGGTGGACGAGCAGGCGGTGGATCGAGCGCGTGTTCTCGAGCCCGAGGTGCGTCCAGGTCTTCCCCCCGTCGACGCTCTTGTAGACGCCGTTGCCGCCCGTGGAGCTGTTGCGCGGATTGCCCTCGCCGGTGCCGACCCAGATGATGTCGGGATTTTCGGGGTGCACCGTCACGTCGCCGATCGAGGTGGCCTGCTGGTCGTCGAAGATCGGCTCGAAGGTGGTTCCGCCGTTGGTCGTCTTCCAGAGGCCGCCCGAGCCGGAGCCGACGTACCAGACGTCGTCGTCGGTGGGCGACACGTCAACGGCCGTCACGCGGCCGCTCATGCCGGCGGGGCCGATGCTGCGGGGCTCGATGCCGGTGAGCTTCGTCGAGTCGACCGGCTGGGCGGCCGCCGGCGTCGGGCCTAGAGCGGCAAGCAGGCCGATGAGGAACAGCGCAAACGTCTGTACGGGGCGCATGTGCATCGCGTCGCGGGGATGATGGGGGAGCAAACAGCCGCCGGAAAATGTAACGCAGCGTCGACGCGGAGATCAACACGTCCCCAGTGGACTCAGGGCCTTTCATCCGATTTCAAGAGGGGCCTTCCCGGTCCGATCTCTCTCACATCTTCCGGCCGGTTGGCTCGAGAGCACCCGCCGCCGTTTGCTCGCCCCCCACGGGCGACGTTCGCCGGCGGTCCTCCCGGGCGAAGGACGGCGGTCCGGGGGCGTCCCCGACGTCACGAGGCCGTCCCGAATCCACCGCCCCCTGGTGTCTCGACGCGGAGCCGGCTGCCGGCCGGGAGCCGGCGCGAGAAGTGGGCCGGGAGCGTCTCCTCCGTTCCGTCGGGCCGCACGAGCACGTTGCGCCCCGGCGCGCCCGCCCCGCCACCGTTGCGGCCCCACGGTCCCGTGTCGCGGCGCGTGCTCAGCATGGTGACGGTCACGGGCACCAAGGCCTCGTAGACCCGCACGAGGCCGTCGCCCCCGCGGTGCGGCCCGGCCCCGCCGCTCCCCTCGCGGAGGCGGTAGGTCGTGACCCGGAACGGGTAGGTCTCCTCCAGCGCCTCGACGGGCGTGTTCAGGGTGTTTGTCATGTGGACGTGGATCCCGCTCAGGCCGTCGCCGTCGGGCCCGCCCCCCATGCCGCCCCCGATCGTTTCGTAGTAGGCGAAGGACGAGCCGTCGGGCCGGGTGCCCCCGACCGTGAGGTTGTTCATCGTTCCCTGCCCCGCCGCCGGCACCCGGTCGGGGAGCGCCCCGGCGAGGGCCCCCAGCACCGCGTCCACGATGCGCTGGGAGGTCTCGACGTTGCCCCCGGCCACGGCGTGCGGCGGATCGGCGTTCACGATCGAGCCTTCCGGGGCCGCGACCGCCACGGGGGCCAGGCTGCCGGCGTTCATCGGCATCTCGGTGCCCACGAGGCCCTGGACCACGTAGTAGCAGGCCGACGCCGTGATCGGGCGTACGGCGTTCAGGTTGCCGTCGTCGGCCGGGTCGGTGCCCGCAAAGTCGAACGCGATCCCGTCGCCCTCGACGGTCGCCGCCACCCGGATGGTGGCAGGGTCGCCCTCGGCCCGCTCAAGCGTGTCCTCGAACCGGTAGGTCCCGTCCGGCCACTCGGCCAGCGCGGCCCGGACGCGGCGCTCGCTGTAGGCCTGGAGGTGACGGGCGTACGCCGCCACCTCGCCGGGGCCGTGCGCCTCGGTCAGTTCCCGGAGGCGGCGGGTCCCCACGGCGTGGGCGGCCCGCTGCGCCGCCAGGTCGCCCCGCCGCTCGTCGGGGGTGCGCACGTTGCGGAGGAGGAGGCGCAGCAGGCTCTCGTTCGGCGTGCCGTCCTCGTACAGCTTGACCGGCGGGACGACGAGTCCCTCCTGCACCAGCTCGGTGGCGAGCGGCAGGGAGCCGGGCGTCATGCCCCCCACGTCGGCGTGGTGGGCCCGGCTCGCGACGAAGAAGTCGGGGGCCTCGCCGTCGGCGACGAACACCGGGGACACCATCGTCACGTCCGGCAGGTGCGTGCCGCCGTCGTACGGGTCGTTGAGGACGACCACGTCGCCGGCCGCCCAGGCGTCGACGGCGTCGAGCGCGGCGGCCACGCTGGCGGGCATGGCGCCAAGGTGGACGGGGATGTGGGCCGCCTGGGCGACGAGCCCGCCCTCGCCGTCGAACACCGCGCAGGAAAAGTCGAGCCGCTCCTTGATGTTGGGGGAGTAGCTGGTGCGCCGCAGCGTGCCGCCCATCTCGTCGGCCACCCCCTCGAAGCGGTGGCGGTACAGCTCCAGGAGCACGGGATCGGCGTCGTCCATGGCGGAAACGTTGGGAACGTAAGAACCGAGACGGCGGGCCCGGTACATTCATCCACCAAAAATCGCATGGGCTACGCCTCTTTCAACGGCATGAAGCTCGAATCGGAGAGCGACTTCGCGCTGAACAGCAGACACGCACGGATGTCCTCTCGCTTGAGTCGATGATACTCTTCAAGAATCTCTTCCTCGGTCGCTCCGTGGGCCATGAGATTCAGGATGTAGTCCACGGTGAGTCGGATGCCCTGAATGACGGGCTTTCCCGTCATCACGTCGGGATCAGTTGTAATTCGTTCCAGCAGCTTTTCGTCACTCATAAGATCAGAGACGCACGGGGAAACTCTGATTTGGTAAGACGGGTACAGCCGCCGGGTTTGCAAAGTTGCAGCAGAGCGCCTTAACACATCTCACTCCGACACCTTCCGTGACCCAGCCAGAAACGAGTCGAAATAAGACGAACTCGCGGTCGGTCCAAGTGCATACAAAACGAGGGTTTTGAGACAATAATGCTCTCGGTTGCGACGTCGGCGGTGCCTCTCACGACTATTCGTTCGCCCCCGACGGCGTCCGGTCCTCGTAGGGCGGCCGCTCCGGCTGGGCGGGGGTGTAGTCCTCGAGCGCCTGCGTCATCTCCCGGATGGCGCGCCGCAGCTGGGGGTCCTTGCCCCGGGCCAGGGGCGCCGGCGTGTTCTCGACACGGATGTCGGGCCGCCCTCCTCGGGGACGACCCACACGTCGTTGCCGTAGACAAAGGTGATCTGGGTCTCCGAGACGTCGGGCTGCTGGAGGAGGCGGGCGTCGATCTGGGCCGTTGCGACGAGCGGGACCCACAGCAGGGCGAGGGCGAGAAGCGGGACGCGGCGATACATGGACGAGGACAGAGGGGGGGTTCGATGGTGCGCAGAGACAGTCCCTCCTACATGGGACGGGAGAGTGGGTTCGTCCCTCGTTGCCCCGACATGCCCGGCCCAACTCGACCGACCGGGATGCGTCGGATGCCGGCGTCAAGACGCCCGACGCGGGAATGCGTCATCGGCCCCGTCGGTGGCTGCACTGTGGATCATGTTGCCCCTTCCTCTTCGAGAATGGCACCGATTTCGTCTCTCAATTCTGGGGCTTTTTCCGTCGCCACCTGCCACACGATTTCGTAGTCGACACCGAAGTATCCATGGATCAATCGGTCTCGCATCCCAGCCATCGATTGCCAGTCGACCTTCGGGTGCCGATCTCGACATACTCGACGCTTTGCAAGATGTGGGGACCGATGTGCGGGCTGAGCGCCTCGCGTGTCACCAGCTC
>JBDGQP010000193.1:0-1376 GCA_042218975.1 Salinibacter sp.
GAACCGCATCGACGACATCGTGATGTTCCGCTCGCTCAGCCGCGAGCACATCCGGGAGATCGTCGACATCCAGCTGCGACGCATCCAGCGGGTTGCGGAGAAGAACCACGACCTGACGCTCGCCCTCTCCGATGAGGCGAAGGACTGGCTCGCCGACCGCGGCTACGACCCGGCCTTTGGCGCCCGGCCGCTGAAGCGCATGATGCAGCGGCACGTGGCGAACGGCCTCTCGGAGGCCCTGCTCGAGGGGACGATCGACGACGGCGACCGCGTCCGCATCGAACTGGCCGACGACGAGTCCAGCCTCACCTTCGAGCGCGTGATGCCGGAGGGCACCGAGGCGGCCGCCGCCGGCGCCGAGGCGAGTGGGGACGGGGCCGCGACCGTTGACGCGTAGGGGGAATGTGGAGTTCAGAGTGGGAACGTCGGAATGGTCCCGTTTCGGCGCCTCGTCTTCCGGACGGGAGGCGACGGCGTTTGTGCGGTGGAGACCGCTCCGCGGGAGCACGTGGGACACAGCGGTCTTGGTCGGTCCAGCTTCCGCGGCACTTCTTGCACGTGATGCCGGGCCGTGTGGGGCCCTCGTGCCCGTGCTGGCGGTGCCGCCGGGCGGTGTCCTGCGAGGTGCCTAGATGCTGAGGCCCCGTCCCCGATTGGATGAGGCCGGAGGCTCGGATTCGCGTAAACTTCTCTTTGGGGGCCTGCGTAGAAACTCCTGTGTTTGTGTATTCGCATGACTCCCCTGTACGGTCCCACTTCGGGCGGCATCCTGCGTTGTCCCTTACGTTCGCCGCCGGACGGGCCGACCCGTACCACGCCCGCACCGCCACTCCCCCGGCATCGGAAGGAAATGGATTCTCGGCTCCCGCCCCCGCGTCCAACGCGCCAAGGCCCGTTATGCGCCGTCTCTGTATGGTCGCCCTCACGTCCGTGCTCGCACTCGTCTGGACCGGATGCAGCGGCCCCGCGTCGATGACGACTGTCCGGCGCAGCGGCAACAGCGTCAACTACCAGTTCGAGTCGTCGAAGTGGGTAAACAAGAAGACGGACGAGTGCGGCCGCATCGAGGTGCGTGTACGGCCAAAGGCCAAGCTGTACACGAATGCCCGGAAGCCGCCCGACCGGCTCACGGTGGTCGACACCGACTGCCAGACGCCCTTCGACATCGAGCAGGCTCGCTATGTGGACCAGGGCGGGGTCTTCCTCACCGGAAACGCCCTGCGTCGATTCCGCGGTCAGTACCCGGACCTCTTCCAGGAACTGTACATGTACGTCAACGAGACTGTCATCAACGACTCCGCGCAGTAACGGGGAGGATTCGGGGCCACGCGTCACGGCAGCGGCCTCGCTGGCAGAGGCATGCCCCCCGACAAGGG
>JBDGQP010000193.1:1386-3913 GCA_042218975.1 Salinibacter sp.
CGGGCGATCGCCGGCGCCGGGTCGATGACGGACACGCCCGCCCCGGCGATCCGGAGCCCCCCACACGCAGGGGAGGCGCGAGATTTCGTTGTCGCCCCGTCCGCTCGTCGGGGGACGCGTGGTGAAAGCGTGCAGGAGGCGGCCGATCGGCAGGGGGGAACCGACACTGCCCCCAGGGAGCCTGCGTCCAGCCCGGGGAGGGCCGCGCGCAGGGCACCCACACCCACTCCGGCGATGTGCCGGCCGTAGCCGCCGATGAGGCCCCAGTGGTACGTCGCCGGCACCGACCCGGTTGGGGCACGCGGCGCCCGCTCCACGGCCCGCCGGGTGCCGCGCCCGACGCCGAAGAGCGAGGATGGGAGAGGAACCGGAGCGCGACCGGAAGCCTCCGATCTACGCCTCGGACGCCGCCGCGGACGCCTCCGTCCCCGATACCAGCGACTGCCGGTCGGGCTTCACCACGAACACCGGCGTCGGCGCCCGCCGCAGGACCCGCTCCGCGACGCTGCCGAGCAGCATCCGGTCCAGGCCCGTGCGTCCGTGCGTGGCGATGACGACGAAGTCGACCTCGTTTTCGTCTACGTGGTCGAGGATTGTGCTCGCCGGGTCGCCCACCGTCGCCTCCACCACCACGTGCTCGTACCCGACGCTCGTGCGGGCCATCTCCCCGAGCTGCTTCTCGACGCGGTCGACAACCTCCTGGGTGGGAAAGGAGATCGGATCGACGCCGTAGGCCGACGGGTAGAAGGGCTGCTCGACGACGTGGAGCAGGTTGAGCTCCGCCCCGTACGTGAGGGCAATCTCCTTGGCGTGGGCGAGGGCCCCCTCCGACGCCTCGGAGAAGTCGATCGGGACGAGAATCCGGCGCACCGCCTGTTCGGGGGCGGCGTCCGCGTCGGCCCGCACCGTGAGCGTTGGGCAGTCGGCCGTGCGCACCACCTCCTCGGTGACGCTGCCAAAGAGCATGCGGTCGACGCCCCGACGCCCGTGGGTGCCCATCACGACGAGATCGATCTCCTTCTCGTCCGTGTACTCTACGATCCGCTCGGCGGGCGCGGCCGATTCGACCTGATGCTGGACGATGGGACGTTCCTCCAAGTCGGACGGGGTCGGGCCGGCGCCGGAGGCCGAGGGGCGCCGCCGCCAGTCGGTCAGCGTGTCGAGGGGAATCGGAAAGTTCGCCTTGGTTTCCTTGTAGTCGTACCGGTGTCGGCCGGTCACATTCAGGATGTGGAGCTCGGCGTCGTGCCAGTCGGCGAAAAAAGCCGCCTGAGGAAAGGCCCGCTTCGAGCCCTCGGAGAAGTCGGTCGGGAAGAGGACGCGGCGAATGTTGAGCATGGTGGTACCTCGTGCTTTTGAGAGGGGACGCGCGACGGAGGCAGAGGCTCATTCGAGATCGGGCCGAGTGCCCCCGCGACTCGGCAGGACCGGGTCCGCAGGCGTCGTGGGCGCGGACTGTTCGGTGCCCGCCGTTGTAATAAAAAAGATACTTCTTCCATCGGGTCCACGCTGTAGGGCATTCTCGCACGGTCGCGTAATGAATCCCTGGACTCGGAAAATGCCCTTCGAAGGGAGAGGCAGGCCCGGCGCGCCGGAACATCAGACGTGTAATGACCTGTTGTGCTCTTCTGGAACGCAGTGCTCTCTTCTGACCCGATGCACCCATGGACGTCGAATCCGGCCGTCCCCGTCACGAACAGATCAGCGACTGGCTGCGCGAGCAGATCGACGACGGCACCTATTCGGTCGACGAGAAACTGCCCTCCGAGAAGGAGCTCGGCGAGCGGTTCGACGTGAGCCGGGTGACGGTGCGACGGGCCCTGCAGACCCTTGAGAGTGAGGACTACATCTACCGGCGGCAGGGGCTCGGCTCGTTCGTGAAGGAGCGGCGGGCCGCCCAGGGCCTCGTGCGCCTCACCGACTTCGCCCAGGACATGGCGCAGGCCGGCCTTGAGGCCGCCTCGACGGTCGAGCACCAGGCGCCCGAGGCACCCCCCGCGGACGTGGCCGTCCACCTCGACACCGACGAGCCAAAGGTGATGCGCCTCGACCGCGTGCGACTGGGCGACGGGCGGCCCGTGGCCTTCGACCGCACCTGGCTCCCCATGTTCTACGCGCAGCTCCTAGAGGGGCACGACCTGACCCGCGAGACGATCTACCACATTCTCGAGGCGGAGTACGACATTCCGGTGCTCCGCGGGCACTACCGCCTCACGGCGGCCAGCGCCGCGCCTGCCGTGGCCGAGGCCCTCGACGTCGACGAGGGGACGGCGCTGCTCCTCATCGAACGCCTCTCGCTTACCGAAGGCGAGAAGCGCATCTACTTCCAGCGCCGCTACTACCGGAGCGACCGGGTGGCCTACGAACTGGAGGTGGCCCGCGACCCGGACCAGCAGTACGACGCCGATCAGGGCATGTCGCTCCGGGACTTCGAGCCCGTGTTTGAGACCGACGCCGACGCGTAGGAACGGCGGGCGCCCGACAGTCGCCGGGCGGGACGCCGCGGCCGGGGTTCACTCCGTCCGGA
>JBDGQP010000194.1:0-6942 GCA_042218975.1 Salinibacter sp.
GATGATGCCCTTGTACCGGATGCGCTTGTACTTCCCGCAGTGGCACTCGTAGTCTTTGACCGGGCCGAAGATCTTCTCACAGAACAGCCCACCCATCTCCGGCTTGAACGACCGGTAGTTGATCGTCTCCGGTTTCATCACCTCGCCGTAGGACCGCTCCAAGATGTCCTCCGGAGACGCGAGGCTGATGGTGATGTTGTCGAAGTTCTTTTCGATCTCCTTTGAGTTTCCGTACGGCATATAGGAGGGTTGGGGTTTTGGATCTTGGAGTTCGGATTGATTGCGGAGGGGACCGGGGGCATCCGAACTCCGCAATCGAAAACCCAAAGTTTAGTCGAGCGTCACCTCAAGGCCGAGGCCCTGGAGCTCGCGGACGAGCACGTTGAAGCTCTCCGGTACGCCCGGCGACGGCAGGTTCTTGCCCTTGACGATCGACTCGTAGGCCTCGGACCGGCCCTGGACGTCGTCGGACTTGTAGGTGAGCATCTCCTGCAGCGTGTTGGAGGCGCCGTAGGCGTAGAGGGCCCACACCTCCATCTCGCCGAGGCGCTGACCGCCGAACTGGGCCTTTCCGCCGAGCGGCTGCTGCGTGATGAGGCTGTACGGCCCAATCGAGCGGGCGTGCATCTTGTCCTCGACCAGGTGCTCCAGCTTCATCATGTAGATCTGGCCGACGGTGGTCTTCTCGTCGAACGGCTCGCCGGTGCGGCCGTCGTAGAGCTGTGCCTTGCCGTCGCGCGGCAGCCCGGCCTCCTCGAGCTCGTCGCCGACGTCCTCCAGGGAGGCCCCGTCGAAGATCGGCGTGGAGTACTTGATGCCGAGCTTGTCGCCGGCCCAGCCGAGGAGCGTCTCGTAGATCTGTCCCAGGTTCATCCGGGAGGGGACACCCAGCGGGTTGAGGACGAGGTCGACCGGCGTGCCGTCCTCGAGGAACGGCATGTCCTCGACCGGGGCGATCTTGGCGATCACGCCCTTGTTGCCGTGGCGGCCGGCCATCTTGTCGCCCACCTCAATCTTCTTCTTGCGGGCCACGTAGACCTTCGCCATCTGCACGATGCCGGCGGGCAGCTCGTCGCCCATCTCGACCTGGTGCTTCTCGCGCTTGGTCTTCCCTTCGACGTCGCGCCGGCGGGACGTGTAGTTGCGGAGGAGCGTCCGGATGTGCTCGTTGAGCTCCTCGTCGTCGGTGAACGTCTGCCGCATGCTGAGGTCCGCGGGGTCGACGTCCTCGAAGGCGTCACGCTCAAAGTCGGCACCCTCGGAGAGCACCACCTGACCGTCTCGGTCCTCGATGCCCTCGGAGGTTGCGCCCTCAACCAGCGTGAAGAACTTGTCCCAGAAGCGCTCGCTGAGGTCCTCGAGCTTGCGCTCGTGTTCGTCCTCGATGTTTTCGAGGCGCTTCTCCTCCATTTTCTTGGAGGCCGGATCCAGCTCGCGGCGGCTGAAGAGCTTCGTGTCGATGACGACGCCGCCCTCCATGCCGGGCTTCGCCTTGAGCGAGGCGTCCTTCACGTCGCCCGCCTTGTCTCCGAAGATGGCCCGGAGCAGCTTCTCCTCCGGCGTCGGGTCGGTCTCGCCCTTCGGCGTGATCTTCCCGACGATAATGTCGCCGGGCGTCACCTCGGCGCCGACGCGGATGATGCCGCGCTCGTCGAGGTCCTTGGTCGCCTCCTCGCTGACGTTCGGGATCTCGCGGGTCAGCTCCTCCTCCCCACGCTTCGTGTCCCGCACCTCGTGCTCGAACTCTTCGATGTGCACGGAGGTGTAGACGTCGTCGGCCACGAGGCGCTCGCTGATGACGATGGCGTCCTCGTAGTTGTAACCGTGCCAGGGCATGAACGCGCAGAGCACGTTCTTCCCGAGAGCAAGCTCTCCCTTCTCCGTTGCGAAGCCGTCGGTGAGCACCTCGCCCTCCTCGACCCGATCGCCCTGCTGGACGATGGGCTTCTGGTTCATGCAGGTGCCCTGGTTGCTGCGCCGGAACTTGGTGAGCTCGTATTCACGGACCGGCTCGCCGAACGTGAGGTCCGTATCGCTCTGTTCCTTGTCGTACCGGACCACGACGCGCTCGGCGTCGACGTACTCGATCTCGCCGTCGCCCTCGGCGACGACACAGGCGCGGGAGTCCTTCGCGGCGCGGCCCTCCAGGCCGGTGCCGACGATCGGGGAGTCGCCGCGGAGTAGAGGCACGCCCTGGCGCTGCATGTTCGAGCCCATGAGCGCCCGGTTGGCGTCGTTGTGCGAGAGGAACGGCACAAGGCTGGCCGCCGGGGAGACAATCTGGTTCGGCGCCACGTCCATGTACTGCACCTCGTCGGGCTCGACGACCGGAAAGTCGCCCTGGTACCGGCAGCGGACCTCGCCTCGCTCGAAGTGGCCGTCGTCGTCGATCGGGGCGTTGGCCTGCGCGATTACGGCCTGGTCCTCCTCGTCGGCCGTCAGGTACTCGACCCTCTCGGTCACCTGTCCATCCTCGACGACGCGGTACGGGGTCTCGAGGAAGCCGAAGTCGTTGATCGTGGCGTGGACGCAGAGCGACAGCATGAGCCCGATGTTCGGGCCCTCCGGCGTCTCGATCGGGCACAGCCGGCCGTAGTGCGTGTAGTGCACGTCTCGCACCTCAAACCCCGCCCGTTCACGGGTCAGCCCGCCTGGCCCCAGCGCCGACATGCGGCGCTTGTGGGTCAGCTCCGCCAGCGGGTTCGTCTGATCCATGAACTGGCTCAGCTGGTTCGTCCCGAAGAACGTGTTGATCACGCTCTCGATGGTGCGGGCGTTGACCAGGTCCTTCGGGGTGAATTTGTCCGCGTCCCGCAGGTTCATGCGCTCCTTGATGGTCCGGGCCATCCGGGCCAGGCCGAGGGAGAACTGCGAGCCCAGCTGCTCGCCGATCGACTTCACGCGGCGGTTGCTGAGGTGGTCGATGTCGTCGGGCGTGCTCTCGTCGTTCTGGAGCGCGACGAGCTCCCAGACGATCCCGATCACATCCTCCTTCGTAAGCACCTGCGTGTCCTCGTCGACGTCAATGTCGAGCCGCTCGTTGATCCGGTGCCGCCCCACGTCGCCCAGATCGTAGCGCTTCTCGTTGAAGAACAGGCGGTCGAGGGCCTGCTGGGCGGAGTCGAGGTCCGGCGCTTCGCTGCCCCGGAGCTTCTCGTACAGATGGTTGAGCGCCTCCTCCTCGGTGTGGGTGGAGTCCTTCTTCAGGGTCTCGACGAGCGTCGTCTTGTCCAGCTCATCCTCGTCGACGTCCTCCCGAATGAGGTAGACCCGCGTGATCTCGTGCTCCTCGAGGACCTCCCAGTCCTCCTCCTCAAGCTCGTGCTCGGCGGGGAGCAGCACCTCGCGTTCCTTCTCCTCGTCGACGACCTCGCCGGTGTCCTCGTCGACAATCTCAATCGTTTTGTCGATCGTGACGCTCGTCGCGAGCTCGCGGTCGAGGTGCTCCTGAAACTCCTCCTCGTCCTCGATATCGACCGCGTCGGCCAGGCCGAACATCCGGATGATCTCCTCGTCGCTGGAGTAGCCCAGGGCCCGGAGCAGTGTCGTGACCGGCACCTTCTTCTTCCGGTCCACGTACGACCACAAAACGTCGCGGACGTCCGTCGAGAACTCCATCCAGGAGCCGCGGAACGGGATCACGCGGGCACTGAAGAGCTCCGTGCCGTTGGAGTGGATCTCCTGCCCGAAGAAGACGCCCGGACTCCGGTGCAGCTGCGAGACGATGACGCGCTCGGCCCCGTTCACGATGAACGTTCCCCGATCGGTCATGAACGGGAGGGTCCCGAGATACACCTCTTGCTCGATCGCCTCGATTGCCTCCTCGTCCCCGTCTTCCTCCTTGCTGGTGAGCCGAAGCGTGGCCTTGAGGGGCACGGTGTAGGTGAGCCCCTGATCCATGCACTCCTGCACGGTGTGCTTTGGCGTGTCGAGTTCGTAGCTCACGAACTCGAGGGTGTACCGCTCCCGACTGTCTTTAATCGGGAAGTGCTCGTTAAAGACGGCCTGAAGCCCCTCGTTCTCCCGATCTTCGGGCGGGACGTCGTCCTGCACAAAGTCGTGAAACGTCTTAATCTGGACGTTCAGAAAGTCCGGGTAATCCCGGACAGACGGGATGTCGGCGAAGCTCTTCCGCGGCTTCGCGTCTTCCAGGTGTCCGCTGGTAGAAACATTCCCGTTAAGGAGAGTCGGCATAGGCTACAGGAGTTCGCTCGCGTAGAAAATACGTTCACTGTCGGGGGACTCTCTTCGTCTCGCCCGTCTCTCGTTCCGCCGGGTCGGCCCCGGCAAAGATCCCCTGCACCGCGCAAGGGATCGGAGAGGGCGTACGCAGGGTGGCTCAGACGCCGCGGGGGCTCGCCCGTCCCTGCGCCACACGAATCGGTTGCGCATACTCCCTGCAGGGGAGCAGTGGCCGCAGCCCGTCATGCAAGACGGGGCCGATCAAGGGAACCGCGCTGGGCGGGTACAGGAAAGGGTCCGAAGGTCGCCGGGGCAGGCTGAAAGAGCACCGTGCAGGACCCTGCCGGTCGCGCAGGTGTACGTCTGCCGCACGGGAGCCCGTAGGCGCAGGTGGGATGTAACAGCTCCATGAACGGCTTGTTTCAACGGCATCTCCCCTTTTCCCGGCGCCCGCCATGTGAGACGCCGAAGGCCCCCGTAGAACTGGGGGCCACAGCCCTTCGACGTGGTCTCACAGTTCGTATGTGTGGGCACGCTTCTTACTGCAGCTCAATCTCGGCGCCCGCCTCTTCCAGCTGCGCCTGGAGCTCGTCGGCCTCGTCCCGCGAGAGTCCTTCCTTCACGGGATTCGGCGCCTCGTCGACGAGCGACTTTGCTTCCTTCAGGCCGAGGCCGGTGATGGACCGGACCTCCTTGATGACCTGAATCTTGTTCCCGTCGATGCCGGTGAGCACGACGTCGAAGGCGGTCTGCTCTTCGTCCCCCTCCTCGCCGCCGCCCCCGCCGCCGTCGCCGGCCGCCACGGCTACGCCGGCCGATGCCGGCTCGATGTCGTATTCTTCTTCGAGGTGAGTTGCCAACTCGCTGGCCTCTTTGATCGTGAGGTCGACGAGTTGCTCTGCGAGTTCTTCGATGTTAGCCATGGGTCGATGGTGGTTGTTGGCCAGCGACGGTCTCGGCCCCGACACTCTTCGGGGCTGCGTCGCGAATTAAGGTGAGTGAGTGTCGTGCTGCGTGGGGTCGGCCCGAGCGGGCCGGCCGCTATTCGTCGTCTTCGTCTCGTTCGGAAAGGGTCTTCAGGAGACCGGCCAGGGTCTGCCCGGCGCCCGTAAGCCCGCCGACGACGTTCTGCGCGGGGGCGAGCAGGCGCCCGACGATTTCGCCGATCAGTTCCTCACGGGACTTGAGGTCCGCGAGGGTGTCCAGCGCATCGGGGCCCTCGTAGAGGTCGCCCTCGATCCAGGCGACCTTGAGCTCGGGACGCTCGACGTCCTCGTCTTCGACAAAATCCTGGATCACACGGGCCGGCTTGGCGGGATCCTCGCTGTAGGCGACGGCCGTGGGACCGTGGAAAAACTCTTCGAGGGCCGCCATCCCCTCCAGCCGATCGAGCGCGATCTGGGCCAGGGTGTTCTTGGTGACCTGGTAGTCGACCCCGGCTTCGCGGAACCGGCCGCGGAGGTCATTGGACTGGGCAACGGTGAGACCGGAAAAGTTCGTAAGGTAGATGATCGGGTACTCGTCGAGTTTCTCCCCGATCTCGTCGATAAGTTCGGCTTTTTCGGCTCTGGTCTTCGACATGGTACGGCGTGGTCAAATCTGGGAGTGGGCGGGAAGGGCGGCGGCAGCCTACCGGGCCTCCGACAGCACGGAGCGGCGATCCACGCGAATCGGGGGACCCATCGTGGCCGACATCGTCACGGACCGCAGGTACAGGCCCTTCGAGGAGGCCGGTCGGAGCCGGACGACCTCGGTGAGAAAGGCCTTCGCGTTCTCGTAGAGCTCCTCGGCCGTGAAGGAGGCCTTCCCGATGGGCGTGTGCAGGTTGCCGCTCCGGTCGACGCGGAACTCGATCTTTCCGGACTTCACCTCGTCGATCGTGTCCGCGAGGTCCATCGTCACGGTCCCGCTCTTGGGATTCGGCATGAGGCCGCGGGGGCCGAGGATGCGGCCCAACTGACCGACCTGACCCATGACGTCCGGCGTCGCGATCACGACGTCGAAGTCGAGCCAGTTCTCCTCCTGGATGCGCTCGATGGGCTCTTCGAGGCCCACGTGGTCGGCGCCGGCCTCCTCGGCCTCGGCCTGCTTGCCCTCGCTCGCTAGGACGAGCACCGTCACGTCGCGGCCGGTGCCGTGCGGCAGCGTGATGGAGCCGCGCACCATCTGGTCGGCGTGCTGCGGATCGACGCCGAGCCGCAGGTCCATGTCCACCGACTCATCGAAGCCGGCCGTGGCGGTCTGTTTGGCGAGCTCCGCGGCCTGCATCAGGCTTACGGGCTCGTCCTGGGTGTCGACGAGGTCCTGAGCGTCTCGATATCGTTTTCCTTCGGTCTGTGCCATAAGTGGGGTCTGGTTGTGCGGTGCAAGCGTCCGCCGCCCGCTGAAATGGCGACGCAACTCCCGCGTGAACGTCTTACGATCGACGGAGGGGGCCGGGACGGCTACCCCTTCGGCTTGTCCTCAACGTCGATGCCCATCGAGCGGGCCGTGCCGGCAATCATGCGGGCGCCCTGCTCGGGGGTGTGGGCGTTGAGGTCCGGCATCTTTCGCTCGGCGATCTCAATGCAGTCCTGCCACGACACCGTGCCGACGTGCTCGCGGAGGGGATCGCCGGCGGCGGTCTCGATGCCGGCCCGCTGCTTCAGAAGAATGGAGGCCGGGGGGCTTTTGACCTGAAAGTCGAACGACCGATCGGCGTAAACGGTAATCTCGACCGGCAGCAGGGTCCCCATCTGGTCCTCGGTCTCGGCGTTGAAC
>JBDGQP010000194.1:6952-7180 GCA_042218975.1 Salinibacter sp.
AGGGCCGGTCCGATCGGCGGGGCGGGATTGGCCTGCCCGCCTTTGATTTGGAGTTTGATGTTCGCTTCGACTGGAGCTGCCATACGTGCGGGGCGGTCCGAGCGTCCCCCGACCAGGGTCGGGAAACTCCCGCCGGTTTATTCAGAAGTTCGTGACAAATCAGTGTCGGGGGCTACTCCTCGTGCTCGACCTGGAGGTAGTCGAGTTCCACGGGCGTCTTCCGGCCAA
>JBDGQP010000194.1:7190-8073 GCA_042218975.1 Salinibacter sp.
GGGGTACACCTCTTCGACGAAGCCGTTGAAGCTGTCGAAGGGGCCGTCGACGACCTTCACCGGATCGCCGGCCTTGAACGGGATCTCGGGCTTCTCGCCTCGCTCCTCGGCCCGGTCCATCTTGCCGAGAATGCGCTGCACCTCCTCTTTCCGGAGCGGCGTAGGGTCCTCGCCGGTGCCCGTCGTGAGAAAGCCGATCACGGACGGAAGGTCCTCGGCCGTCTCTCGGAGCTGGTGGGTCAGTTCGCAGTTGAGAAGAATGTAGCCCGGGAAAAACGTCTTCTCCTTCGTTTTCTTCTCCCCGCCCTTCATCTCGAAGACCGTCTCGGTCGGGATCAGGATCTCGTCGACCTGCTCCTCAAGTCCCATGCGCTCGATCTCGCTCTCAAGGTAGCGCCGCACCTTCTTTTCGTGGTTCGAGAAGGTCCGAAGAACGTACCACGTGTCGTCGTTCTCGTCAGGCATGGGGAGGGGAAGTCGATGTGCAGGTCAACGCAGGACCCGGCGGACCCGGCCCGCGTCCAGGAAGGACGCTACTGCTGGTAGATGAACTCGAGCATCGTGCTGATGGTGCGATCCGCTAAAAAGATGAATCCGGCGACGATGAAGGTGGCGACGATCGTGATGAGCGTGCTACTGATGAGCTCATCACGGCTCGGCCAGTTCACCTTCTCCATCTCCGCGGCCACGTTCTGGAGATACTCCCAAATCCACATTGTGCGAGGTCGGATCAATGAGCAGGTCGCGCGGTGAACGGCCGTCTCCGATGCCAGGACCGGAACGGGGAGCCGTCCCGGCGCCTACCTTCCGAGCACAAGGCCTCGATTTGCACGGACGGGAGGACTCGAACCCCCAACCGGCGGATTTGGAGTCCGCTGCTCTG
>JBDGQP010000195.1:0-3618 GCA_042218975.1 Salinibacter sp.
CAGTCCGTGTAGAACGCGAAGAATCTCCCGGCTTCAGCCGGGGGAGAAGTCAAGGATCCAACCGATTAGGAGGCTGAGTCCTTCTGGAGTGGCGCCATCCGGGGGCCGTGCTACGACCCGCCTTCGATGACAATCTCCACGCGGCGGTTCTGGCGGCGGCCCTTCGGCGTCTCGTTGGGGGCGACCGGCGACGTCGGCCCGAAGGCCTCGATCTCGAGCGTCTGCGTGCGCACGCCGTGCTCGGTGTCGAGGTAATGGGCCACCGCGGCCGCCCGCTGGGCCGACAGATACCAGTTGCTCGGGTAGGTGTCCCGGAGGCTCGGGCCGATGGGAACGTTGTCGGTGTACCCCTTGATGCGAAAGTCGGCGTTCGGGTACCGCTGCTGGAGCGTCCGGGCGTGCTGGTCGAGCCGGCGCTTCGCCTCGTTGAAGAGCCAGGCGCTCCCCGATGGGAAGTAGACGGGCGGGGAGAGAGTGGTGGTCTCCGCCGCCGTGGCGCCCCGGAGCGAGTCCCGAAGGGCCTGCACGCGACGCTCCAGGCTGCGGTTGGCCGCCTGCAGGGAGTCAACCCGATCCCGAAGGCCCCTCGACTCGCCGCCCTGACACCCAAACAAGACGAGAGGCACCACGAACGCGAGGAAGGCGAGGCGCATGGAAAGGGGCCGTCTGCGAGCAGAGTGCGACAGTTACGAACGCCTGGACGGCTGATGTTCGCCATCGGGGCCGGGGAATGCAAGGTCGGGGGGGACCACGCGAGAGGGCGCATCGCCCCCTGAGGTGTCGCTCGTGGTCGGGGAGTATGTAGTAGCGGAATGCCCGCCCGCCGGGGCCGATCCGCGACACCGTGTGGCTTCAGGCCAGGACGGCCCGGACAGCCGCCTCAACCTCTCCCATGTGTCGCCGGAGGGTCTCGTAGCCGACGTGCCGGCGGGCCACGGCCCAGCGGGCCGGGGCCACGCGCCGTATGCCTTCGTCCCGCTCGGGCTCGAAGGTGCGCTCCGGCGTCTGCATCAGGAACCAGTGCGTCGTCTTCACGGCGTAGGCGTCCCCGTCGGGATACCCGTGCACGGTCGTGCCGAGGGGCCGGCCCACCGTCAGGGTGTCGAGGCCGACCTCCTCGCGCACCTCGCGCCCGGCGCACGTCTCGAGGTCTTCTCCGGGGTCCTGGTGCCCCTTCGGCAGGTCCCACACCCCACGGCGATGGATGAGCAACACGGCAACGTCGTCGGGGAGGGGGCACGCCACGTACCCCCCGGCGGCGGCGACGGGCGTCGGAGGACGGTACGGCGAGAGGTTCCGGAGGGCCGTGGCGGGCACCGACGCGACCGGCACGACGGCACCGTCGAACGGCGGCGGACGGTCGAGGGCCGACGGGGCGACGACGAGAATGGGGCCGGTGGCCGCCCGCTCGGCGGCCTCCAGGGTCGTGTGCAGCTGGAGGGGGGCGCCGCGCGGGGCCGAAAGGCCGCGTCGCGCAGCCGCGTCGAGGTCGAGGGCCGCCGGGGCGGCGTAGAACAAGAGCATCCGGAGAGCACCGACAGACAGGGAAAGGCGCGCACGGCGCCGGCCGCAGCCGGAGGCCGCCTCACAGCGGCCACACGAGCGGCGCCGTCACCAGAATCACGACCCACAGGAGCACCTGAAGCAGTCCCCCGACGCGGGCAAAGTCGAGGAAACGGTAGTTGCCGGGGCCGTAGACCATAAGGTTGGTCTGGTAGCCGATCGGGGTGATGAAGGCCATCGAGGCCGCAAGCGTAATGCTCACCATGAAGGGCCGGGGGGCGAGCTGCTGGCTCTCGGCGACGGAGAGCGCAATCGGAAACATGAGGGCCACCGCGCCATTGTTCGTGACGATATTTGTGAGAATCGCGGTGGCGAGCACGACGCCGGCCAGGAGGCCGTAGGGCCCGAGCACCCGGGGTGGCATCGACGATGCCGTTCCCGATCATCTGGGCGGCGCCGCTGGCCTCCATGGCCTGTCCGAGGCCGAGCGCGGCCCCGATCACGATGAGCACGTTCCAGTCGATCGCCTCCCGGGCCTGGCCCGGCGACAGGATGCCGGCGGCGACGATCACGAACGCGCCCAGCGGCCCGGCCACCGCGACGTGCAACAGGCCCGAGCCCACCAGCCCGACGATGCTCACGATGACCGCGACGGCGAGGCGCAGCTCCCAGCCGCCGCCGTGCGGGCGGCGCATCTGTTCGCGTTGCTCACGGGCTTCCGCCTCGGTCTTGTCCGTTTCGCCCCCCGCCTCGCTGGTCACGAAGAACTCCTCGGACTCCTCGTGGGCCCCCCGGAAGCCGGGCCGTGTGTCGAGAAGCAGCACGTCGCCCGGGTGGACGCGAACGTCGGTGAAGGGGGGCTCCAGGCGGTCGCCCCCGCGGCGGATGCCCGTGAGGGCGGCCCCGAAGCGCCGTCGGAAGGGAATGTCTTCGATCGCCTCGCCGATCAGGGACGAGCCCTCCCGCACGACGACCTGGTGCAGCTCGCGGTCCGGCGCCTCCTCCACGTCGGTGTAGGCGAGACGAAGGCCGGGAAAGGCGCTCAGGTCGAGGTCCCGGCGCGGCGTGTCCTCGACCCGCTCGTACTCCTCCATCTCCCGGGTCCCGTCGTCCCGCTCGGGGGATTCGAGGTCGGAGGGGCCGACCGCGGCGGCCTCGTCCCCATCGCCGCCCATCGCCGAGGTGGTGAAGAGGAGCCGGTCCCCCGCCCGCAGACGCTCGTTCGTCTGTACAGGGGCAATCTCCTCGGCTCCCCGGTCGATGCGGACAAGGGTGAGGCCCGGCATCAGCTTCAGGTTGGCGTCCTGCACGGTCCGGCCCACGAGTGGGGAGTCGGACGCCAGTTCCACCTCGATAAGGTCGGCGCGCTCCTCCTCCTCCTCGGTCCGGATGTCGGCCCGCTCGGGGGTGAGGGCCGGCGCCACGAAGATGATGTACAGGAGGCCGACGACGGCGCAGGGGACGCCCACCCAGGCCAGCTCAAAAAAGCCGAGGCCCTCCATCCCGTGGGACTGCAGCAGGCCGTGCACCACGAGGTTCGTGGAGGTCCCAATGAGGGTGCAGATGCCCCCCAGGATCGCCGCGAAGGAGAGGGGCATCAGCAGCTTCGAGGGCGAGACGTCGTGCCGCCGGCACCAGCCCCGGACGGCGGGGATGCCCATCGCGACGACGGGCGTGTTGTTGAGAAAGGCGGAGTAGACCGTGACCGAGGGACACATCCGGAGGAGGAGGCGTCGGATGCTTTTTTCGCCGCCGAGCACGTACTGGCTGGCGAGGTCGAGCGCCCCGGTCTCGCGGAGGCCCGCCGCCACGACGTAGAGGGAGCCCAGGGCCAGGAGCGTCGAGTTGCCGAAGCCGTTCAGGGCGCGCTCCAGGTCGATCACGCCGCCGAGTACGACGATCATGAGCCCCGCGACGAAGACCGCATCTGCACTTAGCATGTCGGTCATTAGGGCGGCGAAGATCGCCACGAGCACGCCCAGCGTCAGGAGCAGATCGAAGCTCATGGAACCGACAATCGTCTGCGTTCAACGCTGTTAACCAGTGCCTCTACTTAGGGCGAACACAAACGGATCCGCGTGGAGGTCTGTTGACGAGAAGTTGACCAAAAATCGA
>JBDGQP010000196.1:0-35165 GCA_042218975.1 Salinibacter sp.
ACACGGAGAACGCCGACACCAAGGAAGTGCCAAGGACGGTGTGTGAATCCACTAGGGGGCGCGGTCCCCGACGGCGTCGGCTCCGGCGCAACACCGACCGGGCCATTGACGAAGAGCGGCGGGAGCGCCGTCGGGCCCGCTGGTGTGGACACCGGTTCTATTCCTCAATCGTCACCGACGAGGGAAACGAGGGCGCAATCCCGGAGGAGCGGGCGCTCCTGTAGCTGGCCGGAGATGGGGTGGCGCCGGGCGACGTACGCCTCGACCCGTTTTTCGCCGAGTTCGTCCTCAATGACGCCGGCAGGTGTGACGCGCTTTTCTTTTGCGGTCGGCACGGCACCTGTAGTGTCAGAGCACATGAAGCGCGGGGAACTAATGATCGTGTCGCCAAAGTACCGATCCGTGGAGAAATGCATGAAGACCGTTTCCGCGCATGTGAGGCTCGGTCCCCCGCCCACCGCAGAACCCGTTCAGAGACTTTTGCACGGATCGGTAGGTCCGAAACCCACCCCTCCACTCACGGCTACAACGCCCGAGAGCCTCACCCCTCAACTCCCCAGCCCACCAACGCTTACCCTCTAACGCTCAACCCTCAACGCTCAACCCTCAACCCAGACCCGCATGCCCGACCTGCCGATCGAGGACGTCCTGCCGGATCTCAAAGCCGCCCTGCGAGACGGGCCGGAGGCGGTCCTGCAGGCGCCCACCGGCGCCGGCAAGACGACGCGCGTCCCGCTGGCGCTGCTGGGCGAGGACTGGCTGGACGGCGACACAATCATCATGCTGGAGCCGCGCCGGCTGGCGGCCCGCTCGGCCGCCCGCTTCATGGCCCGGCAGCTCGGCGAGGACGCCGGGCAGACGGTCGGCTACCGGGTGCGGATGGATACGCAGGTGGGCCGCCAGACCCGGATCGAGGTCGTGACCGAGGGGGTGCTCACGCGCATGCTGCAGGACGACCCCGCCCTCGAGGGCGTGGGCGCCGTCCTGTTCGACGAGTTCCACGAGCGCAACCTGCAGGCGGACCTCGGCCTCGCCCTCACCCTCGAAGCGCGGGACGTCTTCCGACCGGACCTGCGCGTGCTCGTGATGAGCGCGACGCTCGACACCGGGCCGATCGCGGAGCTATTGGACGCCCCCCTGATTGAGAGCGAGGGCCGCAGCTACCCGGTGGAGGTGCACTACCGGGATCGCCCCGTGAAAGACCGCATCGAGCCGGCGGTGGCCGCAAAGGTGCAGGAGGCGCTCGGGCATACCGAGGGCGACGTGCTCGTCTTCCTGCCGGGCGCCGGGGAAATCCGGCGCACGGAGTCGCGCCTGGCGGACGCCGTGCCGGACGACGTGGACCTCTACCCCCTCTTCGGCAACCTGCCGCCCGAGAAGCAGGACAAGGCGATTGCCCCCAGTCCGGAGGGGCGGCGCAAGGTGGTCCTCGCCACCGACATCGCCGAGACGAGCCTCACCATCGAGGGGGTGCGCGTGGTGGTCGACAGCGGCCTCCGCCGCGCGCCCCGATTCGACGCGGCCAGCGGCATGACCCGCCTCGAGACGGTGAAGATCTCCCGGGCCTCCGCCGACCAGCGGACGGGCCGCGCCGGCCGCGTGGCGCCGGGCGTGTGCCACCGCCTCTGGACCGAGCGCACGCACCACCACCTCGACCGCCACACGCCGCCGGAGATCGAGAACGCCGACCTCGCCCCCCTCGCCCTCGAGCTGGCGGCGTGGGGCACGCCCGCCCCCTCCGCCCTCCGCTGGCTCGACCCGCCGCCCGCCGACGCCTACGGACGGGGGCAGTCGCTCCTCCGCCGGCTCGGGGCCGTGGGCGAGGACGGGACGATCACCGACCACGGCCGCCGAATGGCGGAGCTGGGCCTGCACCCGCGCCTGGCGCACATGCTCATCAACGCCCAGGCGCTAGGGCACGGCGCCCTGGCGTGCGACCTCGCCGCCCTTCTCAGCGAGCGCGACATCTTCAAGGGCCAGGGCGAGGCGCCCGACGTGGACCTGCGCCTCCGCCTGGAGGCCCTGCGCCGCCTCCGCCGGGGGGACCGCCCCACGCCCGACCACGCCCGCAACTACGTCGTCCCCTACGGCGCGGTGGGGCACGTCCGGAAGGTGGCCGACCACTGGCGCTCGATGATCGGCGTCTCGCAGAGCGAGACGGGCGACATCGAGGCCTGCGGCCTGCTCACCGCCTTCGCCTACCCGGACCGGATCGCCCAGCGGATCGGGGGCCAGAGTGGCCGCTTCCGCCTCCGCAACGGGCAGGTCGCCGAGCTGCCCACCCCCCAGCTGCTGTCGGACGCCGACCACCTCGTGGCCGCCCACGTCGACGGCCGCCGGCAGACGAACCGCATCTTCCTGGCCGCCCCCCTCGACGAGGCCGAGATCGTCGACTACTTCGGCGACCAGGTGACGTCCACCACGGACGTGAGGTGGGACCCTGACGTTCAGCGCGTCCGGGCCCGCCACCGGGACGAGCTCGGCGCCCTCGTGCTCAAGGACGGCCCGATCGCGGATCCCAACCCCACGGCCGTGGCCGAGGCGATGGTCGAGGGCGTGCGGCAGGAGGGGCTCGATCTGCTGCCCTGGACCGACCATGCCCGCCAGCTCCAGCGCCGCATCCAGTTTCTGCACCACCACCTGGGCAGCGGGTGGCCCGACGTGCGCGACCCGGCGCTGCTCGACACGCTGGAGGACTGGCTGCTGCCCCATGTCTACGACATGAAGCGGGCCGACGACCTCCGGCAACTCAACCTGCCGGAGCGTCTGCGCGACCGGCTCACGTGGGAGCAGCGGGACCGCCTCGACGCCCTCGCCCCCACCCACCTCACGGTGCCGAGCGGCTTCGACCGCCCGCTCGACTACTCGGATCCGGAGACGCCCGTCCTCGCCGTGCGCCTGCAGGAGCTGTTCGGCCAGACCGAGACGCCCCGCATCGCCGGGGGGCACGTGCCGGTGACCCTCCACCTCCTCTCCCCCGCCCAGCGCCCCGTCCAGATCACGCAGGACCTCGAGGGCTTCTGGCAGGACACATACTACGAGGTCCGCAAGGACATGCGCGGCCGCTACCCGAAGCACTACTGGCCCGAGGACCCGCTCACGGCCACGCCCACCCACACCACGAAGGCGCAGATGGAGGCGGATGCGTAGCCGCCGAATCCGCCGGGGTCGGTCCTCATACAACCAACGCACGCGTCTTGAATCGACCAACAGCGGTATGGACGACCCAGAATATTCCGAGCACATCGATCGAGAGGCATTTTCTGTGACCTCCCTGTCGGGGCAGTCCGACAACCGAGCGTACTGGCAGTCGCGGTCTCCGGAGGAACGCCTCGCCGCCATCGAAGAGCTGCGACAGCTCAACTATGACTACGACCCGGCTGCCGACCGACTTCAACGAGTTCTTGAGGTTGCTCGCAGAGCATGACGTTCGCTACTTGATCGTGGACGGCTACGCGGTGGGCTATCACGGGTATCCCCGAGCGACCGGAGACATGGACGTGTGGGTGAACGCGACGCCCGAGAACGCCGAGCGACTCGTGGTGGCCCTTCGGGAATTCGGGTTTGACGTCCCCCAACTGGAGCCCGCCTTATTTTTAGAACCCGACCGCGTCGTTCGGATGGGACATCCCCCCCTTCGAATCGAGCTCCTGACCTCCGTGTCCGGCGTCACGTTTTCCGAATGCTACTCGACACGCGAGCAGGACGAGATCGGCGAAACGCCCGTGCATATCATCGGATTGGGCAAGCTGAAGGAGAACAAACGCGCAAGCGGTCGCAATAAAGATCTGGACGACCTGGAGACCCTCCCCTGAAACCCGGCCTGAGTGATTGCTCCCCGTAGCACTACTGGCCGGAGGACCCGCCTGCGGCCACAGCCACCCACACCACGACGGCGCAGATGGAGGCGGATCGGTAGGATCCTGGTGGATGGGGGATAGAGGATGGTACGCTGCGCTACTGACAGAAGCGGTCAGCGCACTGGATCATCCGGCGCAGCTTGCCCCCGATGCGCTGCCACTCCGTATCGAGCGTCTCGTGGGTCTCCGCGGGGATGTACCCGCAGTCGAGGGCCGCGTCGAGCCAGGACTGCGTCTCCATCGCCTCCCCGAGGGCCTGATTGAGCGTGTTCACGAACGCCGCCTCGTATCGGCGCCGGGCCCACGCCTCCGCGATAAGCGCCCCCACAGCCCGTGATGATCGACGGATCTGGTCTGTGAGGGAATATCTTTCCTCCTTCGGAAACCGACGCGTAAGCTTGAAAATCCGTCTCGACTGTCGCCGGGCCTTCCGGTAGGTATCGAGATCCCGAAATCCTTCAACCGCCGCCATGGAACTGGAGCGTGCGAGGATCAAGAGCCGTCGATCCCCAAGACACGACGTCCCACGGCAGCATAACGTCCCACCATCCACCATCTCACCATTTACCATCTCACCATCTACCATCTCACTCCCTTCCCCCTTCTGCCCACTCTTTTTCGCTGATTAGAACCGCAACGAAGGTCAACGCCTCCACGGCTAACCGACGCGTGCAAAGCCCAGCCCGTGGTCGGCGTAGGACGCCTCGAAGCGGCGGCGCAGGCGTTGGTGCTTGTCGGCGCGCAGGTGCGGGTCCGCCTCGACGAGCGCGAAGGCCGCCTGGCGGGCGTCCTCGAGGATCGCGTCGTCCTCAGTAATGTCGGCGATCTTGAGGTCGGGCATGCCGCTCTGGCGCGTGCCGAAGAAGTCGCCCGCGCCCCGGATCTTGAGGTCCGTCTCGCTGATCTCGAAGCCGTCGGTGGTGCGCACCATCGCCTCCAGGCGCTGCTTCGCCTCCTGGCTGCGCTTGTACCCGGCCATGAGCACGCAGTAGCTCTGCTGGTCGCTCCGCCCCACCCGGCCGCGCAGCTGGTGCAGCTGGCTGAGCCCGAAGCGCTCGGCGTGCTCCACGAGCATAACGGTCGCGTTCGGCACGTCGACCCCCACCTCGATGACGGTCGTCGACACGAGGATGTCGATGGCGCCTTCTTTGAAGCGGCGCATCGTCGCCTCCTTCTCGTCGGCCGGCAGCTGGCCGTGGACGAGCCCGACCGTGAAGTCCGGAAACTGCTCCCGGAGCCGCTCGCGGCCGCTCTCCGCGTCCTTCAGGTCCATCTTTTCGCTCTCCTCCACCAGCGGGTAGACCACGTACGCCTGCCGCCCCTGCTCCAGCTGGTCGCGCAGGAACGCGTACACCTCGCCCCGCCGCTTCTCGGCCCGCAGGCGCGTCTCGACCGGCTTGCGGCCCGGGGGCATCTCGTCGATCGTCGAGACGTCGAGGTCGCCGTAGAGGGTCATGGCCAGAGAGCGGGGAATGGGCGTCGCCGTCATTAGCAGCATGTGGGGCCGCTCCCCCTTCTCGAAGATCTCGGCCCGCTGGGCAACCCCGAAGCGGTGCTGCTCGTCGACGATGGCGAGCCCGAGGGCATCGAACGTGACCGCCTCCTGGATGAGGGCGTGCGTCCCGATGGCCACGGGGCTCTCCCCGCTGCGGAGCGCGCGCAGGGCCTCCTCCCGCTCGGCCTTGGACTGGCTGCCGACGAGCAGGCGCGGCTCCAGCCCCAGCGGCCGCAGGTACGCGGTGAGGTTCTGGTGGTGCTGCTCGGCCAGCAGCTCGGTCGGGGCCATGAAGGCGCTCTGGTAGCCGCTGTCGTAGGCGTGCATCATGGCGGCCACGGCCACCACCGTCTTGCCGCTGCCCACATCGCCCTGAATGAGGCGGTTCATCTGCGTGCCCGTCTGCGTGTCGTCGATCACGTCGCGCAGGGCCCGCTTCTGGGCGCCGGTGAGCTCAAAGGGCAGCACCTCGCGGACGAACGCCTCGGTGTACGCCCCCGGCGCGTCGAACGGGGGGCCGGCCACCTCGTCCTGCCGCTGCCGCATCTGGGCGAGCATCAGCTGGATGAGGAAGAGCTCCTCGAACTTGAGGCGGCGCTTCGCCCGCTCGAGCTCGGCCTGGTCCTTCGGAAAGTGGATGGCCCGCAGCGCCACGCGCCCCTCCATCAGGTCGTTCGCCTCCACGACCCGCTCCGGCAGGGATTCGTCGAGCTTCAGCCCGTGCTCCTTGAACAGGTTGTACAGGATGCGACGGACCGACCGGCTCGTGAGGCCGACGTTCTCCATCGCCTCCCCGCCTGGGTAGAGCGGCACGATGCGGCCGGTGTCGAGGATCGCCCCCTCGTCGTTGAGGCGGTCGAAGTCCGGGTGCGTCATCGAAAACCACCGCCCGTACTTCTCGACCGTTCCGTGGACGGCCAGCCGGTCCCCCTCATCGAAGACCTTGCGCACCCACCAGATGCCCTGAAACCAGGTGCACTTCATGCGGCCGCCCTGCTCCCCCTCCAGGACGAGCTCGAACCGCTTCTGGTTGTTGCCGGGCACGATGCGGGTCGACGCCACGGTGCCCACAACGGTCACCGGGTCGGGCGCCTCCCGGAGGCGCCGCACCGGCGTGACGGTCGTCCGGTCGAGGTACCGGCGCGGGTAGAAGTGCAGCAGATCGCGGACCGTGCGCACGCCGTGGGCGTCGGCCCACACGTCGGCCCGCTTCTCGCCGACGCCCTTCACGTAGCGCACGTCCTGGTCGAGAAAGTCCTCGCTCATGCCGTGGGGATGCCTCCGCCGAGGCCGGGATGTGTGAACGATGTGTGCCGTAAATGCCTCTTCTTCTCACTTCCAAGCCGGCGGGGGCGTTCCGCGGGCGCGGTTCGCCCGTCCGGCCCCGGCCTCGAATCGGTAACCTGAAGATAATGACTTTCTGCCCGCTCCTGCCGACATTAACGGTGTCCGACTGCACAGACAGACCCGATCCGCCCCATGGCTCCGTCCACCCGCCGCGCCTTCCTGAAGCGCCTCGGCCTCGCCGGGGCCTCCGCACTGGCCGTGCCCTGGACGGCCGCCGGTACGCCTCGCGCCCCGTCGTCCGGCCGTGCCGTCCGCGTCGAGGGCCGCGTCGTGGAGGCCGACGGGTCTCGCCCGCTGTCGGGCGTGCCCGTCACCGACGGCGTCACCGTCACCCAGACCGGGGCCGACGGGCGCTACCGGCTCACGTCGACCGCGGACCGGCCGTTCGTCTACCTTTCGGTGCCGGCCGGCTACCGGCTGCCGACGAGCGACGCGGGCACGGCCCGCGTCCATCGGCCGCTCGCCCCCGGCGCCGGCGACACGGTAGAGGCCGAGTTTCGCCTCCAGCCCCTCGAGCGGAGCGACGACCGGCACGCCTTTGCCTTCCTGGCCGACCCGCAGGCCGAGACTGAGGCCGAGATGGAGACGTTTCGCACGACGACGGTTCCGGACGCCCGGCAGACGGCGGAGGCCCTCGGCGACCGCCCCGTGTTCGGCGTGGGGGGCGGGGACCTCGTGTTCGACACCCTCTCCCTCTTCGACGACTACAAGAACGCCGTCCGCCGGACGGGCCTCCCGTTCGTGCAGGTGGTGGGCAACCACGACCTCGACTTCGACGCCCCCGCCGACCCCGGCTCGACGGCCACCTTCCGCCGCCACTTTGGGCCCGAGTACTACTCCTTCGACCGCGGGGCCGTCCACTATGTCGTCCTCGACGACGTCTACTGGCCCGGCAGCGACGGCTTCGGGCAGGAGAACGATGACTACCTCGGCCACCTCGACGCGACGCAGCTCCGATGGCTGGAGCAGGACCTTGCTCTCGTCGAGGACGGCCGCCCGGTGGTCGTGTGCACCCACATCCCGCCCCTCAGCACCGCCTACGCGCGGCGCGGGGAGCCGAGCCCGTCGGTCCGCGGCATGATCCTCAACCGCGAGGCGCTCTACGCTCTCCTCGACCCGTTCGACGCCCATGTCGTGAGCGGCCACGTCCACGAGAACGAGCACCGCTACGAGGCCGGCCCCCACGAGCACGTGGTGGGTACGGCCTGCGGGGCGTGGTGGACCGGCCCCGTCTGCTACGACGGCACGCCCCGGGGCTACGCCGTCTACGAGGTGAACGGAGAGTCCGTCCGGTGGCGCTACAAAAGCACCGGCCACGACGCCACCCACCAGATGCGCCTCTCGTTCGCCGACCCCGGTGCCGACGCCCCCGACCGCATTCTGGCCAACGTGTGGGACGCCGACGCGGAGTGGACCGTGACCTGGTACGAGGACGGCATCCGGACCGGCGAAATGAAACAGGCCCCGGGCGTCGATCCACTGACCGAACGGCTCTACGCCGGCGAAGAGAAGCCGGACAAGCACACGTGGGTCGACCCCCAGCCCACCGACCACCTGTTCACGGCCCCGTACAACCCGGACGCCACCCGCATCCGCGTGGAGGCCACCGATCGCTTCGACCGCACCTACTCGACCGCCTTCGACCCGCCCCCCGCGTCGGGCTGACGCCACTGCTTCGCTCTCCCCATCCCTTTGTTTTCCTGACGTGCGCTCCCTTTTTGCTCTCGCCGCCGCTGTCGTTCTCGCGGTCGCCGGGGCCGGCTGTGCCGGCGCCCCGACGGCCCCCGCGTCGACGGCCTCCTACACCGACACCACCCTCACCCGCATCGCCTTCGGGTCCTGCAACGACCAGGCCCGCGACCAGCCCCTCTGGGGCCCGATCCGGGCCAGCAACCCCGACCTCTGGGTCTGGCTCGGGGACAACGTCTACGCCGACACCGAAAACATGTCGGTCCTGGACTCGATCTACGCCGCCCAGAAGCAGAAGCCAGGCTACCGCGCGCTGCGGCGAGAAACCCGCATCGTCGGCACGTGGGACGACCACGACTACGGTGCCAACGACGCGGGCCGCTCCTACCCGAAGCGCGACAGCAGCCAGCAGCTCTTCCTCGACTTCTTCGGCGTCCCCGACGACGACCCGCGCCGGCAGCGCGAGGGCGTCTACAGCGCCCACACGTTCGGGCCGCCGGGCCGGCAGGTCAAGGTGATCCTGCTCGACACGCGCTTCCACCGCGACCCCATCACCCGCGACCCGATCTCGAAGCAGCGCTACTACCCCAACGCCACCGGCGACATTCTCGGCGCGGAGCAGTGGGCGTGGCTGAAGCGGGAACTGCGGGCGAGCGACGCTCAGATCCATCTCATCGGCACCAGCATCCAGGCCGTCTCCGCGCAGCACCCGTGGGAGAAGTGGGCCAACTTCCCGCGGGCCCGCCAGCGCCTGTTCGACGTCATCCAGAGCAGCGGAGCGCCCGGCGTGGTCCTCCTGAGCGGCGACCGACACAAGGCGGAGCTCTCCCGCCACGACACGGCCATCGGCTACCCGCTCTACGACTTCACCGCCAGCGGCCTCACCCACTTCGTCTCCCCGGAGCAGGAGGCCAATCGGCACCGCGTCGGCTCGTACGTAGCGGCGCTCAACTTCGGCCTCATCACGATCGACTGGGACGCCGACCCCGTCACGCTCCGGCTGGAGATCCGCGGCAAAAACAACAAGGCCCGCCTCACCCGCACGGTCCGCCTCTCTAACCTGCAGCCCCCTCCCTCCTGACGGCCGGGCCGCCGGCCCGACGCGGAGGCCGCCCCGGCAGGGACGACTACTGGTCGGCGGTGACCTCCACCGTGGCGGTGACGTCCGGCCGGTCGGGCTGCGGAACGACGACGGTGAGCGTCCCCTCCGCGAACGGCGGCGCGGCGGCGTACGTCTCGTCGAGCGGCACGATCGCCTGGGTGCACACCAGGCCCTCGCCCGTCCGGTGCGTCACGACGGAGGTGATCCGCAGCCGGTCCGTGGACCGCTCCACGTCAAACCCGTCGAACGAGTAGCAGCCGTTCGGCCCCACGGTCCCGGTCAGGCGGAGGTTGAGCGTGTCCGAGGGCGCGACTCGGGCGGGGGCGTGGAGGCTGTCGACCGTGGCGACATTCTGCTCGACGGTCGGGGACGAATCGTTGTTCGCGTTCGTGAGCATCGAGCAGCCAGCCCCGCCCCCGGCGAGGACAACTGCCCCCAGTGCAAGAATCCCAATAAGAACGCGAAGTGATCTCATGGTCTCACAGACGATTGATGCGCGGTGATCGACGACTCCCCGTCCGTCGTCTTATACACACAGGTTCCCGCCGGTGACCAGTCCCGTACTCCGTCGCGTCCTCGACGCCGAGGGGGTCCTGCCGGTCGTCGGCGTAGACGCAGAGGGCGTGTCGAGGTCGGCCTCCCGGCCGTCGGCCCCGAGAGACGGTATGACGGGTGCAAACTTGGTTCGCCCCCCCGATCGCCTGTAACAATGTGCAAACACGTCCAGGCCGTCGGCAACACGACGCGCACAGGCAGATTTCAAGATTGTCTGTAGTATACCGACTCACGCTTCACGCGTGACGTCGAAGGGGCCGCTCCCCTTTCCCGAGTGACGGCACGCGGCGGGGGGGAGGGGCCGGAGTCGGCTCCGCCGTCCTTTGGGATTGGTGCCAACTGTTACGTTTCCACTCACCGGGGAACGGTTCATGGATACTTTTTTCCGGGAGAACAGGATCGTGCCCTCCGTATCAGACGACTGTGCGGTAGACAACAGTTGCTTTCCTTATCTGCGGAGCACCTGTCGTTCATGGCGGGGCGTCGGCACCCCCCCTCGGTGATGGATGTCTCGGTGAGGGAACGGGGGCACGAGGCCCCACCATGGCGCGGGTGCTCCGCCCGCCGCCGCGGCCGGGACTGGATGGGCCCTGATCGGCGGGATTCCCTGTGTACGTCGCCCCTATAGGCAAAGGCTTACAGACCACCATGGGCGTATCACACTATCGGGACCAGGACCTTGAGGTCGTCATCGCGGGCGGTGGGCGAGTGGGCCGCGAGACGGCCACGCTGATGCGGGCCTACGGCCACCGAACGACAGTCATCGAGGGGGATCCGCGGATCGCGCGGGCCCATTCGGACGACCGGGAGGACGTGACCTTCGTGCAGGGCGACGCGACGGAGCGGAGCACCCTGCTGGCCGCCGGCGTCGGGGAGGCCGACATCCTTCTTGCGCTGACGGACAAGGAAGCCACGAACGTCGAGATCTGCCAGCAGGCCGCTCGGCTCGCGCCGGAGGCCCACCGCGTCGCCCGGAGCCAGCGCCCCCCCGCGGCCACCGGCGACCCCGACGCCGTTGAGGCGTTCGTCTTCCCGGAACGCGCCGGGGCCCGCGTGGCGATCGGTCGGGCCTTCGGGGCCCCGATCCAGCCGGTCACCGATCTCTCGACCCGGTTCGAGGTGGTCGAGATCAAGGCCGAGCCGGATGCGCCCGCCACGGGCCAATCGCTCGCGGAGTTGGACCTGCCGACGGAGGCGACGGTCATCACCGACCTCCGAACGGAGCATCCCGCAGACGGCGACGTGGTGATCGAGCCCGGCTGTCAGTACCTGATTGCAATCCGCCCCGACGCCGTCGGCGACCTGAAGGCCCTGTTCCAGCACCAGCGGTGACGGCCCCCGGTCGGCCGGGCCGCCTCCGTTCCGCGCCGTTCGGGTCGGGGGGGCTCCGCGCTGCCCGAAGGGACGAGCACAGGCCCGGCCGCCCCGCTAGTCCTGCTGCTGGGCCGCCCGCTTCACCGCCCGGCGGAGACGCGGTCGGTGCAGGTGCACCGGCTCGGCCTCTTCCTCCTCCTCGTCGGTGCGCACGGCCCGCAGGTTGAGCATCTCGACGATCAGCGAGAAGGCCATGGCCGAGTAGATGTACCCCTTCGGAATGTGCTGGCCCGCCCCCTCGGCCACGAGGGTGACCCCAATCAGCAGCAGGAAGCTCAGCGCCAGCATCTTGACGGTGGGATGCTTCTCGATGAAGTCGGCGATGCCGCCGGCCGAGATCATCATGATGCCGATGGCGATCGTGACGGCGATGATCATCACCATCACGTCCTCGGCCATGCCCACGGCCGTGATGACCGAGTCGAGCGAGAAGACGAGGTCCAGCAGAAAGATCTGAGCAATCACGCCGGCGAAGGTCGCCTCCCCCGCCGTCGACGCGTCACCGTCTTCCCCCTCCAGCTTGTCGTGGATCTCGGTCGTGGCCTTGCCGACCAGGAAGAAGCCGCCCGCCAGCAAAATGAGGTCACGCCCGCTCACCGCGTGGGCCAGCACCTCGAAGAGCGGCGTGGTGAGCGTCATGATCCAGTTGATGGACAGCAGGAGGAGCACGCGTCCCCCGAGCGCCAGCCCGAGCCCCACCCGGCGCGCCAGCGGCTGCTGCTCGTCGGGCAGCTTGTTCGACAGGATGGAGATGAAGACGATGTTGTCGATGCCCAGCACGATCTCGAGCAGCGTCAGGGCCCCGAGCGCAATCCACGCTTCCGGGCTGGTCATCCAATCCATGATCTTCGTCTCGTCACATCCAAGGGAGTCGCGATCGGTGTTCTGTCTCGACCGGTGTCCCGTCTCGACATGCACGGGAGAGGCGGGCACCGTCGGCCCTCAACCTACGGAGGACCTCTCAGGATTCGAACCGATGATGTCCTCGGCACGACGGGGCCGGTGACGCGGTGACCCGATGGACGTGGGGGGACCGACCGCAGGGGCCTCGACCGGCTACTGAAGCGGCTCCGCAAGAAAGGCCGTGAGGTTGTCGATTCGCTCCTGACTCAGCAGGGGCTCGAGGCTCTGGATGATGAGACTGACGCAGGTCGCCCGGTAGAGGAGGTCCTCGTCGGGCCCCCCGTCGTGGGCGGTCTGGTGCTGAATCTGCGTGTTCAGCATCGTCCAGTGACACTTCATCTCGATGTACTGGGTCGCCAGTCCTCGCTGCAGCTCCTCTTCGGTGTCGATGTCGAGGAGGGCGCCCAGAATGCGGTTCCGCAGTCCCGACACGTACGCCTGCACCGCCTTGCGCTCGGAGGGCGCGGCCCCCTCCCACTGGTCGAGCACCTCCTCCCACTGCTCATCGAGGGAGCCGCGGAGGGTGTCCTCGATGCGCTCGTGAAGGGCCTCAACGGGGTCGGCGGTGTCCACTGAGTCGGCGTTTTCTGTTTGAAGAGTCTCTGTGCTCATGGATGCAGGGGCGGAGACGAATGCGGTGGCGGAACGGCAGAATTGGAGTCTCTTTTTGCTTCGTGAACTGATATCGCATGCCTCGAAGAATGGGTTCGCGCCAGTGGAGCGACTGGGCCATCATACCGATTTGGTTACATCCCTCACCGGCCGGATCGGGGGGGCACGCCCGGCCCGGATGCGTCGCCCCGGAGACCCGGCCACAGACGGTGTGGATCGAACGCCACGGGCAAACGGTATAGAATGTGGAATGCTCATTGTGCCAGATAGCAGAAACACACCAGTCTCAGGAAACGCTCCGGGCAACGCATCATCCTCGCCGATGCCACCCTGCATCCCCGCGAGGACGCCCGCCTGTTCACTTCTCTCTGTACCGACTCGACGGACGCCCGATGCCCGACGCCCCCGATCCGGCCCCTTCCGACGATTCGTCCTCTCCCGAGCAGGAGACGTACACCCGGCAGTGGGAGGCCCTCTGCGAGGAGCTCGGCACTTCGGACCCGAACGAGGTGCTGGCCCGCGTGCAGACCCTGAAGCGCAAGATGGAGCAGACCAGCGCCCCGGACGAGGAGGACGGCGAGGGCCTCGTCACCATCAGCGAGGTGGAGGAGGTCTTCCGAGAGATGAACGAGAAGATCGAGAAACTGCGCGAGCGCAACGCCGCTCTCGCCGAGCAGGCCGAGGACGACGGGGACGTCGGTCTTCAGCGGCAGACCGAGCAGTTGCTTGAGGCCCTCGACGTCCCCTCGGTGGACGCGGCCGAGGAGCGGATCCAGCAGCTCAACCAGCGGCTCGAGGACTTCTACCAGGAGAAGGAGCGACTCGCCGAGGCGGGCCTGTCCGGCGCGTCGGACGCCCTCGACGAAATCGAGCGCCTCCGGGCCGAGCGGGACGCCCTTCGTCAGGAACGCGACCAGCTTCAGGCCGGGCGCGACCGGTCTGTCGCCACCGGGGACGAGGACGCCGCGGCCCCGGTAGGTCCGGACGGGCCGGCCGCGGACGACATGCTGCCCGCCGAAATCGGCGACATCCTCGACATTCGGACTGTGGAGGAGGCCCAGGAACTGGCCGCGCTTACCGACGACATGTCCAGCCAACTGGAGCGGCTTCGCCGGGAGCACGAAAAACTGGACGCGGCCGGCCTCTCCGTCGAGGAGGCCCTCACCATGATCGAGAACATGAAGGGCCAGCTGGCGGACCTCTACCACCACGCCGACCGGGCCGAGACGCCCGCGACGGACCGCCTCGGCCCGCAGGGTGACGGCGGCCTGGAGGTGCTGGACGACACGCTCCGCCGCCGCATCGAGGCCTTGACCGACGCGTCCCTGGAGGCGGCCGACGACCTTACCGACGTGGTGCCGCCCCTGATCGATCGCCTCGAAGCCCTGTCGGAGGAGCATCGGCCCCTCGCCGAGGCCGGCCTGGAGGGCGAGGAGGCCGTGGCGCTCATCGAAAACATGAAGGCCCAGCTCGACGATCTCTACCGCCGGGTCGAGGATCGGCCGGACGCCGCCGATCGGCTCGACGCCATCGAGGACGTCCTCGGCATCTCCACTCGACAGGAGGCGGAGGATCTCGCCGAGCTTGCCGACCAGATGGAGAGCCAGCTCACCGTTCTCTACGAAGAGAAGGAAAAGCTGCAGGACCTGGGGCTGTCCAGCATCGGGGACGCCGTCAGCATGATCCAGAGCATGGAGTCGCAGCTCGACGACCTGTACAAAGACAAGAAATCGCTCGGAGACACGCAGCTCGAGGGCACCGATCAGCAGAGCACCTTCAAGCAGCTCGAGGCCCTCTACGCCGAGCGCCAACGCTTGAAGCAGGCCCTCGGGGTGTCCTCGGCCGAGGACGTCATCGAGATGGTCGAGACCCTCACCTCGCAGGTTGAGGACCTGTACAGGGGACGAGACGCGGAGATCGATCCGCAGGAGCGCCGCGAGACGCGGCTCTGGTCCCCGGAGGAGGCCGACGCGCCCGCGCCGGACGCCTCGTCCTTGGCCGAGCCGTCTTCGGACGACGCCGCCCTCACGGTGCGCAGTCTGGAGCGACAGCTGGAGGCGCTTTACCGCGAGAAGGAGACGCTGCTTCGCCGGGGCCTCCACAGCGCCGAGGAGGCCGTCGCTCGCCTTCAGACCCAGCAGCGGCAGATCGACGGCCTTCGGCACGAGAACCAGGCCTACGAGCACCGGTTCGAGCGGCTTCGGTCGGCGCTTGGCACCGAGCAGGTCTCCCGCATCGTCGACCTCGTCCGGGCGCTCGAAGCCGAAGCCGGCACGTCGCTCGCGGAGGTCCGGCCGGAGCCGACCGACGCGGCCGGCGCCTCGACGGACCACGGGGTGCACATTGAGGCAGCGGCCCCCCTGCTGGACGCCGACACGCTGGACCGTCTCGACGAAATGAGCGACGACGAGTTGGAGGCGCTCGACGTGGGGGCCGTGCAGCTGAGCGACGACGGAACCGTGGCGGCCCTCAACGAGGCGGCCTTCCGCCTGCCGGACCTGCCGGACCAGCCGGACCGCGCGGCCGTGGTCGGGGAGCACTTCTTCCGGGACCTGGCGCCGAGCACCGACAATGACCTGTTCTTCGGCCGCTTCCGGACGGGACGGCGCCGCGGCGAGTTGGACGCCCGCTTCCCGTACACCTTTGCGGGTCCGTCGGGGGCAGCGGCATTCACCGTGCACCTCTACCGGGCCTCGGGACGCGAAACGACGTGGCTGCTTTTTCGACCCGCATAGTCCACTCGCGCCCTGCTTCTTGCCGACGCGCTCCCATGCCCCCGTCTCCCGACGATTACGAATCGTCCCGGTCCGGGTCCGAGCTGCAACCCAGGCCGAAGTCGGACGTCCCCATCCCCGACTCCGACGAGGCGGCCTCTCCCCCGCTTGCCTTCGAGGCCGACGGGGTGGGCGAGCGACTGCGCCACGCCGACGAGGCAACGCTCCACGAGGCCCCCTTCGGCATCGTTCGTCTCGACGACGACGGGACGGTCGAGTTCTATAACCGCTACGAGTCGGACCTCAGCGGCGTCCCTCCGAAGGAGGCGCTCGGACAGGACTTTTTTACCCATCTTGCCCCCTGCAGCAACAATCATCTCTTCCGGGGCCGCTTCGAGGAGGGGGTCGAAACGGGGGGGCTCGACGACCACTTCACCTACACCTTCACGTACAAGATGCGCCCCACGCTGGTGGACGTGCGGCTCTACCGGGACGAGGCCGGCCTCAACTGGGTCCTAATCCACAAGCGCTGACGGCCGGCTGCCCCTCCCCCCTGCTTTTCAGGCCGGTCGCTGCTCTTCCTCCTCCTCGTCTACCATCAGCCGGTAGCCCACGCCCCGGACGGTTTCGAGGTGCATCCCTCCCCCGTTGCCGTTCTTCGCGTCCTCGAGCTTCTTGCGGAGGCCCGACACCGTCACGTCGATGGAGTTGTCGGACACGAACTCCGACCCCCAGACGCGCTCGGCAATGACGCTTCGGGAGACGACGTTCGGCTCCCGGTCGGCCAGCAGGCGCAGGAGGTCGAACTCCTTCTTTCGGAGGTCGAGGCGCTTCCCGGAAACCTGCGCCTCCTGCGTCGCCGAGTCGACCTGTAGGGGCCCGACGGCGATCTCGTCGACCGACGCCCACTCGGCCGGTCGCCGAAGCAGGGCCCGCACGCGGGCCTGCACCTCCTCCATCGAGAACGGCTTCGTGAGGTAGTCGTCGGCCCCGCTTTCGAGGCCCTTCACCCGATCCTCGACACTGTCGCGGACCGTCAACATGAGAATCGGCGTCGCGTAGCCCTCGTCGCGGAGATCTTCGATCAGCTCGGGCCCGTTCATCTCCGGGAGCAGCCAGTCCACGATCATGGCGTCGTACCGGTGCTCGGCCGTCTGCTCGAGGGCGTCCTCGGCACTGGTCACGTGGTGAATCCGGTAGGGGCCCTCCCGCTTCAGTCCCTTCTCGAGGGTCCGCGCCAGTTTCTCGTCGTCCTCGACAATTAGGATTAGCTTCATTTTTCGGGTTCGGTCTGTACGGAATGATGTACGAACGAAATCATGAATGCCCTGGTCGATCGACGGGTCGCCCTTACGCTGAAGAAGCGGCCGGGGCACGGACGCGTCGCCGGAACGCTACGGGGATTTCCGGCCCGGAAGTCGACCGCGACGGCCGTCTCCCCTCGGGGGGCAGGCTCGGTCGGGGTCTTTTTTCAGTCTTGCCGGCCAGCCATCTCCCGGTCATCCCGGAGCAGCGGGCAAATAGGTTTCTTGTAGGGGGGACAAACGCTGTACCATTTCTTTTCAGCGGAAAACAAGCTGTCGTAAATTCGTACCAATGCCCCCGGTAGATGTTCGTAAGTGCTACTCTCTCTTCTGTAAAATTTTCTTCTCTGTTTCTCCCTACTTCAGATCTTTACTCGTGCGCATCGCCATCCTGTCCGACATTCACTCGAACCGCGAGGCACTGACGCGGGCGCTGGAGAACATTGAGGAGGCTGGGGTTGAGGCCGTGTACTGTCTCGGCGACATCGTCGGGTACAACGCCGACCCGGCGGCGTGCGTCGATCTGGTCCGTGAGCACTGTGCGGGGGTGGTTCGCGGCAACCACGACGCGGCCGTGGCGACGGACACGGCGGTCGACGCCCTGCCGTCCGGCGGCCAGGCGGCCGCTCGTCACAACCGGCAGTGTCTTTCGGAGGAGCAAATCGCGTTCCTGGCCGACCTGCCCCTCACCCTCACGGCCGCAAACTGCACCTTCGTCCACGCCGCCCCCGCCGCGCCGACGGACTGGACCCGCCTTACGACCTACCCCGCCGCCCGGGCCCAGTTCGACCACTTCGACACCGACCTCTGCTTCGTCGGGCACACCCATGTGCCGGCCGTGATGGCCGACACACTCGGCGTCTTTCAGGTGCGGGAGGGCCACCGGTACCTGGTGAACGTCGGGAGCGTCGGACAGCCGCGGGACCAGAACCCAAAGCTGAGCTTCGGGCTCTTCGACACCGACACGTACGAGTACCGCAACGTGCGACTCAGCTATGACATCGACGCGGCCGCTCAGAAGATTCGCGACGCCGACGCCCTGCCCAATCGCCTCGCCGCCCGGCTGCACGAAGGTCTCTAGGTGGTCCCACGCGAAAGAGCGGGGATCTCCCCTCTATGGGAGAAGCATTCGACGGCCGATCGTTACAGGGCCGCCGGTCACCGCCGCTCTTTCCAGTCGAGGTAGAGGGCCCGGGCGCACATGAAGGCCGACTCGGCGGTCTCGCTGGTGAACCAGTAATTGACGCTGGCCCCGACGGCGGCCCCGGCCAGCGGCACGGTCTGGCCCAGCTTGCGCTCGACGAGGGCCTTCGCGATCTCGCGGGGCAGGTGCCGGTTTTGGTCGCGGAAGGTGCCGGAGACGCGCCCCTTGTAGTCGAGGTCGTTGGCGAAGGCCGCCGCCGCCACGCTCACCTCACGCAGCGCCTCGTTCCGCGCCTCGCGCCCCCCGGCCGCCGCGGCGTTGAAGATCGAGAGCACGAGCGGCCGGAACATCGGGCCCCGGAGCGGAAAGCCGTAGCAGGCGCCGATCTGCTGGATGAGCCGGAGGTTGATGGTGAAGAGCAGGGGAATGTCGGCCGCGAGGAGGGCGGTGCCGAGGAAGCCGGTGCCGCCCCCCTCCAGGGCCGCGAGGAGCGTGTTCTGCTGGAAGCGGCTGCGGGCCAGGGGGTCGAGCTCGTCGATGGGCTGGGTGCGCAGGTCGCTCACCGACTGGGCGGGCAGGCCCCGGTCCTCGGCGGCGGCCAGCAGATCCTCGTCCTCGAACGTCCACTCCGAGGCGTCGGTGAGGGTGGACAGGAACTGGTGGATGCGCTCGACGACGCGGTCCATCGTCTCGGGCGCCACCGTCTGGTCGACGGCCCAGTCGACCGGGCGCATGGCCCAGTCGATGGCCTGGGTGGCGATGGAGGCGTCGGCGTGCTGCCAGTCCTCGATCTCACGTCGGACGGCCTTTTCCTCGTCGGTCAGTCGCATACGGAGTGGGGGAGCGAGGGGAACGAGTGTGGACGCTTTCCCCAACGCAAGGTTCGAGGGAAAGATGCATGACGCGGCGCACGCGGCCGTTGTCCGCGCATCGGCACGGCCTCCAGGCGCAGACGCGCGGGGTCCGGCCGTTTAGGGGTCCACATCCACGAGCGCCGCGGCGTCCCAGTTCGTCCCCCACGCCAGGAAGGCCGCCAGGGCGAGCACGAGGGGCACCGGCGTGCAGATCCAGAGGATCGGCGCGAAGCCGCTCATCAGATCCGGCCCCAGCGCCAGGACGGCGGGCCCGACGGCCGTGCCGCCGATGAAGACCGTGTTGGCGAGGCTCCGGATGCTGCCGTGGTGCAGGCGGCCGAAGTAGTAGGCGTAGGCGCTGCCGAGGAGGGCCTGCTGCATTCCCTGCGCCACCCCGAAGACGCCCCCGTAGAGCCACACTCCGCCGTCGTGTCCACCGCCGGGAGCAGGCCCATCATGGCGCCGAACAGGCCCAGCTGCAGGCCCAGCAGGAGACGCGGCGGAAAGCGATCCACCAGCCAGCCGGTGCCCACGTTGAACACCGCCGTCACCACGCCCAGCGGGATAAAGAACTGCGCCGCCAGGTCGCGCCCGACCCCTACCTCCTCGAGGATCGAGAAGTGGTGGAACAGCAGGCCCGTCCCGAGGCCCGCCGTACAGACGCCCGCCGCGGTGAAGAGCCAGAAGGTCCAGGTCCGGTAGGCCACCTCCGGCTCGACGCCCGCGACGGCCTTCTCGGTCCCGCTCGCGCCGGCAGGGTCCGTCGCCGGATCGGGGGGCGACGGGTCGGGCGAGAGGCCGTACCGCTCCGGAGCGTCGCGGTAGAAGAGGGCGCCGAGCGGCAGCATGACCGCCGCCAGGAGACCGCCCATGAGCAAATACGTCGTCTGCCACCCGTAGGTCTGAATGCCCTCGTCGATGAGGGGTGGGAACAGGGCCGTGGCCCCGGCCATGCCGAGCCCCAGGATGCCGACGGCCAGGCCGCGCCGCCGCTCGAACCACAGGTTCACCGCGTGGTTGTTGATGAGGCCGAGCGTGCCCTGCCCGAAGCCCCGAAGGCACACGAAGCCCACGAAGACGCCAGTCCAGCCGCGCACCTGACTCATCCCCACGCAGCTCGCGGCGAAGAGGGCAATCACCGCCACGGCCATGCGGCGCGGTCCCCACCGGTCCAGCAGCCGGCCCATGAGGGGCAGCGCCAGGGAGCCGAGCACCGTGGCCACCGTGTAGAACCAGGAGACGAGCGACCGGGACAGTTCCAGGTCCTCGATGAACGCGTCGATGAAGAGGGACACGCCCGCCGTCTGCCCCGGCAGGGTGGCGGCCATCCCGAGCGTCGAGATGCCGAGCACGACCCATCCGTAGTAGACGGGGCTTCGCTCGACGAGCGAGGAGGCGGTCGCGTCGGAGGAAGGCATACGAGAAGCACCCAGAAGCACTCAGATCCAAGTGTAGCCCCCTCTCCACGGACGTACCGACGCGGAGTTATCGGCCTACCGATCCGTGAGAACGTACGTTGGCTCTCTTCCGCGATCGCTGCGTGCATCGCCGCGCTCAGAAGGCGGACGTCGGACACTTGTTCACGGATCGGTATCACGCCCTTCCTTCGTCTTGAGGGGCGCTTCGTCGGACGGGGTGTTTCTCCCCACCGCCCATTTCCCCACATCTCATTATCATTCCATCGTGAGGACGGCGCGGAAGCGGGCCTCGTTGTTGATCATGCGGTCGTAGGCCGCGGCCGCTTCTTCGAGCGGGAACGTCTCGACCTCGGGCGTCACGCCGGCGAGGGCACTGAAGCTGAGCGTGTCCTCCGAGTCGTGGGCGTCGCCGCTGGGCCAGCCGGAGACAGACTTGCGGCCCTGGATGAGGACCATCGGCGACACCTCGACGGGCTCGCCGGTGGCGGCGACGATCACGAGCTGCCCGTCGCGCCCGAGGCCGTCGACCACGTCGGTGATGGCCGCCGAGTTGGGGGCGGTGGCCAGGAGGAGGTCGGCCCCGCCGAGGGCCTGCAGCGCCTCGGCCGCGTCCTCGCTCCCCGCGTCGATGAAGTGCGACGCCCCCAGCTCGCGGGCCAGGTCGGCCTTGTCGGCGCTGGTGGAGAGGGCCGCCACCTCACAGCCCATCTGCGCGGCGTACTGCACGCCGAGGTGGCCGAGCCCGCCGATGCCCTGCACCGCCACGAGGTCGCCCGGCTGCAGGTCCTGGTTGCGAAGGGCGTTGTACGTCGTGATGCCGGCGCAGAGCAGCGGGGCCGCGTCCTCGGCCGACAGGTCCTCGGGCATCTTCGCCACCGCCTCGGCCGGCGCGGTCATGTACTCGGCGTAGCCGCCGTCGTAGCTGATGCCGGTAACGAGGGCGTTCTCGCAGTTCACGAAGTCTCCCTCCCGGCAGGCCTCGCACACGAAGCAGTGGCCGCCGTGCCAGCCCACCCCCACGCGGTCGCCCTCGCTCCACCGGTCGACGTTGGCCCCGACGGCGTCGACCACGCCGGCCACCTCGTGGCCCGGCACGCGCGGATAGTCGATGCCGGGGAAGGTGCCCTCTTTAACGAAGGCGTCGCTGTGGCAGATGCCGCAGGCCTCGACCCGGACGCGGACCTCGTCGTCCGACGGGGTGGGCACGGGCAGGTCGACGAGATCGAAGTCGGCCCCAGCCTCGGGGACACGGGCGACACGCATGGCGGCCATGGTTGATCGGAACGCGGGTGGGAGAGAGGGAAGCGGCGGCACGCGGTTTGGAAGCCGCAGGTTCGCTCCGCGGCCGACATCGAAGATACTGCTCTACGTGGGAGAGGTCAACTCTACGTGGGAGAGGTCAACCGCTCTGCCGTAAACGGGGGGGTCGGCCGCGGACGACGGACCGCCCCCCCATCGTCGGCGGTCTTCGGAGCGAACGCTTTCGGCCTGCCGTCGGTTCAGTGAGGGGTATGGTGTCTACAACTCTGGGTGCTTTTCCGGGATACATTCCGGAGCCGGACGGCGGTTCCGAGGGACCGTCCCGTTCCGACCCCGTACCCATCGGCGACTCGGACCCCACGGCCCCGCCCGCACGTTTATGTGGGTGTTACAAGTGTATGTGGGTGTTACAAATGATACGCCGCCCGATATCCGCCGAGGGGGCCTTCCCCGCCGACCTGCCTTCACCGAACCGACCGATTCCGGCATGGACGAACCTAGCCAGCCCGTCTCCGGCGACGGGGCCGCCGAGCAACCGTTCTCGTGCCCCGAGTGCGACCGTACTGTTGGCCGCGCCAACGTACTGACCGGCGACTTCGCCTTCGAGAGCGTCACCCCCATCTCGAGCAGCCCAGACGGGAGCCCGGAGTTTCGGGAGACGGGTCTCGAGGACGGCCCCCAGAAGGCCATCGAGCTGCGGTGCGACCACTGTGGGGCCGAATTTACGCTCGGCGTCGAAACCGACGAGTAGACCGGATCCACCGTTCCGCCGACCGACTGCTCCGCCGCCATGGACCGATCCATTCGGGCGCTCAAGTGGAAGCGTCCGGCCGACGATCAGTTCACCAACGTCACCGACGCGCTCGTGGAGGGGATCGTCTCCGCCACTCCGCACCCCGACCCGGAGATCGACCGGCCGAAAGGCTACTCCCTTGAGCTTACCCTCCGGCCCGACAGCACCGCGTTTGCGGACGAGCTCCAGGCGGCCCTCCTCGACGTCGACCCCTCGTTGGTGACCCTGCAGCTCGACGGCGTGGAGGCCCCCATTTCTGCGGTGCCCGTCGGGGTGAGCAAAGTACCCCACCTCGGCGAGCGAAACGACGCGGAGCTCAGCGTCAAGCCCGAGGGACACGAGCAGTTCCACGAGCACTTCTAGCCGCCGTTCTTTCCCCCCTCCTCTACAATCTGCTCCTTGGCCGCCCGGCGGAGCTGCTTGATCGCGTGCTCCCGCTGCATGGCACGGGACTGGCTGTCGAACGCCTCGGCGTGGACGAGCGTGACCGGTCGGCGGCCGCGCGTGTATTTGGCCCCCTCGCCGGCGTTGTGCTCCGCCACGCGCCGCTCGACGTCCGTCGTGTAGCCGGTGTAGTAGGTGCCGTCGCTGCACTCGACGACGTAAACGTAGTGGCCGTTGCCGGACGCGGTGCTCTCCTCTGAGGGCGTCGTCATCCTGCGATCGAGTTGGCTCGCGAACAGTGCGGACGGGTGGACGTGCGGGGCGTGCAGTTGCACACCCGCACGGGCGCTCCCCCAAGATGGTCACTGCGGGCGTTCTCCGCAACACCGGGCGCGGCGGGACTCGGTCTCGTGCGTCCCGCTGCACGGGCCCCCACGCGGCGCTGGGGTCGGCTCGTTGCGATCTGCGCGGGGCTCTACGTCCTGATCGGCGCCTGTACGTCGGACCCGGGCCTCGACCCGGACGGGACCGCCCCCTCTCTTCCCGACCCCGATCCCCCATCCGCGACACGGCGCAGCCCCGCACGGTCGGCGTCTTCCGGGAAACCACGAACGTATACGACGACCTCACGCCCGACCGCCGGCCCGACCCGCCCTGGTCGACCATTTCCTCCACGCGGCGATCGACACGTGGCGCGCTGACACGGAGCAATCGGCGAAGGAGGTGTGCGAATCCACCAGACAGAGACGTCGTGCATTAACACAAAAGCCATACTCGGGCCGTTACCTTCCACGGGGCTTTTTGCGACGGAGTGAGTGGCGAGGCCTAAGATCTTCGACGCTTTCTTCAGCCCCTTCACACCACCGGTCCGTCCTCATGGAGACCGCTACGACGTCCTACGAGCCCCCTCGGCCCTCTCGGGCCTCCACCCCGCGGGCCTCTTCGCCCCCGAAACGCGTGGCCCTGTTTACAGGGGCGTACAACCACATTGCCGACGGGGTCTCTCTGACCCTCAACCGGCTCGTCGACCACCTTGAGCGACAGGGCGTGGAGGTGCGCGTCTTTGCCCCCACTGTCGACGATCCGCCCATCGACCACGCGGGCACGCTGGTGTCGGCCCCGTCCGTGCCCCTTCCGGGCCGGTCGGAGTACCGCTTCACCGTCGGCATCACCCCGTCGATGCGGGAGGAGCTCGAAGCGTTCAACCCAACGCTCTACCACATCGCCACCCCGGACCTGCTGGGGCGCCACGCCCTCACCCTCGCCCGCTCGACCGACACCCCGGTGGTCGCCTCCTACCACACCCACTTCAGCTCGTACCTGAAGTACTACCACCTCGGCCTGCTGGAGTCGACCCTCTGGAGCTACCTGCGGCGCTTCTACCAGCAGTGTGAACACGTGTACGTTCCCTCGACGGCGATGGCGGAGGTGCTGGAGGACCACGGCATCAGCGGCGGCCTGCGCCTCTGGCGGCGCGGCGTTGACACGGACCGGTTTACCCCCAACCGCCGGTCTGTGGACTGGCGGCAGGCCCACGGCATCGGAGACACCGAGGTCGTCGTGGCATTTGTCAGTCGGCTCGTTCGGGAGAAGGGCCTGGACGTCTACGCCGACGTGATCCGGCGGCTCGAGCGTCGGGGCGTGCCGCACCGCAGCCTCGTGGTGGGCGACGGCCCCGCCCGCGAGGAACTGGAGGAGCGCCTCCCGAATACCCTCTTCACCGGGTTTCTGGAGGGACCCGACCTGGCCCGGGCCTACGCTTCGTCCGACGTCTTTCTCTTCCCCAGCGACACCGAAACGTTCGGCAACGTGACCCTGGAGGCGATGGCCTCGGGCCTGCCGACGATCGCCGCGGACGCGGCCGGCAGCCGCGACCTCGTCGATCCCGGGACCACCGGCGTCCTCTGCCCGCCGGGCGACCGGGCCGCCTTCGCCGAGGCCACCCAACGCCTCGTCCTCGACGCCACGCTGCGCCGCGACATGAGCGCCGCGGCCCACGAGCGGGCACAGCACTTCACCTGGCCGGCCGTCCTCGACCGGATCAGCACGTACTACGACGAGGTGCTCGCGCGCCGCGCCTCCGCTCCGGACCGAACGGCCGCCCCCGCCCCCGCCGCCCAGTAACGCCGCCGCCTCCGTGCGCCTCCGCTTCGTTTCGCACTCGCTCCCCCCTGTCGGGCGCCCTCTGGCCAATCTCGGCGGGATGCAACGGGTGGCCCTCAAGCTACACGAGACGCTGGCCGCCCGCGCCCGGCGCGATCCGCCCCTTCGGTACGACGCGCTGCTGCTGCGGAGCACCTGGCGCTGGGTCCACCTCCGCACCCCCCTCTTTCTGGTGCGGGCGGCGGCCTCCATGGTGCGGCAGGCGCGGCGCGACGACGTACTGCTCTTCTCGTCGATGGTGACGGCCAGCCTGGCGGTGCCCCTGCAGGGGCTTCTGCGCCGCCACGGCGTGCGGACGGCGGCCATCGTGCATGGGCTCGACGTGACGACCCCGTTCGGGCCGTACCAGTGGTTCGTGCCAAAGGTGTTCGCCGCCCTCGACGCCGTCTTTCCCGTCAGCCGCGCCACCGCGCAGGCCTGCCGCGACCGCGGCGCCGCCCCGGAGGCCCTCCACGTGATTCCCAACGGCATCGACACGGGCCGCTTCGCCCCGCCGCCCGACCGGGCCGCCGGCCGGGCCGCCCTGGCGGACGGGCTCGGGGCCCCGGCCCCGCCCCCCGACGGCCTCTTGCTCTGCAGCGTCGGCCGGCAGGTCGAGCGCAAGGGCACCGCCTGGTTCGTCGACCACGTGATGCCGCGCCTGCCGTCGGACGTGCACTACTGGATCGCCGGCGACGGCCCGCAGGACGCGGCCATTCAGGCCGCGATCGACCGGCACGGCCTCGCCCCGCGCGTCCGCCGCCTCGGGCGCATCTCCGACGAAAACCTCGCCCGCCTCTACCGGGGCGCGGACCTGTTCGTGATGCCCAACGTGCCGGTCGAGGACGACATGGAGGGCTTCGGGATTGTGCTTCTCGAGGCCGCCCAGTGCGGCACGCCCGCCGTCGCCGCCCGGATCGACGGCATCCAGGACGTCGTCACCGAGGGCGTCAACGGCCACCTCGTCGAGCCGGAGGCCCCGGCGGCCTTCGCCGCGGCCATCCGGCAGTACCGCCATGCCCCGGACGCCCTTGCCGAGGCGGCCGCGCGGGCGGCCGACTACACGACGGCGACGTTTGGGTGGGACAGCGTGGCCGACCTGTACGTCGCGGCGTGCCGCACCCTCCACGCGTCGGGCGCGCCGCCGGGGCCGGCCGTCGCCGCGCCGGTGGCCGCCGCCGTCGAGGAGGGAACGTAGCCGATTGGCACAATGCCGAGGGCATCGCCGTTGCAAAGATACAGTGTCGCTCCCCTCAATCCTCTGGACCCGCCGATGCCCACCCGCCTCACCCGCGAGCTTGCGGAGTTGCGCAGTCGTCTCCTCGACATGGCCACGATCGTGGCCGAGCAGTTCACCGACGCCGTTGACGCCCTTCTGGACTACGACGTCGAGAAGGCGGAGCGCGTCGCGGCCCGCGACCGCGAGGTCGACAACCTCGAACTGGAGGTGGACCGGTCCTGCGAACGCATCATGGCCCGCCACCAGCCGGTGGCCTCGGACCTTCGGACGCTCCTCACCGTCGAGAAGATCAACACCGACCTGGAGCGGATCGGCGACCACTGCCGCAACGTAGCCCGCAACACCGAGCACGTGATCGAGGCACCCGGCCTCCTCGACGCTCTCAAGCTCCGCGAGATGAGCCAGGCGGCGCGCCGAATGCTGGACGACGCCAAGCAGGCCTTTCTGGACCAGGACGCGGACCTGGCCCGCCGCATCCCGGAGCTCGACGACGAGGTCGACCGCCTGCACCACGAGAACTTTCAGACCCTGGTCGACTACCTTCGGTCACACCCGCAGCGCGCCGAGGTCGCGGCCCACCTCATTACGGCCAGCAAGGCGGTCGAGCGCATCTCCGACCACGCGACGAACATTGCGAAGGGGGTCGTCTTCCTCATCGAGGGGGTCGACATCCGTCACGAGGGCGTGCAGGAAGGGTCACCGATTGGGGACGGCTCGGTCGGCGAATAGGCCCCGGCCGGGGGGCTCCAGGCGTGCGCTCGGCCTCGAGCGGCACGGGGAGGAGACATCAGTCGGGGGTCCACCGGAGCCGGGCCACCACCGGGCGGTGGTCCGACACGGCCGCGACCCCGTCGGCCGGAATGCGGGCCGCGGTGATCTGCCAGGCCGGGCTCGCCAAGACGTGGTCGATCTGCACCAGGGGGCGCTCGGCAGGGTAGGTGCCGCCCCATGCCCGGACCCGTCGCCGGACCGCGCTCCGAAGCCCCTGCGCAACGTGGCGGTACGCCCACTGGTGCGGCGTGCTGTTGAAGTCGCCGACGACGATCACCGGGGCGGTCTCCCGCTCGATGCGACGACGCAGCAGGCGGGCCTGCTGGGCCCGGCGCAGGCTTCCCTCCCGGTAGGTGCGCAGAAACGTGCGCCAGCGGTCCAGGGACGTCCACTCCTCCGAAAGCAGCGTCCACGGGCGCGCCGCTCCCACCGAGTGGAGGTGCACGTTGTACAGGACGGCCGTCCGGCCCCGCCAGGCGAACTCGGTGCGCGTGTACCGGGAGCGCGCACTGGTCTCTCCGTCCGGCGGCAGCGGATGAACGCTCATCGAGTCGAGCCGGCCCCGCCCGAAGACGGGCTGCTGGACGACCGTCGCCGCGGGGAGCCCCCGTGGGAGCCGGTAGCCGGTCGACGGCGCCCGGAGGCCTTGAAGGGCGCCCGACAGCAGGCGGGCGTCGGCCCCTCGCCGGCCCGTCTGCAGGCGGGCCTCCTGGAGCGCCAGCACGTCGGGGGCTTCCCGCTGGACCAGGGCGGCCAGGGGCGGGCCGTCGGACCGCGACGGCGGCACGTTGAACGTCATCACCCGCACCCCCTCGGCGGCGGGCGCCGGCGCCCACGCCGCTCCCCGCGGCCCAAACCGCACGAGGAGCAGCACGAGCAGCCCGCCGCCGACGGCCACCTTGCCCCAGCGCCGCCGGACGCCTCCCCATCCGCAGAGGCCCAGGGCCAGCACGGCCACGCCCGCGCCGAGCACGGGCAGCCCCACCGCAAACAGGTTGGTCCACCAGAACCGGGCGGGCGACAGGTACGGGGCCGCGTAGCCGATCAGGAAGGCCCCGACGAGGAGCGCCGCCGCCCCCCGACCCAGTGCCCGCAGAATGCGTCGAAGACGAATCAAAGCCCGGAGGAGAAGGTCGATGTCGAGGGGACAGCGCTTCGCGGGGAGCCGAAATCACGCAGCCAAACGCGCGTCGGGGGGACGGGATCAGTGACGGTTGCGTGCAGCCCCCCGGCCCGGCCCCCGGTTGGCGTCCTCGCCCCATCCGATCTACTGGACGGCCTCGACCACCGGCCACTCGGGCTCGGGGACCGGTGTGCGGGCCGGCACCGCCCGGCGTTCGGCTACGGCCTCAATCTCGCGGACGAAGTGGGACTGCGACTCGCGCACCCACCGGCGGAAGCGCGCGGCGTCGGTCGCGTGGCGGGATAGGAAGGCCCGCAGCCAGCTTACGTCGAAGCGGGTGGAATGGATCCCCGCCTGCACTCGCGCGGTATCGAAGGCGTTGCAGCGCTGCTCGTAGTGGCCCTCGACCGGCACCACCTGCACGGGCTTGCCGAGGTACATCGCCTCGGCGATCGACTCGAACCCGGCCGTCGAGACGAAGCCCCGACAGCGGGCCATGAGCGACAGAAATTTGTCGTCGTCGAGCTGGTGGAAGGTAAGCGTGTCGTCGTAGTGCTCGACCGCCGCCGCGCCGGGCCGGTCCCAGAAGCAGTGCAGGCGCACCTCCGGATGGCGCTCATGCCAGCGGATGATCTCCTGGGCGTACCCGCTGTTGAGGATGTACACCAGGAAGAAGGGCGCCGTGCGTCCGGTGGGCTGCCGGAAGAGGGCCTCGCGCAGCAGGGGGGGCAGGACCACGAGCCCGTCGTCCCGCCGGTCCGGGGCCGGGTACAGGGAGAGGGCCAGGCGCCGCGCGGCCCCCCAGGCCGTGACGGTGGCGAAGGCCCGGGCCGCCCAGCGCTGCAGGGGCCGCCCCGGCGGAAACTCGTAGGCCGGGTGGTGAAACATGTACTGGTGCGCGACCGCTACGATCGGCGTCTCCGGCCGGTAGCGCACCGCGTAGAGCCCCCCCAGCGGCTCGAAGAAGTTCACGATCACGTCCGGGTCGTGGCGCTCGACGGCGGCGTCGATGGCGGCCAGGCCGTCGAGGAAGGCGGGCGCCCGGGCCAGCTCGCACAGCAGGGTCGTCCCCAGTCGCACCGATCGGTCGTTCCGGTCGGGGACGAAACTAGGACTGTCGACGTACGTGACCGGCGCGGCAAACGCCTCCTCGAAGAACGACGGCACGGCCCGGCGCCGGCTGCTGCCCACGACGACGCCCTCGACCCGGTGCCCCGCCTCTACCAGGCGGCCGCGGAGGGACATGGCCTGGGTCAGGTGGCCCCGACCTTCCCCCTGGACGATAAAGAGGCAGCGCAGGGCCATTCACTTCCGGTCGACGTGCGGGAGTACCGAGGAGAAGGCAATCTACAAAACATGTACGGGATCTGCAGCGACCGTTCCGGTCCGCAGCCGCCTCCGGGCCGCCCGTCCGAACAAAAAAGCCGGGCCCTCCGACACGCGGTCGGGAGGGCCCGGCGGACCGTCTGCTTCGAACGGAGACCCGGAAGGCTACTGAACCATGTAGCCGTTGGTGGACAGCTTCGTCCAGCCGGTCGTCCAGAGGTCGCCACTTGGGTCGAAGGCCCCGAGGTACCCGGCGTTGTCGAGGTTGCTGATGTTCACCCCGACGTAATTGTCCCTCGCCGTGCCGGAGGTGTTGTCGAAGTTGCTCGGCGCCTCGAAGCTCGGGAGCCCGCTGGCTCCGGGTCGGGGATCGAGGCCCTGATTCCGCGTGCGGCTGATGCTCGCCAGCGCCGGATCCGTGAAGGTGTTGTTCGACTGGATCCGGCTGTCCCGGGACGTCCCCTGTACGACGGAGGGGATGTCACTGCCGGCTCCGTAGTCGAAGAACACGTTGTTGCGGAGCACGATGTCGCCATCGCTCCAGCGCTGGTCGGCGGTGTCGTCCGCGTCGATCCGCACCGCCATGCCCGGGAAGGCCGTGAAGATGGAGTTGTAAAACTCCCCGGCCCCTCCATTCCGGAACCGCAGCGTCTCGTCCCCGACACTGGAGCCGCTTCCCGCTCCGATCAGGGTCGCGTTCGTGATAACCGGATCGGAGAACTCCTCCGCGTTCTCACTGGTGTTGGAGTCGAAGCCGTCGAGCTCTCCGCCCCGTCCGGCGGCGTCGGTGGCCTGCACGGCGAACCAGTACTGTCCCGTGCCCCGGAAGCCGGTGTCCCAGTCGAAGGAGTCGTCGCCGCAGAAGGCCGCCACGAGGTGGGTGGCGTGCACCGTTCCGCCGAACCACTCGATGCCGTCGTCCAGGTTGGCGAACACCTCTACGTGGTTGATCGTGGTCCCGCGGCCGACCGCCCCCAGGGTGAGGCCGTTGAGCTCGTCGCCGGACACCCCGGAGATCGAGAATCCACCGTGTCGGATCGAGACGTACTCGAGCGTGCCCGAGTTGTCGTTCGGGTCGGGACTGCCGGACCCGAAGGTGGCCTGCTCGGTGCTTGCCGGCACACCCTCAATCTGCGTGGCGGTGCCCTCGGCCGTGGGCGCGTTTCCGAGCAGCACAACGCCTCCCCAGAGGCCCCGAATCTGCGGCCCCAGATCCCCGGGATCGCTGAGGTCGTCGGCCGTGCTGGTGAAGATGATGGGAGTGTCCGGCTGTCCCGACGCGTCGATCTTCCCACTCTTCTTCACGATCAGCGCACTGGCCCCGTCGTTGGTGGAGATCTGGCTCTTCTGGCGTCCCTTGACCACCGTTCCGGGCTCGATGGTGAGCGTCGCCCCGTCCACGAAGACCAGCCCGTCGAGGATGTACGTCTTGTTGGAGGTCCAGGTGGTGTTCGATTCGACGTCGTTGGTGACGACGACCGTATTGTCGGGAATGTTCACCGTCACGGTCGTGTCGTCTTTGGCGCCCTCGTCGTCGACCACCTCGAGCGTTACGTCGTACGCGCCCGCGGAGCCGTAGGAGTGGGTGATCGACGAGCCCGATCCGCTGCCCTGGTCCCCGAAGGACCACGAGTAGGACTGGATCGACCCGCCGTCCGGATCTTCACTGGCCGAGGCGTCGAAGGAGCGCGACGCGCCGCTCGTGTCGGTGACGGTGAAGCTGGCCACGGGGGCCTGTGCCGTCTGGCCGTTGCTCCCCCCGTCCATGTTGGAGTTGTTGCTGTCACAGGCCGACAGCCCGACCACCAGTAGGGGAACGAATAGGAGAAGAGATATTCGCGAGAATGCCCTTTTTGTGGATGTGTCCATGGTGTGAGTTGTCCGTGGAAAAGTGCGTGAGTACCGAGCGGGTTATGATTTCATAACACGCCCCTAGAATGCCGAAAGGCAGACCCCTTCGGGTCTGCCTCTCAGGTCTCGTTGAATGGCGGCTCCTCTCGGGAAGCCCCCGAGCCGTGGCGTCAGCTGAGCACAGCTGACCGGTCTAGTGGATGCTGTAGGTGATTCCGAAGGAGAAAGATCGTCCGTTCGTGTGCCGCTGGTAAGGGTAGGTCTCCCCCTTGAAGACGTAGGATTCGGCGTGCTGGCTATTGAGAATGTTTTCGACGCTCAGCTCCACCTCCCAGCGCCCGAGAAGGGACTGCGAGAGGGACGCATTTAGCTCCGGCCGGGGCTGGGTGTACACGTCCGGAATGCTGCCGGAGGACACCACCGACAACCGCTCCCCGAAGACGCTGTAGAAAAGGCCGCCGGAGGTCCCCGTCTCGGGGTTGTCGTACTCCAGATTTAGATTCAGGAGGTACGGCGACTGCCCCTGCAGCTCGCGGGTCGAGGGGGCATTGTTCACCTGGCGGAAGTAGAGTTCGCCCCGCACGCAGCGCTCTTTGTCGTCCGATGCGTACTGGAGGCACGGAACGTCGATGCGCGAGCGTGTAAGCGAGAGATTGCCCCCGACGGTCAGGTTGCGGAGCGCATCGGCAAAGCGATCGAGTCGCACGCGAGCCTCGAACTCGGCCCCGAAGATTTTGGCCTCGTCCACGTTTTTCCACGTCAACTGCCGCCCCGTATTGGACGAGGTGCTGATGAATGCCCGCTCAATCGGGTCCTGCATCTGCTTGTAGTAGGCACTGGCCGCCAGGACCTCTCCGGGCCGCGGGAACCACTCCCATCGGAGGTCGAGGTTGGAGATGAGCGTGCGATTCAACTCGGGGTTGCCCACAATGACCTCCCCCTGTATGAAGTCGAACCCCGGGTAGGGCGCAATTTCGCGGAACGTCGGCCGGGCGAGCGTCCGCGTCGCCGCGGCCCGGAGGTTCATCTCGCTGGTCACCTCGTAGACGACGTTGAGGGACGGAAGGACGTCCGTCGTATTGATCCGACCGGCCATTTCGGGGGTGGCCTCTACGGACAGATCGGTGCTCTCCAGACGAGCGCCCCCGATGATCCGGATCCGACGAGCAATGGGGATCTCGGCCATCAGATACCCCGCCCCGATGGTCCGCTCTCCGGTGTAACTGTTGAGGGGAGAGGTCTGGTCGTCGACCGTGATCCCGAATTGGGGCCTCCCCCCCGTCGAGTCGACGATCCCCATGTTCTCGTCCACGAAGTAGGAGGTGGCGTCCCCCGAGAACGGAATACGGACCTGCGGGGGGTTGTAGGAAAAGAAGCGTTCGGAAAAGTCCCGTGTGGCGTGGTTGTAGCTCCCCCCGAGCTTGACCTCTCCCTCTCGCCCCCCGAGCCGGAACGGAACGGTTACGTCCACCTGGCCGGAGTATTGATTTTCGCTCAGCGACCGGAAGATGCGGGCTGGATTCCGCAGATTGACGAGGGACGCACTGTGGGTCGTGTCTCCGGAGGCGCTCACGCTGGCGAGAGACGCAAAGAACCGACGATTCGGCTCCTCCTGACTGGTCGTCGAGTACGCCCCTTTCCACTGAAGTCGGGTTCCGCCGAGCCCTTCGAAGTAACTCTCCCCGTTGAGGTCCAGAGAGAGAACGTCCCGTTCCTGAAACAAAAGCGCCCTGTTCGTGAGGACGTCGTTGGAGCCCGCCTCCGTCCACTCTCCCTTCTGGAGTCGCGTCAGCGTCTCGCCCGTGTGGGTGTACAGAGAGTTGAGCCCGAGTTCGTGGTTCGGAGCGAGCTTGTACGTGACGTTCGCGATGCCCCCGATCGTAGACGTAATCGTGGACTTCCGGTCCTCCAACCGGATGATCGGCGTGAGGGAGCTCGTCCCCGCAAGCTCGTACCGCCCGGTCGTCCCGTCGCTGTAGAACGACGCGCTCCGGTCAAGCGTGACTCCGACGACGTAGCCCAGCGGCCGCCCGAAGAGATCGTTCTGATTGCCCAGCGACAGGGAGTAGCTCTGGTTGACGGGGGGAGAGGTGGACTGAGGGGCCATGCTCCCCGAGAACGACTTCGAGAGCCGGCTGTAGCGTTGCGGATTCTCGGCAAGAATCGGCTGGTTCGGGATCTGCTCCGTCGGCGTCCGCTCGAGGATGGGCGGAACAGAGAGCCCGTTTTTCGCAAACCCAAGCCAGCTTACTCGGTCCCGGTCGTGGGTGATAAACCCATTTGCGAACTGGACCTGAGGGTTTATGGTCGTTGACGTGGAAAGCGTGAAGTTGAGCTCTTTGGGAAAGCTCTTCGTCGAGATGTTCACGAGCCCTCCGCTAAAGTTTCCGGGCTGATCCGGGGTGAAGGTCTTGGTCGTCTTGATGTTCGACAGCAGGCTCGTGGGAAATAAATCCAGCTGAACGGACTTTTCCTCGGGGTCCGCACTCGGGATGTCGACGCCGTTGAGCATGGTCTTCGAGTATCGCCCCCCGAGCCCTCGAACGACCACGTACTTGCCCTCCACGACGGAGGCCCCCGTGATCTTCTTCATGGCCGCCGCTGCCGTTCCGGCCCCGGCGGCGCTCATCGTCTCGGCCCCGATGGCGTTGCTGATGGCCGCTGCCTTGGCCCGGTCCTTGAGCAATCCTGCCTCGGTGTCCCGTGCCGCCTGCGCCTTGACGACAACCTCGTCCATCTGTGCCGTCTGCTCCCCGAGCGTGACCTCGATCTGTGTGGTCTCGCCCGCCGACACTTCGACGTCGGTGATGGTTTTCTTCTGGAACCCGACGAACGAGTACAGCACGTCGTACGTCCCCGGCTCCAGCCCACCGAGGCGGTAGCGGCCGTTCAGGTCCGTCGAGGTGCCGGTCGTCGTGCCCTTGATCGACACGTTGGCGCCGGGGAGCGGCTCCCCCTGCTGGGCGTCCACGACGACGCCGGCGATGGCGCCGGGGGCGTCGGCCGTCTGCTCCGATGCATCCTGCCCCGCGGCGTCCGACACGCAAAAGGGCCCCAACAAACACACGAGGACGAACGCAAACAGTCCTCGCCTCCGGCAATCGGCCATGAGCAGCGACACAATCTTTTTCCGTAGGATCCACAACAGCGCCGTCCGCGAGCCCTGCAGATTGGGAACCGGATAAAGCGCACTTCAATCATAAGATTCAACTATAACCCCACCATTATCACAGAATTACCCTTGTGTTAACCGGGCCGTCTTCCCCGGGCCTTCATCCGATCCGCGGCGGATGTTCGCCGTCGGCGCACCGCCCTGGCTCTTCGTCCCGAGTTTCGCCGAATATTTCGCCTGTCTTCTGGGGCACAAACAGATATCCTGCATCTTTCGGCCTACGCTCCTGTTGCTTCCGTAGACCAGTCACTTCCAGACTTCCGACGCCCCTCATCCACCCGCGCCGCGGCCTGTGCCCGACTCGGAGACGGCGAATCCGTACCTGATCCTCTTTGCGCTCTGGCTGATGATGTTTTCGGCCAGCAGCCAGCTGATCATCATGGTGCCGATTCTGCCGGAGATCGCGGAGACCCTGGGCGTGAACGCCTTCTGGCGCGGCATGCTGCTGACGGCCTACGCCCTGTCGCTGGGCGTCTCGGCGCTGATCACGGGGCCGGCCTCCGACCGCGTCGGGCGCCGCCGCATCCTGCTGTACGGCACCGGCCTCATGACCGTCACGCTGGCGATGCACACGGTGGCGGCCGACTACGAACTGCTGCTCCTCATGCGCCTGCTCGCCGGCATCGGGGGGGGGATGCTGAGCGGCGGCACCGTGGCGTACGTGGGCGACTACTTTCCCTACGAGCAGCGGGGCTGGGCCAACGGCTGGGTCATGAGCGGCACCGCCTTCGG
>JBDGQP010000197.1:0-7299 GCA_042218975.1 Salinibacter sp.
GCCGGGCTCCGGATCGCATCCGCGAGCTCGACGAGTGGGGCATGGACTTCGACCGGACCGACGACGGAAAAATCAACCAGCGCTACTTCGGCGCGCAGTCGTTCCGTCGCACCTGCTTTGTGGGCGACCGCACCGGGCAGGCCCTCATGGACACGCTCGTCCAGAAGGCCACGGCCCTGGAGGTGCCCTACCGCGAGAACCTGTACATCACCGACCTGGTGGTCGAGGACGGGCGTGCCGCGGGGGCCGTCGGGTTCGACATGGACGGAGGCCGGCCGGTGGCGTTCGACGCGGACGCCGTCGTGATCGCGGCAGGCGGGCACACGTCGCTCTACCGCCGCAGCTCCTCGCGCCGCGACGAGAACACCGGCGACGCACAGGCCCTCGCCTTCAACGCCGGCGTGCCCCTGCGCGACATGGAGTTTGTGCAGTTCCACCCCACCGGCAAGGTGACGCCGGAGGACGAGGCCGGACACCTCGTCACCGAGGCGGTGCGGGGGGAGGGCGGCCGGCTCTACAACAGCGAAGGCGAGCGCTTCATGGAGCGCTACTCGCCGAATCAGATGGAGCTCGACGCCCGGGACGTGGTGGCCCGCGCCAACGAGCAGGAAATCCGGGAGGGCCGCGGGACGGAGAACGGTGCCGTGCTCCTCGACATCTCCCACCGCGACGACGACTACATCCGCGCCCGGCTCCCCCGCATGGTGGAGGAGTTCGCCGAGCACGGGGTCGACATCACGGAAGAGCCGATGGAGGTGGCGCCTACGGCCCACTACGCGATGGGCGGCATCGAGGTCGACTTCGAGACGGCCCAGACGCGGGTCGACGGCCTCTACGCCGTCGGGGAGTGTACTGCCGGGGTGCACGGGGCCAACCGCCTGGGCGGCAACTCCCTCATCGAAACGGTGGTCTTCGGGCAGGTGGCCGGTGCCCACATCGCCGACACGCTGGGCAGCCGCCCGAGCCCGTCGCTCTCCGAGGCCGCGGTGCAGGCCCACGTGGCGACACAGGACGCGCTCGCCGCGACCGAGGGGGACCACGCCCCCGCCGAGATCATGGACCGCCTTCGCGGCCTGATGTGGCAGCACGCGGGCATTCTCCGCGACGAGGACGGCCTCATCGAGGGCCTGCGCCAGCTCCAGACGCTTCGGGCCGACGCCGCGGACCTGTCGGTACAGGCCGGCCGCACGCACCGCCGCTACGAGCGGGCCCAGAACGTGCGCTTCATGCTCACGACGGCGGAAACCATCCTGCGCGGGGCCCTGGAGCGGTCCGAGTCGCGGGGTGCCCATGCCCGCACCGACTACGACGAGAAAAACCCGTCGTGGCAACAGAACATCCGCTGCGTCCCCACGGCGGAAGGGATGGAGATTGACTTTCACACCCCCGGTGTGCCGTCGGCCCCCGTCCAGCGGGCCGTCGACGAGGAGCACGAGCTCGACTACCACCACCTCGAGTAGCCCCGAACAGCCTCGACGGCCCGGGAGCCGCGTGGGGACCGGCTCGGGCCCCGGTGGTTCGGTCCTACTCGTCGGAATTACGGAACCGCAGGGTAACCCCGAACTGCGGCTGCAGGAAGGTCGTCCGCGAGCGGCGCACGTCCAGTTCGCTCTGGTCGAGCCGCCCGTTTTCGTTTTCGTCGGCCAAGTTTCCCCCAGCCAGGTACTCCGCCTCCTGGCCCAGCAGGTACTGCACCCCCAGGTGCAGGCTCACCGCGCGCACCGGCTTTTCTGGGTTGTCCTGCCGAACGACACGGATGTCGATCCCGGCCCCCGCCCCGCCACTGAGGGCGAAGTCGTCGTAGTTGGTCGAGCCGGCAACCTCCTCACCGAGGTTCTCCCTGACATCGTCCTCCCCGATGGTGGTGCGCGTAAACAGGTACTTGAAGCCCGCAAGGCCTTCGACGTAGGGCCGCAGCCGCCCGACCCGCGACTGCAGCCGCAGGGTGAGGTGCGTCTGAAAGACGTTGTTTTTGGTCGTTACGTCCACCGGCACGCGGGGGCCGATCGTGGCGCTGAAGGGGACCTGTCGGGTGGTGCGGCCGTAGTTGAGAAGACCCACGTCGAGGCCGGCCAGGATCGGACGGTCCGGTCCGACCCAGCCGCCGATGTGGGCGTGCAGACCGCCGCCCGGGCCGCTGATGTTGCGACGCAGGCCACCACGGGGGACCCCGACGACGCCACTCAGGGTCAATTGGCCGGATACGGCGGAGAGAGCGTCGGACGGGGAGGCCTCATCGGGGGGCTCCTGGGCGACAGCGGGCGTGACCGGCAGCGTGGCGCCCACGAGAAGGGTCAGAAGGAAGGCGATTGTGGAACCGAAAAGACGACGCGATTGGGGGGACAAGCAGTGAGTCATGACGAGACAATGGGTTTTGTCGGAAGCGCTGGACGGGCGGACACGGAACTCGCGGGGACGCGTTGGAAGGGCATCGACGAACTGGTCCCCCGATGCGACGAATAGGCGTCTATGCGCGTCCGGAGGCGGCAACGAGAAGTGCCGCCGGCACGGCTCGGAAGATCGGTCCCTCCTCGATGTCGGCCGCCCCCATCCGTGCATCCGGGGCTCGCACCGGGCAGAGAGAGTGGTCCTCGGCGGTCGGTGATGCCCGCCCTGCGGGAATCGGTCTTCGTCTCCGGCACACGGGTTTCCCGTTGCGGGTCACGTCCTCGGGCAGCCTAGTCGGCCCCTCGGGGCTTTAGAGACTGTTTTGATCTTTCGGTCGGTCACAGACTGCGTCGATTCCAGCAGTCAAGGGCATATTGGCGTAGAGCGCCGCCGCAATTGCCGGCACGAAGCCGGTCCTCGTACGCATCACGGCCCGGACCGCCGTCCGCACCCATCGCCACAACAACAGCCGGGCCTGCACCGAGCCCGGATGTACGTTTCGCCCCCTTGAGGAGACGGCCGGTCATATCGCCGACGTACTGTCCGGTGAAGCCCCGAGTGCGTACGCGGATGCGCTCGGGGACATCGACTCGTCCCGCCGTCTTCTCCGGTGCCGCCGTCAACCTCCGAGTTCAGGAACGGCCCTCGCGATTGTGTCGGGGACGAGCGCGATGAACAGGCCCAGCATTGCCACGGCAACCTGTTGCTGCCCGCCCCGCACGGCGTAAAAGTGCGTCGTGACGAAGACGACCGCCCCGACCGAGCAGAAAATTGAGCGCGTCCAGCGGAGTGTGCGAATCGCCCATCCCGCCCGCGAGGACGAGGCGGAGAAGTCGACTCACCGACTCGTGCAAAGGCCTCTGTAAGGCGTTCTGAAGGGAGTCGGGGACCGTACTCCACGCGCAAGCAGGAACGGTCTTCACCGGCTTCTTCGCGGATCGGCAGAGGCGCATGAATTTTGCCTGTTAAGTGGGAGAGTCCGCCCTTATGACTTTCCACAACCGATCGATCCCAATGGAAGCCAACGCCGCTGAAAACGCCGAACCGATCGCCGACCTTCCCGGGTGGGAGGACCACGATGAGTTTGCTAGGCTAGAGGCCGAACTGGCAAAGGCTCGCGAGAAGCGACGAACGGCCCCGTCGGAGGAGGAGGCCGCGCGCTACCGCCGGAAAGAAGAAGAGTTGATCGAAGACCTGGAAGGCGTCCGACAGGAGGCCGCACAGGAGGTCCAGGAGGTGGCCGACCGGGTGGGGGCGCCGATCCTCCGAGAGCTTGCGGAGGCCGCCGAACGGTTCCTGGAGGCGCGGGAGAAAGCAAAGCGCCTGGCCGCCTACTGCCACCGCATGAACCGGCAGGGCACCTCGGCGCCGGACCCGAAGCCCGCCTATCTCACCCCTCCGGTTCGTCCTCACATCGTGCCGGAGATCACCGCGGGTCGTCGGCAGATCGAGCACCTGAAGGAGCGCGCCGAGAACATCACCCGGTCCACCGGATCGACGAGGTAGCCGACTCACCGGCGGGTCGTCAACGGGACCGGGTGCAGATACCACCGACCGGGTGTAGGTACCACCGGCAGAGACACGGTCGCAAGGACAGCCGGCCGTCCCCGCCTGCCGGATCGACGGCCCGCCTCTCTGCTTCTTCCGCTTCCGCAACTGCTGCTGCAGTCGGTTCTGCACCTGTGCCGTCATGGCCGTTCGGAGCCGCTTCTGCAGGGGGCATCCTGCCGGGCGGAGCGCATGGTCCGGCGAAACATCCGCGCATCCCTCCCTGCCCCGATCCCCCTCCCGTGGCCGGACAATTTCGTGCTCGGGGCGGCCCAGATGGATGGGAGGAGGTAACGGCGTTTTGTGGTAAGTTGTCCTTAAGACACATAAGTCGTCTCCACGGCGCATCGCGGCCCAATTCGATCCGGCGTAGAGTCAATTCGCGGTGCTCCGATGCGCCCTTTAACGTACCTGTGCCGCTGAATCCACCTTCCTGAGCATGAGTTTTAGGAAAGCACAGTAGCGAACGTAAACGATCCGCGGCACTCACTACGGGGTCTGAGATTCCGGACGAGTGGGTGCGAATGGGCACCGCGCCCAGCCGTGTTGCCGAGAGGCCGGGCCAGGTCACCGTCACCTTCGAGGACGGGACGACGGAATCGTTTCGCCTTGTGGTCGGGGCCGACGGTGTGCATTCGTCGGTTCGCGGGCAGCGATTCCGCGACTGGACCCGCACCGAGCGTGATACCTACGTGTGGTCGCTGTGGGCGCCTCAGGACGTGAACGTCGGCGGCGGAATGGTGAGCGTGTGGGGGCCGGGAAGCGAGGGGTTCGTCGTTCGCCTCGGCGACGAGATGCGTGTCAACTACTCCGAGAACGGAGCGAAAGGGAATCGAAGAGGTCTCAGATCTCCGGGATCGTATCGCTCCGGGGACGAACGGGGGCCTCTGGTCGGTTTACGGATCCCATAGGCCTCGCGTCCCTGCCGTCCCTGCGAATTGGCTTCGATGAGCGGTTCAGGGCCGACTACCCGCAGGCCCCCACGCCCCAGCACCGAGTTGGGAGAGCAAACCAACGCGACGAGCAGCACGGCCGTCGAGAGGGAAACATGCCGCACGGTAGGAAGCACAGACGAGGGTGGAATCGGATTGGTCAGCACGGGTTACGGGTCGGGATGGCGAGGCATCGGCGCGTCGGTCTCCTTGAGCCAGGACTGGAGCCGCCGGTGTAGCTCCTTTCGCTTCTGGGGCCGCTCCTCCGCGAGGTTTGTGGTCTCCCCACTGTCCTTCTCGAGGTTGTAGAGTTCGAGGCGGCCGAACTGGTAGAACGTCATGAGTTTCCAGTCCCCAGATCGGATCACGCTGACGGGTGTGGTGCGCCAGGGATTGTTCGGATAGCCGGGAAAGTGCCAGAACAGAGCCGTACGATCCAGGCTCGTACTCGGGTCACGAAGCACGGGCATCAGGTTGACCCCGTCGAGCAGGTAGCCCTGCGGGGGATCGATCCCGGCCGCCGCCAACAGGGTCGGATAAAAATCGATGCTGGCGACCGGCTCGTCGGTCTGGGTTCCCGCCTCGGTCACTCCGGGCCACCGGACGATCATCGGCACGCGGATGCCGCCTTCGTAGAACGAGCCCTTCCCGGCCTTGAGGGGAGAATTGTCCGTGATGCCGTTCTCCTCCCGCCCCAGGTCCCGGAAGCTGCCATGGCCCCCGTTGTCGGAATAGAAGACCACGATGGTTTCCTCGGCCAGGTTCAGGCTATCGAGGGTCGACAGGACGCGCCCGACGCCCCGGTCGAGCGATTCGATCATCGCCGCGTAGGTTGGATTGTCGTGGCCGCCGCGGGGGGCTTTCTTCTGGTACGTTGCGACGCGATTCTTCGGGGCCTGAAGCGGCCAGTGAGGGGTGTAGTAGGAGAGCTGCAGGTAGAACGGCTCGTCCTGGTGCGCTTCGATGTAGCTGGTCGCCTTCCGGGTGAGGTAATCGGTCAGGTACTCCCCCTCGCGGGCGTCGCTGATGTGGGGATTGTTGTTCGGCGCGAAGTAGCCTCCCTTCCAGTTCCTCGGATTTCCGGCCTCGTAGCCGCCGATGTTGACGTCGAAGCCCTGGGACGTCGGCCCGGTCGCGGGCGGGGAGCCAATGTGCCACTTGCCTATGAGGGCTGTGTGGTAGCCCCCTTCGCTGAGGGCCTCCGCGATGGTGACCTTCTCCGGCGGAAGGGCGTCCGCATTCTCGGCGGGAATCATCGGGCCGTCCCCGGAGGCTCCGACGTGGTAGATCGGCTGATTCGGAAAGTACTGGCCGCTGAGGAGCGCGGCCCGGGTGGGGGAGCAGTTGGCCGCGTTCGCGTAGGCTTCGGTGAAGCGCAGTCCCTCGGCCGCCAGGGAGTCGATACGCGGGGTCTCGTAGTAGCCACGGTCGAGGGGATCGAAGCTATTGACATCGGCCCATCCCAGATCGTCGGCCAGAATGAAGACGACATTGGGCGGGTCGGCTGTGTCTGTCGTCCCCCCATCCTCGTGAGGATTCCTGAACCCGGCCAGCCCGAGGACCAGGAGAATCGAGGCGAGTAGAAGGATCCGCTCTGACGCTGCCACCATGACCTGCACACACGTGGTTGACAAGGAACTGGAGCGTGCGATGAAGGGCCTGTAATGGCTGCTCTGTGCCGAAAAGGCTTCCGTGCCCCGGTTTTCGCGTCTCTCATCGGGTTTCCCATTCCTGCTCGAGGCCGTGAGAGCGGAACGATTTCCTCCTCCAGGAGGAGAACGTGCTCGGGAGGGCTCCTTTCGGCGCCGCCGACGTGAAGGATTGACACTGCCGTTTGGCCGAATGACCGAGCACGACCGGTGAAAAAACAGGGGCCTCAGCCAGACTCGAGAAGGAAACCGGCTCTTCACTCCGGTGAATCGGAGGCCGTAATGGCCGCCTGATTGAGCCGAACGCAGCGCGCTTTTCAACAATTTCTCGGCCTGGGTTTTTGCAATCCCCCAGGTGGAGACTCCCGTTCTCACTCCGCCCCCAGTCTAACATTCACCCCGATGTAGAAATCAGGGGCAGTCCGAAACGACGTCAATGATCCCTGTTCTTCAGATCGCTTTACCGATTGCGGCTGCGGGGGCAGTCGTCGGCGCACTGATCAGCATCGGTCTACATTGGGGCAGGTCGCAGAGTTGGACGGAACGAGGGATTCTTGTGGTGGAAGACCTCCTCCTCGGCGGAGCCTTCCTGTTTATCATGCTCCTCTCCTTCTGGCTCTGGTTAGAGCTTCTAACTGCGGGGGTTTCATTACTACCGTCGACCTCGTATGCGTACCTCGCCGTGCATATCGTCTACGCAGGGGCTCTAACTCCTGTTCTTCGCCGTTTGAATCGAGGGCAGGAGGAGAAACAGCTGTCGATCCCGACTGCCTTTTTCATCT
>JBDGQP010000198.1:0-3841 GCA_042218975.1 Salinibacter sp.
GGGCGCGACGACGAGGCTCCGGGCGAACGACTGAAACTTCAGCCCACTCTATCTTGGGCGTCGAGGCTGCTCCGAGATCGATGCTTGTTTCCGGCGGGCGGTACAATTCCGAGCCCCCTGCCTGAACGTCTGACGGGGCGGCGGCCTGCTCAGACCGGAAAGATTGGCCTGGGTGGGAGAGGAGACATCTGGAGACGTCTTTTCCCGTCTCCGGTTGGCACGGGGCCCGGCCTTCTCGTCTGGAACTCTCCCCTTCCGCGCGGTTGAGGACTGTCTTTCCACGTCAGGCTTTCCACGTCGGGGCCCTCTACTCTACGATCGCCTGGCGGGCGAGGATGTCAAACTTTTCGCTGAGGGTCGCCTCTCCTGCCGGATGCTTCTGGGCCAGCATGATCCCGATCATCTCCTCTTCGGGGTCGATGAAGAAGGTTCCGTACCAGAAACTTCCCCAGTAGAAGGTCCCCTCACTGCCGAGCTCGCCGCGCTCCGCCAAGTCGCGGGTAATCCCAACCCCGAGCCCAAAGCCCTGATCGTCGAGACGCGTGCCGACGTGGTCGGTCGTCATCAGCTCGACGGACTTCGGGCTGAGAAGCCTCGTTCCATTCAGCGCCCCGCGATTTAGCAGCATCCGGGCAAACCGGTAGTAGTCGGGGACGGTCGACGTCAGGCCGGCCCCTCCGGAAAGAAACCGGTGATCCTCCCGCGTCGGGTAGGACGCCGAATAGGAATACGCCGCAGTGCCCTGCTTCTCCATCTGCTTCCCTTCGATCCGTTTGAGGCCGCCGTCGGGCCCAACCGTATAGGCCGCCGCAAGCCGCGATTCCTGCTCGGGGCCGACGTGAAACTGAGTATCGTCCATCCCGAGCGGCTCGAAGATCCGCTCCCGGAAGAACGCGTCGAGGGGCCTCCCCGAGACCACTTCCACAAGGCGCCCGAGGACGTCGACGGACATTCCGTAGGTCCACTCTTCCCCCGGCTGGTGGAGCAGGGGCAGCCCGGCCAGCTTCGGGATGTCTTCGGCGAGGGTGTTTTCATCTTCCACGAGCCCGGACATGATGCCCGCCTCCGCGTAGGTCTTCCCCAGCTCCGGGTGCCACTCATACACCAGTCCCGAGGTGTGGGTCAGAAGATGGCGGATGGTGATCGGGCGCTTGGCCGGGACCGTCGCCGGGTCCTCGGCGGAGGCATCCGCCGAATCGGCAAGCACCCGCACGCTGTCGAAGGCCGGAATGTACGTGGAGACGGGATCGCTGAGCCGAAAATGACCCTCCTCGTACAGCATCATGACCGCGACGCTCGTGATGGGTTTGGTCATCGAAGCGATCCGGAAAATCGTGTTTTTCGTCATCGGAGCTCCGGCCTCGCGGTCCTGCATCCCCAACGCCTTCAGATAGGCGACCTTTCCCTCCCGGGCGAGCAGCATGACGGTGCCGGCGAGCCGACCCTCCTCGACGTTGCGCTTCGCCACGCGGGTGAGGTGCCCCAGCCGCTCGCTCGAAAGCCCGACCTCCTCGGGCTCGGCAGTAGAACGCTCGCCGGAGCGCTCCTGGGCGCTCGCAGGAGGGCAGGGGAGGAGGCCCGCGACGAGGAGGACGATTGCAGTAAGGCCGGTTGGAAGTCGACCGGGCAGGCGTAATCTGGGCATGAAGCTGTGGGGTGGGGTGCGTGTCGGTTCGACGATGGACGGGACTCGGGTCCGAGCGGATTCAAATCGAGGGAACCCAAGAAAGCGGAGGCAACTCAGACCCACTTAATCCAACGCTACGCCGTCTTTCCTTCCAACATAGGAATTCCTATTCCGATTGGCCACTCCATGACTTCCGGACTTGCCCCCTAGCAGAGAAACACCCTCTGCACCACGAACCTGACGCTGAACGGCTTCTGATACCGGGCCCGGCTCACCGACGCGTGAATACGTTTCCGACGTCCGTTCTCTGCTTGCGGCCACACACGGCCTGCAGCTGTCGCAGACGACCGTGTACGTGGGTTCTTGCGGATCGGTACGAGGGCTTTTTCGGGGTTTGTTTTTCTGTTAGGATTGACCGGCCGTTGGGACCGGCCGATCCGCAAGATTCCTCCCCGCGCTTCCGCCAGCTCCCGGACTAGGCAATGAGCGGGCTTGATGTCTGCTTCCGCTAAAGCTTGCGGCCGTCCGCCCATCTTTCCGCCCTCTCTGTCTACGCGGAAACCCGCTTTATTCCCGTTTACATCCCTCGCGCAGACGCCTTGCACACGGTCGGCGTGATGGTACCGATCCGTGCAAAAGTCTCTGAACGATTTCTGCGGTGGGCGGCGGACCGAGCCTCATATGCGCGGAAACGGTCTTCATGTATTTCTTCACGGATCGGTAATCGTGTGGGCCACCAGAATCGGGGTTCCGTCCCTCCGGCGAGCAGGTCGCGGGCCAGAGCTTCAACATGTCGGGCCCGGTCTCATGGAAGTACGGAAAGAAAAGAAGAAAGGCCACCTCGACAGAGAAGGGCACCGGCCCTCAAGCACGTGGCCGATGGGCCTTTCTCAAAATGCGTCCTAGCGGCAAATCTGCCTCTGAGCAAGGTTGACTTTCTGCCGAGCACCATAATCTTGTCTTGCTTGTTTGCGCATTTTGTTTTTGCCTCATGAGCAAGTGTGTGACGAATCAAATCGTATGCTAAGAGGAGCTGTTAAAATACAATTTTTAGGGCCAACTCTTCTGCTCGTGGCGATCTTTGTTGGTATGGGTTGTGGCGGGAGCCGCCATTGGTCCGAAAAAGGCGTTGACCACTCTCCCCCTCAACTCATGGTGGAAGGTGGTTCTGAGTGGGAGCACTGGGACCGAGGTTTTGCGGCCGTGTACGACGTGCTTCTCCGGAATTTACACATGCCGAATGGTTTTCACGAGACACGGTATGCTCGACCCAGCCCCAGATTCTGGGGAGTCTACCTCTGGGATTCGGCCTTCATATCCCAGGTTTGGAGACCCTGGGACGTGCAAACGGCGCGGTCGATTAATCGAGCCGTGTTGGCGAAGGCTGAACAGGGCAGGCTACAACACTACGCCAACCGCTTTCTTTCGAGCGACCTCACGCAGCCGCCCGTAATGACGTGGGCCGTTTGGCAGAATTATCAGTGGGATGGGAATGAGGATGCCCTCGCGAGGGCATATCCTCGACTGGTCGCCTACCACAAGTGGCTTTTCGAACATCGGCGAATGGAGTGTGGGCTCTTCTTCTGGAAGGCCCCCTATGAATCGGGAATGGACAACTCACCCCGCTTCGATGCGCGTGACGGGTCCCCCAACGGTAAAATATCACAGTTAGCAGCGATAGACCTTTCCTCCTACGTGGTCCTCCAAAGCGAGACACTTGCCGAGATGGCCAAAACATTGGGACGTGAGGAGCAAGCCGAACGATTCTCGGCTCAGGCTGACAGGTTGAGTGCACGCATTGATTCAGTGCTTTGGGACGAGCGATCGGGACTTTACTACGACCGGGATGTGGTGACGAACCAGTTCGTCAAAACCAAGACCGTAGCGTCGCTCATCCCACTCTTTGCGGGGATCCCCGATTCGCAAAAAGCGCAGAGGATTCGCGGGCACGTGATGGATTCGACGAGCTTTAATTCGCTCATTCCGGTTCCCTCGGTGGCGCTGGATGATCCAGCGTTCGAAAAAGACATGTGGCGCGGCCCAACGTGGGTTAACACCACATTTATGGTCCTCGAGGGGCTGCGCCGGTACGGTTTCAACCGCGCAGCTTCTGAGTTGGCGTTCAAGTTGGTGGATGGGGTGTATCGCACCCACGAGAACACAGGGGAAATCACCGAATTCTATGATCCGAATCGCTACGATTTTGAGGCATTA
>JBDGQP010000199.1:0-4416 GCA_042218975.1 Salinibacter sp.
TCGGTGACGGTGCTCGCCCCGATCAGCCCCACCGGCAGGACGATGGGCAGCACCGCCTCCCCGAGGCTCGGCAGGTCCTCGAGCGACGTGGCCGCCTTCGCCTCCAGGGTCGACGCGGTCGAACCCATCGCCTCGCGGAGGGGGATCGTGAGGCGCCGATCGAGCCAGTGGCCGTAGACGAGCCCGGCAACCGCCGACATCGGAAGGGCGATGGCCGCCCCCACGAGGATTGCGAGCCCGAGGTCCACGTTCAACGTCTCGGCCATCGCGAGCGGGCCCGGCGTGGGCGGCACCAGCATGTGCGTGGCGAGGGCCCCGGCCGAGAGGACGGTCACGTAGAGCGGATACTTGGTCCCCGTGCGGGCGTACATCGACCGGCCCAGCGGGGCGAGCAGGTAGAATACGTTGTCCACGAAGACGGGAATCGACAGCACGTAGCTGCTCCCGAGCAGGGCCACCTCGGAGCGCTCGTCGCCGGTTTTCGACAGAAAGGCGCGCACGATGCGCTCCGCCGCGCCGCTGTCCATGAGGCTCTTGCCGATGAGGGCCGCCATGAGGATGGGGATGCCGACCGCCTCCATGACGTCGCCGAACGCCGCGACCATCTCGGCGGGCACCTCGGCGAAGGGCACCTCGGGCGTCACGATCCCCACCACGAGGGTCGCGAGCGTGAGCCCGAGAAACGCGGGCAGGCGGAGGACCGCAAGCAGAACCACGACCGCGGCGAGGCCGAGCGCGAACGGCACCAGGGGATTGCTGAACACGGTGCAACCGGGGGGATCTTCGAGGGCATCGGCGAATTCAGGAGCGGCGCAGAGGCCCCAACATCCGAAACCCGCCGACCAAAATCAGCCTGCGCCACGCCGATCCGCCGAGCGCGCTCGCAGGCCTCGTCCGCGACTAGCTCGGCCCAGACGGCCCGGAGACCTCCTCCAGCCCCCCCAACCCACAACCCAAAACCCTCAACTCGGAACCCTTACCCCACAACCCAAACCCCAAAGTTCGCCGTCAGTCGGCCTCTCTCGCCCAGGGCACCTGGTCGCGGTCCTTGTTGCGGCGGCACCGCTCGCTGCAGTATTTGACGTTCTCCCAGTCGTCCTCCCACTTCTTGCGCCACTCGAACTCACGGTTGCACACCGGGCACGTTTTCGTCGGAAGGGGGTCGTGCGACATAGCGGGACAGGGACAGTTGACAAACGATAATCGCTGCCTCCTGTACGGACCCGGCGGATGGTCGTGTGCCGCCCCCACACCGGTTCTTACACGCTCGTCACGCCCTCGTCTTCTCAGGGTTCTCACGACAAACGCGGCGGGCCTACGCCCCGGAACCGGAACAGCCCCTCAAATTCTCCTGTTGCATGGACCGTCACATTTTGACGATGCGCACCCTCTCTGCGCACCCGATCCACTGGGGCTATAGCTCAGCTGGTAGAGCGCTGGAATCGCACTCCAGAGGTCCGGGGTTCGAATCCCCGTAGCTCCACCCCGTCCCCGCTCGGATGCCGTCCGAGCGGGGGCGTCTGTTTTGCCCCCGTGCGCCGGCTCGCCTACAGGTAGAAGGTGTACAGCACGGCCGTCGACAGCGTGACGAAGATCAGGGAGAGGATACTCCCTGCCTTCAGGTAGTCCTTCACCTGATAGCCCCCCGGGGTCATGAGGAGGGCGTTGACGTGGTGGGTCGGCAGGAGGAACGAGTTGGCGGCACAGAGGCCTACCTGTAGCACCAGGACCTGCGAGGTCAGGCCCTCGATGCTGCCTGCCATCTCCAGGACCAGCGGCACCATGAGGACGGTGGCCGCCACGTTGGACATCGTCAGCGAGAAGATGGTCATCAGCACGCCCAGGGCGAAGAGGATGAGGACGGGCGGCATGCCCTGAATCGCGCCGACGAGGGTGTCGGCGATGAGGGCCGCGCTGCCGGACACCTCCATGGCAATGCCGATGGGGATCAGCCCCGCGATCAGAAAAATCACCTTCCACTCGACGGCGCGGTAGGCCTCCTCGATGGTGAGCACCCCGCCGAGCACCATGGCCAGGGCACCGGTCAGAAAGCCCATCGAGATGGAGAGGTCGAGGGCGAGGACCAGGGCGATGGCCCCACCGAAGCACCCCGCGGCGAGCCCGGCCTTCGCGGGCTTCTTGCGGTCGTACTGCAGCGGCGTCACGGTGATGTAGTCGTCGCTCTCGTCGAAGAACTGCAGGTTTTCCCACTTTCCCTGCAGCACCAGCGTGTCGCCGGCGCGAATCTCCCGGTCGGCCACCCCGTCCTCGACCACCTCGCTTTCGCTGAAGAAAAGAACGACCTGCGTGTTGTGCTTCTCGCGGAGCCCGAGGTCGCGAATCGTATTTCCGACCAGGCGGGACCGGGCCGGGATCACGACCTCGAGGTAGCCCTCGTTGGAGTTGGAGACGGTCTTCACGCCTTCCTCCGTCAGGTCCAGGTCGTAGGTGGTCGCGAAGCGATCGACGTTCTGCTCCCGCCCCTGCACGACGATGGTTTGCCCCGCCTCGAGGCGAAAGTCCTCCCAGATGTCGTAGCCGGTGCCGTCGGGGTTGTACACCCGGAGCAGATTGAGATTGTACCGGACCCCCATCTCCGACTCCTCGGCCGACTTTCCGACGAGTGGGCTGCTCTCGGGGAGGCGGAGGGTAAAGATGGAGTCGGATAGGCCCCACACGTTGAGCAGCGTGCGCCCGGGAGTGGCCTCGTCGTCTTCCTGGGGCTCGGACGGCAGCACGTAGGGCCCCAGCACGAAGAAGTACAGAATACCGGCACCTAGAAGCACAACACCGACCGGAAGCACGGTGAAGAGCCCGAACGGCTCGAGCCCCTGTCCGGTCAGCAGGTCGTTGAGCACGATGAGGGAGCTGGTGCCCACCATCGTAAGCGTCCCCCCCAGCAGCGCCGCGAAGCCCATCGGCATCAGCAAACTGGAGATGGGGATCTTCTCCCGCTTTGAGATGCCGGTCATGACGGGCAGGAAGAGCGCCGCCGCCCCGATGTTTTGCATGAACCCGGACATGAGGCCCACCGTCACCGACACCGTCGAGAGGATGCGCCGCCGGCCCGTCCCGGCCACCTGCAGGATGAAGCTGGCGATCTTCTCGGTCACCCCCGCCCGGAAGAGGCCGCGCCCCATGATCATGACGCCGATAATGGCCAGGACCGCGTTGCTGGCGAACCCGGATCGGGCCTGCTCGGCGGTAATGCTCCCGGTCCAGACCAGCGCGAGCATCGCCAGGAGGGCCACGACGTCGATCCGAACCACCTCGGTCACAATTAGGACCACGGTGACGGCGAGGATGCCTAGAACGAGTTCCATTGCGGCGGGCGCGGCGGCTTGGGATGCGGAAGCGGTAAAATGTCGGAGGCGATGATTCAAGAATACGCTCCGTCCCTCCAGTTCTTCCCTGAGCGGAAAGAAGATCCCGTCCACCTGCTGGGGGCCCGTCCGACCTTTCCCCACACGCCGACGCGGGATCGCCAGGCCTCCGAGGCCAGGATGTCCGGACAAACAGCACGCCGGGCCGGCGATATGGTAGGATGCTTCCCGGCGTTCATTCTCTCGTCGTCTCCGCTCATCAATCGTCCGCCGTCATGCTTGCCGTCGACGACATCCTCGTTGCCCGCGACTTCTCCTCGGTCTCCGACCGCGCCCTCCGCCACGGACTGGGCCTCGCGGCCCGCACCGGGGCCACCCTGCACGTGCTGCACGCCGAGGTGCTGCACGACGCGGGGGACCAGTCCGCCCCCGGCGACGGGGTCGACCCGCTTCGCGACGAGTTGGCGCGGGCGGGCGTCGCCTCCGCGGAGGCGCTCGACGCGGTCCCGGTGGTCGAGGCGACACGCCGGGACGTGGCCCCCGCCCCGGCCGTGCTCCGCTACGCCGGCGAGGAGAACGTCGACCTCCTTGCCCTCGGCACCCACGGCCGACGCGGCCCGAGCCGCGTCCTGCTCGGGAGCGTGGCCGAGGAGGTGGTGCGCCGGGCCGAGCAGCCGGTCCTCACGGTGCGGGGGACCGACGAGAACGGTGCCCCGCCCCTCGCCCCCGACCGGATTCTCGTGCCGGTCGACTTCTCAGACTACTCGCGCGAGGCCCTGCGCGTCGCCGCGGAGTGGGCTCGGCTCCACGACGCCCGGATCGACACGCTGCACGTGGTCGAGGAGGACCTGCACCCTGCCTTCTACGTGGGCGGGGTCCGCTCGGTCTACGACGCGGAGCCCGACCTCGACGAGAAGGTGAAGGCGAAGCTGAGCGACTTCGTGTCCGAGACGATCGGGGCCGGCGACGACGTGGAGACCCACGTGCGAACGGGTTCGGCTCCCTCCGCCATCGCCGCGTTCGTCGAGGCGAACGGCACGGGCCTCGTGACCCTCTCGACCCACGGCCGCGCCGGCCTGGAGCGGTTCCTGCT
>JBDGQP010000002.1:0-36231 GCA_042218975.1 Salinibacter sp.
GGCTCTCCTCTACGCTCGCAAAGAGGCCCCCGATCATAACCGCACTGGCCCCGGCCGCAAGTGCCTTCGGAATGTCGCCGGTCTGTTTGATGCCGCCGTCGGCGATGATGGGGATGCCCTCGGACTGGGCCACCTCGGCGCACTCCATGATGGCGGTGAGTTGCGGGACGCCGACCCCTGCCACGACGCGCGTCGTGCAGATGGATCCGGGACCGATCCCCACCTTGACGCAGTCTGCGCCGGCCTCGATCAGGTCGCGGGTGCCCTCGGCGGTACCGACGTTCCCGGCCACCACCTCGACCTCGTCTTCAAACCGAGACGTGACTTCGTCGACAGTCTCCAGGACGCCCTCGGCGTGCCCGTGCGCCGTGTCGATAACGACAAAGTCCACACCCACCTCGACGAGCGCCGATACACGGTCAATCACGTCCGGCGTCACCCCGACGGCCGCCCCCACACGGAGCCGCCCGTGCTCGTCCTTGCAGGCATTGGGGTGCTTGCGTCGTTTCCGGATGTCCTTGAATGTGATGAGGCCCTTCAGATAGTTCTCCTCGTCGACCACCGGCAGCTTCTCAATCTTGTGCTCCTGCAGGATCCGGACGGCTTCGTCGAGGGTCGTGCCAACGGGGACCGTCACCAGGTCCTCCTCCGTCATCATCTCCCGGATGGGCGTGTTTCCCTCCAGCTCGAAGCGAACGTCCCGGTTCGTGACGATGCCAACGAGCTTATCGGACTCGTCGACTACGGGGATGCCACCAATCGAGTAGTGACTCATTTTGTCCCGCGCGTCCGAGACCGTGTCGTGCGGCGAGATGGTGATGGGGTCCAAGATCATACCGTTCTCCGAGCGCTTCACCCGGCGGACCTCCGCGGCCTGCTGCTCGATCGACATGTTCTTGTGGAGGACCCCCGCGCCCCCCTCCCTCGCCATCGCGATGGCGAGGTCCGCCTCGGTGACCGTGTCCATGGCGGCCGACAGAATTGGAACCTCTAGTACGATCTCGGGGGTGAGCCGGGAGGAGGTGGCCACCTCACGGGGCATGACCGACGAGCGGCCCGGCACCAGGAGAACGTCGTCGTACGTGAGGCCCTGGGCCTTGATCTTTCGGTCCATGGCGGACTCCAGAACGCCGTCGGTTGCCGGTTGAGGCATCTGCATAGGTTAAGCGTCTTGTTCGAGATCAACGCGTTCACGAAGGTCGCGGACTTCCTCGTAGGTGAGACGACGCCATTCTCCGCGCTGAAGGCGTTCGGTAGTGAGGCTCCCGTACTTCGCCCGCTCAAGTTGCACGATATCGTGGCCCAGCGACTCCATCATCCGTCGGATCTGCCGGTTTCGGCCCTCGTGGAGTTCGAGGGCGATGTCCGTTTTGGCGTTTGGATCCAGGTAAGCCACCTGGTCCGCCGCGGCGGGCCCGTCCTCGAGGTCGACACCCCGGCGGAGTGCGTCGATCTGATGGGGCTTGACGGATTTCTGGGTCCGCACGTAGTAGATCTTGGAAATCTCGTACCGGGGATGCATCAGTCGATGGGCGAGGTCACCATCGTTGGTGATGAGCAGGACCCCCGTCGTGTTGCGGTCCAGCCGACCCACCGGAAAGAGCCCCGAGGGGTTTTCGTCGGGGACCCCCACGACGTCGAGCACCGTCTGCCGACCCTTCTGGTCCTCCGTGGTACTGATCGTGTCCTTGGGCTTGTTCAGGAGGATGTGCTCGAGAGCCCGGAGGAACAGCTCGTCTCCGTCCACCGTCACGGTCTGGCCCTCCCGGACGCGCGTCCCGTGCTCCGTCACCGTCTCGCCGTCTACCTCCACGCGGCCCGCCTCAACGAGGTCGTCGGCGTCCCGGCGGGAGCAATACCCGGTGTGCGCGATGTACTTGTTGATCCGCATGCCCCTCCGCTCTGTGCGGTCACGTCCGGAGTTCATGGAAGGTCGTCACGTCTGTGAGTGATTAGTGCCCCAACACATCCCCGGGGGAAAATGGTTCTTGATGGGGCGTCACGGACCGGCCTCGGCGTCGTCGGACGCCTCCGACGGCTCTTCGCCCGCTTCGGAGGCCTCATCGGCGGGGACGCCCTCGTCCCCAGGGCCCGTCTCGGACCCCTCTTGTAGCATGTCGACAGACATCTCTTCCTTGGCGTCGAGCTGCAGGAGCTTCGCCCGTTCTTCGTCGAACGCCGGATCGTCCAGCAGCTCCTCGACCTCCCGGAGCGTAGGCAGGTCTTCCAGGTCCTGCAGGCCGAATTGCTCCAGAAAGCGGGGCGTGGTTTTGTAGAGGAGCGGGCGGCCCAGCGAGTCGGCCCGCCCCTGAACGTCGACGAGTTCCATCTCCAGTAGCTTCCGGATCGCGTAGTCGGAGTTGACACCACGTATGAAGTCAACCTCCGGGCGGGTCACGGGCTGGCGGTAGGCGACGACCGCCAGCGTCTCCATCAACGACCGGGACAGGGTCTTCTCCTGCTCTCCCAGAAAAAGGGTCTTCACGAAGGGCGACAGCGGCGAGCGCGTGGCCATCCGGTAGCCCTTGCCCCACTCGTGGATCTCAAGGGCCCGATCGGCGGTCTCGTATTCGTCGCTCAGCCGTTGGACCGCCGTCCGCACCTCCTCCTCGGATACGTCCGCGTTGCCGGTAACCTCCCCCACAATTTCGGCGATCCGTGCGGCGGGGACCGGTTCGTCCGCCGCGAAGATGATTGCCTCGGCGGCCTCCTCCAGCGTATGGTCCGCCGCCGGGGTCTCGCCGGGGGAGGCCTCCCCCGACTCCACTTGGCGCTCAGACGATTCAGGCGACATTATTTTGCAATAACAGAAATTAGATGGTCAATCTTGCACGGCGCCGTCGCCGGACGGGGCGGACAGTTGATCGAGGGCGGGGTCTTCCGGCTGCAGCGGCTTCTCTTCCCGCTCCACGAGATGAAAATCAGTCGACGAGTCGTCGAGCTCAATCCGCAGGTAGTGTTGCCGGGCGAGCTCCAACGCCGCGAGAAACGTTGCGATCACGAACCCCTTCGAGCGTGTCCGGACGAGGGATTGAAACGACAGGCGCGCGGTGTCTGAGAGTCGGGTCAGCACGTATCGCTGCTGGTCATCCACCGAGTGCTCGAGGGGCTCGACCTCGTGGACCGGGTCGGTGTCCTCAGTCCCCGATTCGTCGAGCATCTGTCCAAGGGCCTCCATCAAGTCGTAGACCGACGCGTCGACCTCGGCGTCATGGTCCGCCTGCACTTTCTCTCGGTGCGAGGAGGCGTCGCCCCGCGTAAAGTGCTCCCCTCGCCGTTCACGGCGAGTGGAGAGCTGGTCGGCGGCTTCCTTGAAGCGGACGTACTCCAGAAGCCGCTCGACGAGCTCTCGTCTCGGGTCCACAGCTTCTCCCTCCCCGTCCGTCTCGGTGGACGGGAGCAACATCTGGGCCTTGATGTTGATGAGCAGCGCCGCCATGTAGATGAAGTCGCCGACGCCGTCCAGGTCAATTTCCTCAAGCAAACGCACGTAGGCGAGATACTCGTCCGCAATCCGCGCAATGGGAATGTCGTAGACGTCGACCTCATCCCGCTTGATAAAAAACAGGAGGAGGTCCATCGGGCCCTCAAACTGCTGGAGTTCGACGCGATACATGCCGGTCGAAGCGGGTCGAGGAACGGCGAAGAGGAGGTACGGCTGGGGAATCGCGTTACGCGTCGTCGGGATATCCGTCCGGGTGCTTCTGGTGCCAGGCCCAGGCGGTGGAGATGATCTCCTCCAGGTCCCCGTACTCGGGCGTCCATCCCAGCTCCCGCCTAACCTTCTCACTACTGGCGATGAGCACGGGCGGGTCGCCGGGGCGTCGGGGCCCCACCTCGGCCGGAATCGCCTTGCCGGTCACCGAGCGGGCCGCCTCGATCACCTCCCGGACGCTGTAGCCGTCTCCATTGCCGAGGTTGTAGACGCGGCTGCCCTCATCGAGGGCCTCGAGCGCCAGAATGTGGGCCTGTGCGAGATCGAGGACGTGGACGTAGTCTCGAATGCAGGTCCCGTCTCGGGTGTCGTAGTCCTCCCCGTAAATCTCGATGTAGTCTCGAGTGCCCTGCGCCACCTCCAGCACAATGGGGATGAGGTGGGTTTCCGGATCGTGGTCCTCTCCGAGGTCGGGGGAGGCGGCGCCGGCGGCGTTGAAGTATCGAAGCGTGGCGTAGCGGATCCGGTCCAGATCGTCGAGCCAGCGCAAGGACCGTTCAAGAATGTTTTTGGACTCCCCGTACGGACTGCCGGGCTCAATCGTCGTGGCTTCGTCGATGGGCATCGTGTCGGGGTGCCCAAAGAGATTGGCGGTCGAGGAGAGGATGAACCGCTCGACCTCATGCTCGACCGCGGCCCCCAGCAGATTCAACCCACAGTGCACGTTCTCGCCCAGGTACAGCATCGGCTTTTCCATCGACTCCCCGACCAGTGACTTCGAGGCAAAGTGCATGACGGCGTCGGGCTCGTGGGACGCGAACAGGGCGTCCAGGAAGGGCCGGTCGCGGAGGTCCCCCTCCACGAACGTGGCGTCGGGGTGCACTGCGGCCCGGTGGCCCTGCGAGAGATTGTCGACGACGGTGACCTCATAGCCGTTCGCGACGAGTTCGTGGACGCCGACACTGCCAATATAGCCGGCGCCTCCGGTAACAAGGACGTGCATCGTGGTGGGGGATGGGGAAGACACAAAACGCGGGGGCGGACCGGGCACAACCGGGCGTTTCTACGCGAAAGGCGAGGGCCGGTCGGGCCCTCGCCTCCGCCCGTGCTCAAACGTCCCGCCCGCTCCGGGGATGCTCCGGAGAGGGGTGCCGACTACGATTCTTCGGCTTTCTCTTCGACGAACGGCTTGCGCGTGAGCCGCATCTTGCCGTCGTCCTTCACTTCGAGCAGGTGCACCTTCACCTTGTCGCCGACTTGGAGGTAGTCCTCGACGTTTTCGACGTAGTCGTGGGCGATCTCGGAGACGTGAAGGAGGCCGGTGCGCTCAGGCATGATTTCGACGAACGCGCCGAAGTCGCGGATGCCCTTGACCGTGCCCATGTAGTCTTCGCCCTCTTTCGGTACGGCCACGATCTGCTTGACCCGCTCGATGGCGGCCTCCGCGTCGTCCTGATTGGTGGCGGCGATGGTCACGATGCCGACACCGTCCTCCTCATCGACGGAGATTTCGGTGTTGGTTTCCTTCTGGATGCTCTTTACAACCTTGCCGCCCGGGCCGATCACCGCTCCGATGCGCTCGGGATCGATCTGGAGCTTGGTGAGCCGCGGCGCGTACTGGGAGAGGTCCTCACGCGGCTCAGAAATGGTTTCCTCCATCTCGTCGAGGATGTGGTGCCGTGCCGCTCGGGACTGCTTCAGGGCCTTCAGGAAGACGTCTCGGGAGAGCCCCTCAATCTTCATGTCCATCTGGCACGCTGTGATGCCGTCCCGTGTGCCCGTAATCTTGAAGTCCATGTCGCCGAGGTGGTCCTCCTGCCCCAGGATGTCGGTCAGCACGGTGGTTTCGCCCTCGTGCTGCACGAGCCCCATCGCGATGCCGGCGACCGGCTTCTCGATGGGGGCGCCCGCGTCCATGAGGGCCAGGCTGCCGGCACAAACGCTGGCCATCGACGAGGAGCCGTTCGACTCCATCACGTCGGCGTTGATGCGGATGGTGTAGGGGAAGGTATCCTGCTCCGGAATCACCGGCCGGAGCGCCCGCTCGGCCAACATGCTGTGGCCGATCTCCCGGCGCTTCGGGCCGCGCAGGTAGCTCGCCTCCCCGACCGAGAACGGCGGGAAGCGATAGTGCAGGTAGAAGGATTTGTCGGTGTCGGCAAAGACCTCGTCGACCGGCTGGACGTCCTCGGACGTGCCGAGGGTTACGGAGCCGAGAACCTGAGTCTCGCCCCGGGTGAAGATCGCGGAGCCGTGGACGCGCGGCAGGTACCCAACCTCCATCCAGAGATCGCGTACGTCCGTCGTGCCGCGCCCGTCGATGCGACGGCCTTCCTGCACGATCATCGAGCGCATCTCGTTCTTTTCGACCTCTCCGATCGCGTCCCGGATGTCGTCGGCGGTGTAGCCTTCCCGCGTCTGGTCGTCGTCCCCGAGGGTTTTTTCGACCGCCTCGTCTTTGATGGCGTCGATGCCCCCGTGGAAGTTCTCCTTGCTGTAGTCGCCCCGGATCGAGTCGGCGACCTTCTGGCCGTAGTGCTCCGCCATCTGCTCCACGAGATCGTCGGGCACCACGTCGGGCTCCCACTCGAAGGGCTCCGGCTCCCCGTGCTTGTCGACGAGAGCGTGCTGGCCCTTGCAGAGGGTCCGAATCGACCGGTGGGCCTTGTCGAGGGCTTCGATCATGGACTCTTCCGAAATCTCGTCGGCCTCGCCCTCGACCATGACGAGCGCGTCCTCCTTCCCCGCCACGACGAGGTCCATGTCGCTGTGCTCGGTCTGCTCCATGGTCGGGTTGACGATGAGCTCCCCGTCGACGCGTCCGACGCGGACCTCGGCGATCGGGCCCTGGAACGGAGCGCCCGAAAGCATCAGGGCCGCGGAGGAGCCCACGCCGGCCAGCACGTCGGCGTCGTAGTCCTTGCCCGCGGAGATGACGAAGTTCACGAGGTGGACGTCGTGGTAGAACCCGTCCGGGAAAAGCGGCCGCACCGCACGGTCGATCAGGCGGGCGGTGAGGGTTTCCTTGTCGGTGGGGCGCCCCTCCCGCTTGATGAACCCGCCGGGCACCTTGCCGCCCGCGGCGAACTTTTCACGGTAGTCGACGGTCAGGGGAAAGAAACTGGACTCCTGAACCGAGTCGCTAATCGTAGCGGTGGACAGCACCATCGTGTCGCCGAGGCGCACGACGACCGACCCGTCGGCCTGCTTGGCGATCCGCCCGGTTTCGAGCGAAAGGGCGCGGTCCGAGACAAATTCGATGTCTTCAATAACAGCGTGCGGTTCCATAACGATCAATCGGCTTCAATCGGCAAATTGTGAACACGTCCCTGCCGGGGCCCTCGCCCACGGTGTCCCCGACAATCCGGGGGGCGGCGGTACGACGAGTCCCCCCCTGTACACGAACGCGGCGCCCCAAACTCTCAGGACACCACGAGGGCATTCCTACCTTCGAAGATCGAGTTCATCGATGATCGACCGATAGCGCTCGATCTCGTTTTCCTCGAGGTAGTTCAGAAGGGCCCGGCGCTTCCCCACGAGGTTCAGCAACCCGTGACGCGTGGAGTTGTCGTTGGGGTGCTCCTCCAGGTGCTCGGTGAGGCGCTGGATGCGCTTCGTGAAAATGGCAATCTGGACCTCCGGAGTCCCGGTGTCGTCCGGTCCATTGCCATACTTGTCAACGATTTCCTGTGTCTCTTCTTTCGTTATCATTGTGCGGTTTTGGGTACCTCTTTAGATTGTGCCATGCTAAAGAAGAAACCGCGATCACCGCAAAGGGCTTCGCGGACGGATCCTCGACCAATCGGGAAGGGAACCGTCCCAACCTACGGGCAGGTCCCGGGATTAGCCAGTGTCTTCTACAATCATTCTACAATGGCGTTCGTCTTCCGAAAGTTGCATGGTCAAGTCCTCTGGGGAATCGAATTTTTGCTCGTCCCTCAATCTTCGCAGGAACTGTACAGAGAGGGTGTCGCCGTAGAGGTTGCCCTCGAAGTCGAAGAGGTGCACTTCCACGGTTACCGCCATTTCGTCGAAGGTTGGGCGACGGCCGATATTCATCATCCCCCCGCAGGACCGGCCGTCCGGCAGGGTGACCCGAGTGGCGTAGACCCCTCGCTTCGGGACCAGCTTGCGCGGATCCTCGAGGGCCAGGTTGGCCGTGGGGTAGCCAATTTTGCGTCCCCGACCTTCTCCTCGAGACACGACCCCCTCTAGCCGGTACGGCCGTCCCAGGTGGTCGGCGGCCGTGCTCACATCCCCCTCCTCCAGCAGCAGGGAGCGGATGGTGCGGGAGGAGACGACATCCTGGTCGACCTTCTGGGCGGGAATGACATCGACCGAGAAGCCGAAGCGCTCCCCGAAGTCTCGAAGGAGATCGACGTCTCCCTCCCGATCCCGTCCGAAGCGATGGTCGTAGCCGACCGTGATCTCCCGCACGCCGACGCGCTCGACGAGCACCTCTTCTACGTAGTCGGCGGGGTCGAGCCGGGCAAACTCCATCGAGAAGGGAATGACCACGAACCGGTCGAGGCCACACCGCTCAAGGACCGTCGCCCGTTCCTCGACGGTGGTCAGGAGCGGGACTTCCTGGCCGTGCACCACCGAGCGGGGATGCGGGTCGAACGAGATGAGGGTGCTCCGCCCCGAGTGCTTTTCGGCCCGTGAGCGAAGATGCTCGACGATGGCCTGGTGGCCCCGATGCACGCCGTCGAACGTCCCCACCGTGAGCACCGATCGGTCGTCCCGCTCGATCTCGTCCCATCCAATTTCGCGCCGCATCGATCGTCTACGTCTGCGAGAGAGCCTGTTCGAGCGCCTGGAGGGGCCAGGCCGACGACACCGCGTAGGGCCCAATCCGCGTCCGCCGAAGTGCGCCTAGATGGGCCCCAACGTCGAGCGCCTCGCCAAGGTCGCGGGCGAGGCTTCGCAGGTAGGTGCCCTTCGAGCAGGAGACCCGGAAGCGCATCTCCGGTCGGGCCCAGTCGAGAATCTCAAGCTCGTCGATCTGGACCTGGCGCGGCGGCCGCTCGACGGTCTCTCCCCGACGAGCCTTCTGGTAGAGACGCTCCCCGTCCACCTTCACGGCGGAGTACATGGGGGGCACCTGCTGGATCTCCCCCCTGAACTGATCGCACACGTCCTCAATGTCCTCACGGCTGAGGCCCGACACGTCGGCCCGCTCGGTCACCTCCGTCTCGGCGTCGTGGGAGGGGGTGCGCTCGCCAAACCTCATGGTGCCCTCGTAGGTCTTGGGCAGATGCATGAACGCCTCCTGGAGGCGCGTCGCGGGCCGGGCGACGAGCACGATGAGAAGCCCGGTTGCCAGCGGATCGAGGGTGCCGGCGTGCCCGACCTTCGTCACGCCGCTGCCGGCCCGGACCCGCTCGACGACGTCGAACGACGTCAGGCCCTTCGGCTTGTCGATTAGGAACGCGGCCCCATCCTCAACGGAGGAGGGCCACGCATCGTGCCCGAACACGATGTCGGGCGGAATGTCGCGCTGAGCAGCGGCGGAAGCCAAGAGCACTCGGGCGGGCGGTGAACGAAACGAACGGACTATGCGTCGTCGGCGGCGTCGGAGTCTTCGCGTCGCTGACGCTCCTCTCGGATGCGGTCGAAGAGCGACTCCATCCGCTGGGCCCGTTGAAACGACTCGTCGAGAAAGAACTGGAGCTCCGGAATCTCGCGGACCTTGTGGCGGATCCGGGAGGCAAGGTGGTCCCGAATCTCAGGGGCGAGGGCCTCCAACTGATTGAAGGTCGCCTCACGCTGTTCCGAGGAGTCCCCCATGACGCTGGCGTGGACGTACGCGATGGAGAGATCTCCCGTCATGCGGGTCCGGGTGATGGTGACCATCGGCTGAAGCTGATCGGAGTACTCCCGCTGTAGGATGCGGGCCACCTCCCGCTGAATCAGTTCAGCTACACGTTCGGTGTGAATGCTCATCGGCAACTCAAATCCGTAACCAGGAGTGAAGGGGAGCGACCGCCGGGGCTCCCCCGGCGGCAGAAGACGGGCGGGCCTAGATTTCCTCCAGCTTCCGCTTCTCCTCGACGACCACGTAGGACTCGAGCTCGTCGTCAACCTTCACGTCGTCGAAGTTCTCGATGGCAAGGCCACACTCGTATCCGTTTTGGACCTCCTTGACGTCGTCGTCGAACCGCTTGAGAGAAGAGATTTCCCCCTCGTAGACCACCACTCCATCCCGAACGACCCGGACGCGGTGGTCTCGGCTGATTTTGCCGTCGGTGACGTAACAGCCGGCCACGGTCCCCACGTCGGGGACGCTGAAGGTGTCTCGCACTTCGGCGTAGCCCTCGGTCTCTTCGCGACGCTTCGGGGAGAGCAGTCCCTCAAGGGCATCGCGGACATCCTCGATCGCGGAGTAAATGACCGAGTAGGTGCGAATGTCGACCTCTTCACGATCGGCGGCGGTCCGGGCGCCGGAGGTGGGCCGCACCTGAAAGCCCAGAATAATTGCGTCGGACGCGCGGGCAAGCATGACGTCGCTCTCAGTGATGGCCCCCACGCCGCTGTGGATGATGTTGACGGCCACCTCGTCGGTCCGCAGCTTGAGAAGCGCGTCGGACAGGGCCTCGACCGACCCGCCGACGTCCGCCTTGATGATGAGGTTGAGCTCGTGGAACTCGCCCTCCGCCATCCGGCGGCTGACCTGATCGAGCGAGACCTGACTCTTGCGGCGGAGTTCCTGCTCGCGGTGGATGCGCTGGCGCTCCTGGGCCAGGTCGCGGGCCTCACCCTCGTCTTCCATGACGATGAACTGGTCACCGACCTCCGGCGAGCCGTCGCAGCCGAGCACGAGGGCCGGCTGCGAGGGGCCCACCGCCTCGATGCGGTTGTCTCGCTCGTCGAACATGGCCCGCACGCGGCCGCTGTGGTTGCCAGCGATAAACGGATCGCCGACCTCAAGGGTGCCGTTTTGCACCAGCGCCGTGATGACGTTTCCCCGTCCCTTCTCGAGACGGCTCTCAATGATGACGCCGGAGGCCTCCCGGTCCGGGTTGGCCTGCAACTCCATGATCTCGGACTGCAGGACCACCTTCTCCAGTAGGTCGTCGATGCCCTCACCGGTCTCGGCGGACACCTCGGAGGCCTGTACGTCACCGCCGTACTCCTCGACCAGCACGCTGTGCTCGGCCAGCTCGGCGCGGACGCGCTCGGCGTCGGCCTCCCGCTTGTCCATCTTGTTGATGGCAACGATGATGGGCACGTCGGCCGCCTGGGCGTGATTGATGGCCTCAATCGTCTGCGGCATGACCGAGTCGTCGGCCGCTACGACGAGAATGACGAGGTCGGTGGCCTTGGCGCCACGGGCCCGCATGGCCGTGAAGGCCTCGTGGCCCGGCGTGTCGAGGAACGTAACAGCCTCGTCCTCGTGGTCGGTCAGCTCTACATAGTGGGCCCCAATGTGCTGGGTAATGCCGCCTTCCTCGCCCGCGACGACGTTTGCGTTCCGGATGTGGTCGAGGAGCGACGTCTTGCCGTGGTCGACGTGGCCCATGACCGTGACGACCGGGGCACGGGGCTCGAGGTCCTCCGGATCGTCGTCCTCGACCTCGATGACTCCCTCGCCGAAGTCGTCGACGAACTGAACCTCCATGTCGTACTCGTCGACGACGAACTCGATCGTTTCGCGGTCGAGACGCTGATTGATCGACACCATCATGCCCGCCTCGAAAAGCGTGTCGATCACGTCGCTGACCGGTTCACCCATGAGGTTGGCAAGCTCGCCGGTCGTGACGAATTCGGTCAATTCGACGACATCCTCGCGCTCACGCTTCCGTTCGCGGCGGCGCTGCCGCTCCTGCTCATGCCGCTCGCGGCGGCGACGGCGACGGCGCTGTCGCTCCCGGCTGGCCCCCTGCTCGAGCTCCTGCAGGGTCTCCTGAATGGTCTGCTCGACATCCTCCTCGTCGAGATCGCGGTCCTTCTTCTTCTTTTTGCTCTTATTCTTGTTGGACTTCTTCTTTGATTTTTTCTTTTTCTTATCTTTCTTGTCTTTTTTGTCCTTCTTCTCTTTGCGTTTGCGCTTGCGCCGCTGGGTCTGGCTGACGTCCACCTTGTCGACGACCTGAGTGCCGCTCAGGCGATACCGGTTGGCCTTCAGGGTACCGGACCCTTCCTCCTCCTCGCCTTCCGTATCCGCGTCGGCGTCTTCCGCGTCGGCGTCTTCCGCGTCTGACTCCGCGTCGGCCACGCCTTCTTCCGCGTCCGTCTCGGCCTCTGTCCCGGCCTCCGTGTTTGTGTCGGTGTCCGCTTCCGCGTCGGTGTCCGCTTCCGCGTCGGCCGGGGCAGCCTCGTCCTCAGAGGGGTCGGCCGCCTCGTCGGTCGGTGCCTCGTCGGCCTCCACGTCCGCGGTGGCGTCGTCGGCCGGCTCGGCGTCGGCCTGTCCCGCGTCTTCCTCGGCCACGGCGTCCGCTTGCGCGTCCTCCTCGGCCGTGGCGTCCGCGGCGGCATCGGGAGACGATTTCTCGGACGGCGCCTCGGCCTCCGTGTCGGGACCGTCCTCGGCGTCGACCGTCTCTTCCTCGGTGGCCTCGGCGGGGGACTCCTCCTCGGCCGCATCGTCCGCTGTCGGGGAAGCTTCGGCCGGCGCCGTCTCCGCGGCGGCCTCGACCTCGGCCTCGGCGTCGGTCGCTTCGTCCGTCGCGGGCTCGGCGGCCTCGGGCTCGGCCGCCTCAGCCTCTGTGGTCTCAGCCTCTGTGGCCTCCTCAGCGTCCGAGACATCGGCCTCGGCGTCAGTGTCCTCGTCGGCCACGTCCGGCGCCGCGTCCTGGTCTTCGTCGAGCGTCGCCACCTCGTCGTGCGTGGTGCCGGCGTCGACCTCCTTCTCGGAGCGGAGCTCACGGATCCGCGCCGCAGCCTCCGCGTCGTCGGCGTATTCGTCCCGCAGTACGAGGTACGCCTCCTCGTCCACAATCGAGGCGTTGAAGCCGCTCCCTGTCAGGGAGTCCTCGTAGCCGTGCTCCTCGAGGTACTCCACGACACGGTCCGTGGAGACGTTCAACTCTCGCGCGACCTTGAACAGTCGCTTTTCGAAGGATGTTTGCTCCGTAGTCGCCATGTAGAGTGGGATTGTTGCTCAGTCAGTCTGCGGAACGGGGATCCGACCGTGCAAACTGGAGAAAGGGGCTAGGGCTTTACTTCGGATTCCTTCGTGACGGGTTCCGAGTCGGGCGCCTCGTCCGTTTCACCGTCGGAGGGGACCTCGTCGGACTCCTCAGCGGCAGGCTCATCGCTGGACTCGCGGGCGTCGTCGGCCGCGTCGGGTTCCTCGTCGGGGGCTTCGGCGTTGGGGGTCGGGGGCGATGCCGGGGCGTCGGCCTCTACGGAGGAGTCGGCGCCCTCGGACTCCTCGTCGGCGGGCACGATCTCCTCCGAATCCGATGTGGTCATCTGCGTCTCTTCCTCGGACGTCTCCTGTTCCGAGTCCTCCACTCCGGTCTCGGCGTCGGCGGGGGCCGCCTGGGCCCCTCCCGAGTCTCGTGCGTCGGGTCCGTCGGCGTCGGTCGGTGGTGCCTCCGCCGGCGTCGTGCCGTCCGCCTCGGTGGCCTCGGGCTCCAGGACCGACTCGACCGTAAAGCGGCCGTTGCGGATGGACTCGATGATGCCGGGGCCCTTCTCGAACTCCGTCTCGATAATGTCGAGGACCCGTTCGGCCACATCCCGGTCGAGCCCGGCCCGGCGCGCGAGAGCGTCGGCACGGAGCTCGAGGACGGCCTTTCCAGTGTCGCACCCGATGTGCTTAAGCTTCTGGATGGTCTCTTCGCTGAGCTCGTCGCCGAACTGCTCGATGTCGATGTCCTCCTCGTCGGCCGGAATCTCGCGGTAGACGTCGATCTCGAAGCCGGTCAGTTGCGAGGCAAGCTTGATGTTGACGCCGCGCTTGCCGATGGCCTGGCTCACCTCGTCGGCCACCACCTCGACGCGGGCTCGCGGCGGATCCGCCTCTTCGTTGAGGGTTACGTTGGTCGGCTCCGCGGGGGAGAGCGCCCGGGCGATGAGCTCCTGCGGGTCGTCGGACCACTCCATCACGTCGATGTTTTCGTTCGAGAGCTCCCGAACCACCGCGTGGATGCGAACGCCCTTCACGCCGACGCAGGCCCCGACCGGGTCCACCTTCTCGTCGTGGCTCGTCACCGCGACCTTCGCCCGGTCGCCGGGAATCCGGGCCACCTTTTTGATTTCGACGAGGCCGTCGTAGACTTCCGGCACCTCGACCTCAAACAGGCGCTCCATGAAGACCGGGGAGGTCCGGCTGACGACGACCTGCGGGTCGCTCCCCGCGTCCCGGCGCACCTCCTTCACGACGGTTCGGAGCATGTTGCCTTTTCGGTAGTGGTCTCCCGGGATCTGCTCGCTTTTCGGGAGTACCAGTTCGGTGTCTTCGTGCATCAGCAGCGTCTCGTGACGGCGCACCTGGTAGATCTCCCCGACGACGATTTCCCCGATGAGCTCGGTGTACTCCTCGTACACCTGCTCTTTCTCGATGTCCCGGATGCGCTGGCGGAAGGTCTGCCGCGCCGTCATCACCGCCCGGCGCCCAAAGTCCGACACATCGAGTTCGCTGGCCACCTCGTTGCCGACGTCGAAGCTCTCGTCGATCTTCTGGGCCTCGGAGCGCTTGATTTCCGTGACCGGGTCCACGAGGTCCCAGTCCCCCACGACCTCCTGGATGTGGAGGATTTGGATGTCCCCCTGTTCGGGGTTGAAGATGATCTCAAAGGCCTCATCCGACCCATACCGCTTGCGAAGCATCGCCCGGAATACATCCTCGACGATGATCTGAAGCGTATCCCGGTCAATGTCTTTCGCTCGGGCAATTTCCCCAAAGGAAGAGACAAGGTCTTCACTTCGCATAAATTAGAGCGTTCGTCCGTGTGTAAGTGAGCATCTCCCCCGTGCCCCCCACTACCAGGGCAGTTCGACCCGAGCCTGAGTGATGGCCGTGTACGGGAGCTCCAGCCGCTCCCCCGAGGGCAGTTCAAGCTCGACCGCCCGGTCGTCGGCGTCCATCAGGTCGCCGACGACGATTTCTTCTTCGGTGTCTCGTTGATACCGTACGCGTAGGGTGCGGCCAACGTTCTTCTGGTATTGCTGGGGCACCTGAAGGGGGCGTTTAATCCCCGGCGAAGATACCTCCAATTTGTAGCTTCCATCTACAGTGTCTTCGACGTCCAACAAAAAGCCCAGTTCTTTGCTCACCACCGCGAGGTCGTCGTGCCCGAAGTCGTCGGCCGAGTCGATGTACACCTCGATGACCCTCGTTCCCTTGTGTCCCCGCACCTGAATGTCGACGAGGAAGTAGCCTGTACCGGCAATCACTTCCTCGGTGAGGGAGCGAACCTCCTCGGCGATGCGGCTCTGTGCAGGATTCACCGTCGAAGCCCGTCGTTCGAAAGCATGCGTGTCGTGTAGTCGCGTCCCAAAATTCGCCTCCGGCGAACAAAAAAGGGCGGCGTAGTGCCACCCTCGATCGTCGTCTCCACCTGTGGTTGGAACTGATATCGGAAACTCAAACGACAGCCCCAGGTCGTTGTTTCTGGCGTTCGGCCCGGGACCGCGCCCCGCCTACGGCCGCCTCTGCATCCGACGACGTCTCCGCATCCGGGGGTCTGATCACCTGCCCCAAGGAAGCGGGAGGTCCCCTCCCCTTCCGTGTGTTCGGCCCTTCCGGAGGGCGTCTCCCCCGTGCCCTCACCACCACGCCCCGTCCGTCTCCGGGCGGCACGATAACCGGCTTTCGGGGCAGGGCAATCACGGGCCTCGACGCGGCCGCCTACGCCGGGGAGGTGTCCCGCTCCTTCCGGCCCTGCAGGAGATAGGCCTGGATAAACTCGTCGATGTCGCCGTCCAGCACCTCCTCGGCGTTCGAGATCTTCGTTTCCGTTCGGTGGTCATTCACCATCTTGTAGGGATGGAGGACGTAGGACCGGATCTGGCTGCCCCACTCGATGCTCTTCTTTTGACTTTCGATCTTCTCCTTTTTGCGCTCCCGAATCTCCCGCTCAGCCTGGTAGATGCGGCTGCGGAGCATCTTCTCCGCCCGGTTGCGGTTCTGGAGCTGGCTCCGCTCCTCGGTGCACTCGGCGGTGATCGTGACCTCCTCCCCGTTCGAGAGTTCGCCCTCCCAGACCAAGCGTACCCCCGTGGCCACCTTGTTGACGTGCTGCCCGCCCTTCCCGCCGGAGCGGAACGTCTGGAAGTCCGTCTCCCCCGCGCTGAGGTCCACGTCGATGCTGTCGTCGACCTCCGGGTACACAAAGACGCTGGCGAAGGACGTGTGACGCCGGCTGTCGGAGTCGTACGGGGAAATGCGCACCAGGCGGTGCACGCCGGATTCGCTTTTGAGGCGACCGTACGCGTACTCGCCGGACACCGTGATGGTCGCGCTCTTGATCCCGGCCTCCTCGCCGGGCTGGTAGGCCACCATCTCGACGTCGTAGTCCTTGCGCTCCGCCCACCGCATGTACATGCGAAGGAGCATGTCGGCCCAGTCCTGGCTTTCGGTGCCTCCGGCCCCCGGGTTGATCGTAAGAATGGCGTTCCGCTCGTCGTCCGGGTCGTCGAGCAGGCTCTGGAGCTCGAGCCGATCGAGCTCCGCCTCGAGCCGTTCGGCCTCGGCGAAAATTTCGGCCTCCAGGTCCTCGTTTTCCTCTTCGGCCAGCACCTGGAGGGTTTCGAGGTCCTCGGCCCGCTCCTTTACGGCCTCCCAGGCCTCGACCCATTCCTCCTCACGGGCAATTCGCTTCTCGATGTCGCGGGCCCGGTCCGGGTCGTCCCAGAACTCCGGGTCCCTCCGTTCCCGGTTCAGCTCCTCGATCAGTTCGCGGCGGCCGTCTACGTCAAAGATAGCCCCCGAGCGCATCGACGCGCTCGACGAGGGATTCCAATTCGCTCTCGGTGTACTTTTTCATGGGTCGGCGTGCGGTGATGACGGAGAAAGAGGAGCGGATTGCAGTTAGGCGTCGGCGGTCCAGAGCAGGCGGAGACACCGCCCAATGCCGCCCCCGAGGGCGCCGAGGAGGCTGCCCACGAGAACGGGGAGCGCTACAAAGGCCATGCCCGGGATGTTTCCCCCCAGCGCCCCGAGCGTGTCGAGCAGCACCCGGAAGCTGCCCGGCGCCACGGCGGCCGTGTAGACGATGGCGGCGGCCCAGGCCCCGCCCACGCCGGCGGCCCCGGCCCACCAGTGCCAGCGGGCCGACCAGGCGCCGGCCACCCCACCAGCGAGGGGCGTCGCCATCCACCCCACGCCCCAGTGCAGGACGCCGGCCAGGACGCCGGTGGCACAGATTACGACAATCGGCGAGCGGAGGACGCGGGTCATGCACGTTTCTGACGGCTCACGAATCGGTCGATCCGGGTGAGGGCTTCTTCGATGTCCTCGAGGCCGGTCGCGTACGAGCAGCGAACGTACCCTTCCCCGCTCGGGCCGAAGGCATCCCCCGGGACGCAGGCCACCTGCTCCTCCTCGAGCAGCTTCCGCACGAACGCCTCGGACGAAAGCCCGGTGGAGGTGATGTCGGGAAAGGCGTAGAACGCCCCCTCGGGCTCGAAGGTCGGGAGCCCGGCCGCATTTAAGCCGTCGACAATTGTGCGCCGCCGCTCGTCGTAGCTTTTCCGCATGCGGGCCACCGCGTCGCCCCCCTTTCGGAGCGCGGCGATGGCCCCGTCCTGGGCGATGGTGGGGGCGCTCATGATCATGTACTGGTGCACCTTGTAGAGGCCCTTCAGGATGGGCGCCGGGGCGCAGGCAAACCCGATGCGCCAGCCGGTCATGGCGTAGTTCTTCGAAAAGCCGCCGAGCAGGACCGTGCGGTCCCGCAGGCCCTGGACGGAGGGAACGCAGACGTGTCCCCGCTCCCGGGCGTCCCCGTAGATCAGTTGGTCGTAGATTTCGTCGGAGACGACCATCAGGTCTTCCTCCACCACGAGCTCGGCAATCTCCTCCAGCGTCTCCCGACGAAGGACCGCCCCGGTTGGGTTGTTCGGATACCCCAGAAAGAGGACCTTCGACTGATCGGTGAGGTGCGGCTCGATGTCGGCGGCCGTGACCTGGAAGTCGTTCTCGACGGACGTCGGCACGTGCACCACCTCTCCCCCCGCGAACCGGGCGTTGGGCCCGTAGGACACGAAGCAGGGCTCAGGAATCAACACCTCGTCGCCGGGATCGAGCAGGGCCTGCATGGTGACCTGCATAGCCTCGCTGCAGCCGACCGTCACCAGGATTTCGCTCTCCGGGTCGTACTCCACCCCGTACCGGCCGGCATAGTAGTCCGCGAGGAGGTCGCGGAGCTCCTGCTTTCCGGCGTTGGAGGTGTAGCTGGTGTGGCCGTCGTCGAGCGACTGGTGACCCGCGTCCATAATGGGATCGGGGGAGACAAAGTCCGGCTCCCCGATGCCCAGGGAGATGACGTCGTCCATGGTTGCCGCAATTTCGAAAAAGCGGCGGATCCCGCTGGGCGGGGTCGAGCGGACGCGCTCGGAGAGGCGCTGTTCTAAGTCCAACGAACGGGTTTTGGGCATGTGTCACACGAGTGGTGGCGAGGACGATGGGTCGTCGGCGTTGTGTTACTGCGGCACCGTCCGTGGGTTCGACCGACGGGCCTATTTGGACGAGCTCGTTCATGTTCACTTCGTCCTTCGTCCCCGGCCCCCGACCAGCCACTTGTGGACTTCAGGTGCTGACTGGTACATTGGGCCGAGCCGCCTCTTCCACAATACCCCTGTCTCCCAATGCCCGACGCCTTCCACAACTACATCGACGGCGCCTGGACCGACGCCGCGTCCGGAGAGACCTTCGACGTCTCCAATCCCGCGGCCCCGACGGACATCGTCGGGCAATTCCCCGCCTCCGGCCCCGCGGACGTGGACAAGGCGGTCTCGGCCGCGGCGGACGCCCTTCCGGCCTGGGATCGCCGCCCGGCGCCGCAGCGCGGCCGGATTTTGCGAGAGGCCGGCGACCTGCTCGCCGACCGGAAGGCGGACATCGCGCAGAAGATGACCCGCGAAATGGGCAAGCCCGTCTTCGAGACGAAGGGAGACGTGCAGGAGGCCATCGACACCGCGTACTACGCCGCCAGCGAGACGCGTCGCCTGTTCGGGCACACCGTGCCGAGCGAGTTGCCCCAAAAAATGAACATGTCGATCCGCCGACCGGTGGGGGTCTGCGGCATCATCACGGCCTGGAATTTTCCGGTGGCGGTGCCCTCCTGGAAGATTCTCCCGGCGCTCGCGGCCGGGAATACGATTGTCTTCAAGCCGAGTGAAGAAGCCCCACGAAGCGGGCTCCTCTTCGTCGAGACGCTCCTCGAGGCCGGCCTTCCGGACGGCGTCGTCAACGTGGTCCACGGGGACGGCGACCCCGGCCAGGCGTTGGTCGAGCATCCCGAGGTCGACGCCGTAGGCTTCACGGGCTCCTACGAGGTCGGGACCGCCATCGCCGAGACCTGCGGGCGGCACAACACACGGGTCTCGCTCGAGATGGGCGGAAAAAATCCGATGATCGTGATGGACGACGCCAACCTCGATCTGGCCCTGGATGGGGCCATCTGGGGAGCCTTCGGCACCACAGGCCAGCGCTGCACGGCCACCAGCCGGCTCATCTGTCACGAGGAGGTACACGACGAGATGGTGTCCTTGATCGCCGAGGAGGCCGGCGCCCTGGTGCTCGGCGACGGGAACGAACCGGAGACCGACGTTGGGCCGCTGATCAACCAGACCGCCCACGAACAGGTCCACGAATACGTGGAGATGGGCCAGGACGAGGGGGCGGTCCTCACGTTCGGCGGCGATCCCTCGGCCCCGGAGGAGGGCTTCTTCTACCCCCCGACCCTCTTCACTGAGGTGACGCCCGACATGCGCATCGCACAGGAAGAAATCTTCGGCCCCGTGCTCAGCGTGTTTTCGGTGTCCTCCTACGAAGAAGCCGTCGCGGTGGCCAACGATACCCGATTCGGACTGTCCTCCGCCATCTACACCAACGATGTCAGGAAGAGCTACCGGGCCATGCGCGACCTGGAGGCCGGCATCACCTACGTCAACGGGCCCACCATCGGCGCCGAGGCGCACATGCCGTTCGGTGGCGTGAAGGACACCGGCAACGGGCACCGCGACGGCGGATGGGCCGCCTACGAGTTCTTCACCGAGAAGAAAACCATTTACGTCGACTACTCGGGGCAGCTCCAGAAGGCCCAAATGGACTCCGTCGAAGAGTAGCTGCCGGGGACGGACTTAGTCCTGACGGAGGTACTCGTCCCCATCCCGGGCCCGGACCACGGCCTTGAACGTGTCGTCGTCCTGCTTCGCGGACCGGACAATCACGTTCTCTTTCCCGAAGCGGCGGTAGAGCAAGTTCCGCAGGTTCTGGATGTCGTTCTTCCCCAGGTCGGAAAGCACGATCGACTCGTCGTCTCCGATCTCGCTCCACTTCTGGGCGATCGGCTCGTAGCGAGACGTGCGGCCGCGTCCCCCACTGGCCCCAAGTTCACGTTCTGCTTCGTCTCGGTCTTTCACTTCCATCTGATAATCAACGTCCATTGTGATAATCCATTTCTTTCTTGTTTGATGTGCAGGATACAATTTCTCACCCTACACAGCGGTTCCCTCTTTCCATATCTTTCAAAGCTCTCTGGTTCTGGGCCGCGACGTCAACATATTTCATCAGTATCTTCCTCTTCTCCCAAGCTTAACCCTGACCTACGTTGAACACGTAACCATGCTCAATTCTCCCGGCCGTGTTTCCGCCACGGTAAAGAACGGTCTTTAGCCGTTCGACGTGGTCGAAGCGTTCTTCGACGACGCTGAGCACCACCGACGCGTCCGGAAACGCGGCGGAGAGCGCCCGGGCCGCGTCACTCAGGTCCACCCGGTCCTCCAGGTCGCTCTCGTGGACGAGAGTGACCCGGGAGGGGCCGTCCTCGTCGTCCGTTACGTTGTACGTCTCAACATCATACGACTCGAGGGCCGGGTGCCCTTCCAGGTCGCGTGGCGCGTCGACGCCCGAGACCAGCAGGTACGTCGTGAGGGAGGCCATGAGCACGGAGGTGGATTGGGACGAAAGAAAGCGAAACGCCGAGGCCGAGAAGGGCTACGGCCGTGGCGGGCCGATACGCCCCCCGGGCTCCTCGGGCGGGCGCAGGTCGCAGACGTGGGGCGCCTCGGGCAGTAGGGCAATGACGGCTCGCTCCAGGACGCACCAGCGGCGCACCGCGTCCAGAACCCTGCTATCGCTAGTAGCCACCGGCCGGTCGCTGTCCATCAGCGCCCGATCAACCTCGTCCAGTACCCGGATCTCCCAGCCGAGGCCGTCGGGCCGCTGGGCATCGAGTCGTGCCTTCAGCCGACCGACGTTCGAGACGTGATCGTCCAGCCGCCAGACGACTCCCTCAAGCCTGTGGTGGTGCGCCGCGGCGCGCACGAGCCGGATGGCCCGCTCGGTGTCGTCCACGGGCCGATAGGTGCCCTGCACGGGGCTTACGTCGCGGTAGGCTCCATCCCGTCCGATGAAGGAGTAGGCCCCTCCAAGCGCCCCCTCAAGGGTGATCAACACGTTGAAGCCGTCGATTTCGATCCATTCCCCGGCCAACGCCGAGAGCCGACGGCGGCGCACCCGGCGGTGGGCCGCGTCGGCGTCCCCGCAGGCCGACCGCCCAACGGCGTTGCGCTGGCGGCGGGTGAGTCGATAGTGGTCCCCGACGAGGTTCTGAGCGGCATCGTCGCCGTACCCGCGCGTCCGGAGCCAGGAGAGATCCCGCACGGCGGCCCGCAGTGCCGGCCGTTCCGAGGGAGCAAAGAGCGAGGGGTCCTCCGGATGTGCACCTCGGGACGACGCCATGATCCCCGCGAACTGGTGCCAAGACCCAGGGCGGACTCGCTAGGTTCTGCGTCGGGCAATTCCCTGCTCGACGGCCACCTCCGACACGGCCCCGGCCACGCGCTCGACCACCTGTTTATCGAAGACGCTGGGCACGATGTAGTCCGGCGTCAGACTGCGGCTGTCGATCGTGTCCGCAATGGCGTGGGCGGCGGCAATCTTCATTTCGTCCGTGATGTCGGTCGCGCGGCAGTCCAGCGCGCCCTTGAAGAGGCCCGGAAAGCAGAGCACGTTGTTGATCTGATTGGGGTAGTCGCTCCGGCCGGTGGCCATCACCGCGACGTGGGGGTAGGCCTGTTCCGGCATGATTTCCGGCCGGGGGTTCGCCATCGCGAAGACGATGGGGTCGTCGGCCATCCGCTTCAGGTCGTTGACGTCGATGACGTCCGGGCCGCTCAGGCCGATGAACACGTCGGCGTCCTCCATGACGTCGGGGAGCGTCTCGCCCTCAACCGTCGGGTCGGTCATCTTGGCGTAGCGCTCCTTGGCCGGGTCGAGGTCCGACCGGTCGGTGGTCACGGGGCCGGTGCGGTCGACACCGATAAGGTCACGGACCCCCATCTGCATGAGCATTTCGGTCACGGCGGACCCGGCGGCGCCGATTCCCACCATCACCACCTTCAGCTCCTCAAGGGTCTTGTCGACGATCTCGAGGGCGTTCAGCAGCGCCGCGACGGCGACGACCGCCGTGCCGTGTTGGTCGTCGTGGAAGACCGGAATGTCGAGGCGCTCCTTGAGCCGCTCCTCAATTTCGAAGCACCGCGGCGCGGCGATGTCCTCGAGGTTCACCCCGCCGAAGATTGGCGCCATCTGCACCACCGCCTCCACCACCGCGTCTACGTCGGTGGTGTCCAGGCAAATCGGCATGCCGTTCACGGACGCAAATTCCTTGAGGAGCTGGGCCTTTCCCTCCATCACCGGGATCGCGGCCCGCGGGCCTACGTCCCCGAGGCCCAGCACCGCGGTGCCGTCGGAGACCACCGCCACCGTGGTGCCCTTGATCGTCAGACGATGGGCATCTTCCGGCTCCTCATGAATCGCCTCGGAGACCCGCGCCACCCCGGGCGTGTAGGCCATCGAAAGCTGGTCGCGGGTGCGGAGGGGCGTTTTGCTGTTGACCTCCAGCTTGCCGCCGAGATGCAGAAGAAAGGTGCGGTCGGAAACGTTGACCACCTCAACGCCATCGAGCTCGCGGATGTCCTCCACGATGGTCCGCGCGTGGTCGTGGCTGCGGGTGTTGATGGTGATGTCTCGGACCAGGGCGTCCTCGCCCGGACGCACGATGTCGATGGCACCAATGTTGCCGCCGGCCTCCCCAATCACCGACGTCACACTCGCCAACATGCCGGGGCGATTATCAATCTCAAGCCGAATGGTGATGGAGTTGCTGGCACTGGGGAGATACTCGCTCTGGTCGTCCATGAGGATGCGGCGCTCTTGGGCGTCGATTCGGGGGCAAGAAAAGGGCTTCCAGGGGGAAGTGGAACGTAAGAGACGGGGGCTTCGCGGCTCCGTCCAACAGAAAAGGGACGACCTCCTGCGTGGAGGTCGTCCCCAGTGCTCGGGAGGGCTGTGAGCGCCGCGACGGAGGGTCTAGGACTCGGCCGCTCCTTTCTCGTCGAATTCGGCGAGGCCGTCCTCGATGTCCTCGGCGTAGGACGCACCGATCCCGTCCAGCTCCGTCAGGTCGTCGACCTCGCGGAGGTCGGTGATCGAGTGGACGCCCGCATTCTTAAGCCGGGAAACGCGGGGGAAGTTCTCGGGGAATCCGGCGGATTCGTCGAAGGCCGTGTCCGCCTCGGCCTCGGCGGCGGCGTCCTCGCTCGTCTCCTCCGCGTCCGACTCGGGCGCTTCCGCTTGATCGGTGGCCTCAGTGTCGTCGGGCTCCTCGTCGACGGCCTCCTGGGCGGCCTGCTCGGCGGCCTCGGCGCGGTCGGACGTCTCTTCCTCTTCCATCTCGCGGCGGAGGTCGGCGAGGCCGGAAAGCTCTCCAAGTGTGGTCGGTCCCGTGGTCTCGTCGCTCTCGGAGGAGGTCGAGCGGTCGCGGGACGGCTGCTCCTCGCGCTGGGTCGACTCCTCACGGGTCGGGGTCTCGTCCTCGTCGATCTCATCGGGCTCTCGGTCCTCGACGCGTGCGGTCTCACTCAGGACGATGTCCTTGCGGCCCTTGTCGAAGCGAATGACCCGGAGGTCCAGCTCGTCGTCCTCGTGGTAGAAGTTCTCGAAGTTCTGCGGACCGTCCTTCAACTCACTGCCCGGTACGAAGGCCTCCACGTCGAGCGGGAGCTGGACGACCAGCCCCTTGTCCTCGACCCGGACGACCTCGCCGGTCGTGTCGGACCCTTCGTCGTAGGCCTCGGCGAACTGATCCCATGGATTGGTCTTCACCTGCTTGTGCCCCAGCGAGATTCGGCGCCGGTCCTCGTCGATGTTGAGGATGACGACGTCCAGGTCCTGCTCCTTTTCGACCATGTCGCCGGGGTGGCGCACCTTCTTCGTCCAGGAGAGGTCCGAGATGTGAACCAGGCCGTCGATGCCCGGCTCGATCTCCACGAAAACACCGAAGTTGGTGATGTTGCGGACCGTTCCGGTAAGGACCGTTCCCGGAGGATAGCGGTCGCTGATGCCGTCCCAGGGATCGGGCTCGAGCTGCTTCATCCCCAGGGAAATTTTCTGCTCCTCCTCGTCGATGTTGAGAATCTTGACGTCGACGAGTTGCCCGAGCGACACCATCTGGCTCGGATGCTTGATGTGGCGCGTCCAGGACATCTCGCTGATGTGGACGAGCCCCTCGATGCCCTTCTCCAGCTCGACGAAGGCCCCGTAGTTGGTGATCGAGACAACCTTCCCCTCGACCACGTCGCCCTCGTCGTAGCGGTCGCCGATGTTTTCCCAGGGATGGTCTTGCAGCTGCTTGAGGCCGAGTGAAATGCGCTGTCGCTCCTCCTCGTAGTCGAGGACCACGACCTCCAGCTCCTGGTCGAGCTCCACAACCTCGCTGGGGTGCGAGACGCGCCCCCAAGACAGATCCGTGATGTGAAGCAGACCGTCCACCCCTCCAAGGTCGATGAAGACCCCAAAGTCAACAATGTTCTTGACCGTGCCCTTGAGCACCTGCCCGACCTCAAGCTCCGAGAGGATCTCCTCGCGCTGCTCCTCGAGCTCGTCCTCGATGAGGTCCCGGTGGGAGACGACGATGTTGTCGTTCTCCGGGTTCAGCTTGACGATCCGGAATTCCATCCGCGTCTCCAGGTACGACTCGAAGTCGCGCACCGGACGGACGTCGATCTGCGAGCCCGGAAGGAAGGCCTCCATGCCGTCGAACAGCTCGACGATCATGCCGCCCTTGATGCGGCGGATGATCGTGCCTTCGATGACCTCCTCGTTCTCGTAGATCTCCTCGATGCGCTGCCAGCGGCGGACCTCGTCGGCGCGCTCCTTCGAGAGTACGAGCTGGCCGTCGCGGTCTTCCTTGAGCTCCAGGTATACCTCGACGGTGTCGCCGGGATGCAGCTCCACGTCCCCAAACTCATCGCGGGGAACGATGCCGTCGCTCTTGTAGCCAATGTCGACCACGACGTGGTCTTCGTCGACCCGAAGCACGCGACCCTCGACGATGTCCTGCTCGCGGACGTCGATCGACGTCTCGTCGATCAGGGCCCGGAACTGGTCGTAGACCGGATCGTCCGTGTGGGCTTCCTCCTCGGCCTCAAGCTCGTCGAGAGAGACCGTCTGGCCGTAAGTCTCACCGGTAAAGCCCTGGGCGTCTTCGGTCCGCTCCAGCTCCTCCAGGGAGACGGACGGGGCCGAGGGCTCTTCGATCTCGGAAACGTCCACCTCCGCCTCGTCGCCGGTCGGAATGTGCATGTCCTCGGCGGCCGCCTCGACCGCTTCCTCGAGGATGCGATTGACGAACTGCGGCTGCTTGACGGGGTCTTCCGCGACGACGCCGTCGTCGCCCGAGTCGTCGGCCTCCGGGGGACCCGCGTCTGGAGATTCCGCGTCCGGGGATGTGGACTCTGGGGTTGGCTCGGCGCCGTTGGACGCAGGAGTGCTCTCGGCGTCGGTCGAGGCCTCCGCCTCGTCGGCGGGGACGTCCGTTTCGTCGGGGGACGCCCCTTCGTCGGATGCCGCCGCGTCGGGCGCCGTTTCCGCCTCGCTGGCAGGCGCCTCCGCCTCCGTGTCTGGCGATTCGGCGTCCGCGGGGGCTTCAGCCGATGCGGTCTCCTGCTCGTCGTCCGGTGTCGCTACTTGTTCTTGCTTTTCTGCCATATACGATAATGTGGGTTGTTGCCGCGTCGGGGAACGGTGCCCGAACAGCAGGTCAGTTTGTACTCGCCGGGCACCTGGTCTCCGGCAAGGGGTGAATGGGTGAACAGGTACGGATGCAATCGTCCAGGTCAATCCGACCGCGGTCCGCGGACGCGGACCGCCCGTCCGTAGGAAGGGCAATCCGGCCGTGCAGTAGTTGGGTCGGACTAACCTTTTATTGAGGCCCCTCCGTCGACGTTCCCGACGCCCGAACTTCTTTAACGCGATCTACGACGAACGCGACCTGCTCATCGATGCTTCGGTTGGTAGTATCCAGGGTCAGGGCGTCGTCGGCCCGGCGCAGCGGAGCAATGTCCCGGGTCCGGTCCCGACGGTCGCGGGCCTCGATCTCTTGGCGCACCTGCTCGAAGGGGACGTCCTTTCCCTCCTCGGCGTAGTCCTGCTGACGGCGGCGCGCCCGCTCCTCCACGTCGGCGACCAGGAAGATCTTGACGTCCGCCTCCGGAAACACCACCGTGCCGGTATCGCGGCCATCGAGGATCACCCCCCCGAAGGTCTCTTCCTTCTGGAACCCGATACGACGCTGATCCTCGACCATGCGCTCCCGGACCGCCGGGAAGGAGGAGATCTCACTCGCCACGGTCCCCACCTCGGACGTGCGAATCTGGGTCGTCACGTCCTCGGCCCCCAGAAACACGTGCATGTTTTCTTCCTGGTACTCCACTCCAACCGACAGGGACGAAAGCACCCTGTCGGGATCGTCCTGCGTCGGGTCGACGTCGGCCCGGAGAAAACCGAGGGCCACGGCCCGGTACATTGCCCCGGTGTCCAGGTACACGTAGTCGAGCCGCTCGGCACAGCGGCGAGCCGTGGTGCTTTTGCCGGAGCCGGCCGGCCCGTCGATGGTGACAATCACAGAAAAGAGGCGTTTGGCAGTGACAAAAAGTGGTCGTCCTCGTCCCGGGCCCATGCGCCCGTCTCCTACTGCGTCTTCCCTCCAACCTCCTTGCTCACGACCGTGATGGGCGTCGGGTACTTCATCCGACCGATCGGGGTCTGGACGGTCGGCTGAACCCGAAGTGAGACGTTCGCCGGGGGGCCCTCACCGCCCACCGCCGACGCTAGGTCGACCAGTCCGCGCAGGTTCTCGTCGAAGAAGTCGATCAGGTCGAGCTTGATGTCCACGGGGACGTCCTTGGGGGTCCCCGGCGGCAGCACAACCTCGCGGTCGAACGTGCCGTCGATGGTCTTCTGATCGTTCAGAAGCAGCGTCCAGTCCATCTGGGTCAGTCGAGCGCTGACGCTGTTGGTGGAGGGATTTCGGGCGGACACGTGGAGGGTGAAAGAGAGGGGAAGCTCCCCGTTGGAGAGCGCCGCCCCCAGGCGGGCTACGTCCGCTCCACTGAGATCCTGGTAGGATTGAACCTCGCCCAGATTAATTCCGGCCAGGCGGGCGTCGGTGGCCCGATCAATGCGGAACTGCACGTCCTTCAGATTGGTCACCTGCCGGAGGGTCTGGCAGGACGTCAGGCCGCCGATTAGAAGGAGAAGGGAGACGCCCCAGATCGAAGTCGAATGGCGGACTGTGGACATAAGTGGTCGAACCAACGAGGACCGGTAGAGGGTTTGCGGAAGAGACGCCCGGATGTCCCGAGGTGTTTGCAATGGAACCCACTCCAACGTCTTGACTCACTCGCCCATGCGCAAGCTGAATTGGGATGAAATCGAGCGGCCGGCCCCCGAGGAGGTCGACCACTTGCCGAAGCATCCCGTCCGTCTCGTCGTCCACAACGTCCGCTCCATCCACAACGTCGGTTCGATGTTCCGGACCTCCGACGCCGCGCGGATCGAGCACGTACACCTGACCGGCTATACCGGCACCCCCGAGCACAAGGACCTCCATAAGACGGCGCTCGGTGCTCAGGACGCGGTCGCGTGGAGCAAGCACGAGGGGGCACGACCGGTCCTCGACGATCTTCGGAGCCGCGGATACACCATCGCCGTCCTCGAGCAAACCAGCCAGTCGATCCCGCCCGCCGAGGTCGGAGAGGACGCCTTTCCCGTCTGCCTCGTCGTCGGCAACGAAGTGCACGGCGTCGATGAGGCCGTCGTCGACGCGGCCGACCGTGCCCTGGAGCTCCCGCAGTACGGCACAAAGATCTCCATGAACGTGGGTGTCGCCTACGGCATTGCGGTGTACGACCTCATCCGCCGCGCACGCTCCCTGCTCGGCCCCCCCGGGCCGGAGCGACGGTCCCCCAAGTAACATCGGCGGTCCCGGAGCGGCACCCCGACGCGGCTGTCCCTGGCTCCTCACCACAGCATTTGTCTGAGGGATTGCTGTTCGGCCGAGACACAGGGGCGACGGTTCAAAAAGCACCCAGGCAAGCCCCGTGGAGGACCGCTCTTCCGACTTGTTGGAGGCGCGACACTACTTTTTTGCAATAACAGAATTTGTCTCGGCGTCCGTGCCGACCGTGCTTCACACAGTGCCCACCGACGTCCTCTTCGTTCGGCCCGGTCTTGTGGACGCGATGTGGGGCAGACGTCCGGCCCTGCCTCTGCACACCTGTGGGCATCGGTGGGCGAGGCCCACGCCGCGAGCAGGCCGCGCCGTCATCTGGACCCGGAACATACATCGCATCTCATCCCGGCTGTTCCGGTGTCAGAGCGTGCGGTCTGTCTTACTCGACACATGAACGGCATGCCGCATGGTTGTCCCCCGCACAGGACTACAGGGATCTACTCACAGTGAGAATCAGGGCAGTCCCACCCGCGCCATCACCTTCCAGGCCGAATCCAGAAACTTTTGTCTCACCTAATCTTAACAGCAACGTGGCCTAGTCTGTCTTCCCACCGGTTCCAATTGTGTGCTCAGTCTCCTAATGCACTGGTGGACAGCACTCCCTAGCCGCTTCCGTCGTCCTGCCCGGTTGGTTTCCCTTGTCCTCCTGGGGTTCACGATCACCGCCTGTGCCTCGTCGCGGACCGCGCAGGAGCGTGCGGATGACCGAAGCAAGGTCGTCGGCGTCTGGGAGTACCGCACCAACGGGACCAACGTCCTGCAGCGAGGTACGCTTCGGATCAGCGTCGAGGACGGACGGCTCGTCGGCCAGATTCGGGACACGTGGCAGGGCACGGTGGAGGCTCGCGTTAGCCTCCACGGCTCCCGGATGGAGATCGACCTCAGGCGCCTCCGGATCTCCGGCCGGGTACGTCGGGGCCGGTTCAAAGCGTCCATCCGCCGGGAGTTTGAAACCCTGACCGTACGGCCTCGGAGGCAGCGGCGCCAAGGGTACTTCGTGGCCCAGCGGGTCCGCAGCACAGCCGACACGGACAATCGAACGCGGTACGGTTGCCGGTCGCTGCTCCGCGAGCACTCGTACAAGTGCTCGCCGTTCCAGCAGGGACAGCCCTGAAGCGAAGGCATGATGGGGCGGGCGCCTCCGCCACGGCTGCCACGCCGGTTTCTCCCCGGATTCATCGCCGCGACGCCCCCGGGGCCGTCTCGCGCCGATCGATTTCACGGTCCCTTCGTTCCCCACCGACCGGGGCCCACGGCGCCGAGCAGGAACTTTCCCGCGGGACCGTGCGAACGGTACTTCCGGGTTCGGGCCCGCCGGACCGACACCCGCTTGCTGCGTCACGTATTTGCTCTCCATAACGGGACATCGCGCATGTCATCCGCGTCCGAACGGGACAACTTCATTTACGACATCATCGACGAGGACCTGGAGGACGGGACGTACGGGGACCGTGTGACAACCCGGTTTCCTCCCGAGCCGAACGGCTACCTGCACATCGGTCACGCCAAGTCGATCGTCCTCAACTTTGGCATCAAGCGCGACTACGCGGATCAGGCCGACACGCGGTGCCACCTCCGGTTCGACGACACCAATCCCGAAACCGAGAGCCCCGAGTACGTCGACTCGATCAAGGAGGCGGTGCGCTGGCTTGGCTACGACTGGGAGGGGCACGAGTACTATGCCTCCGACTACTTCGAGCAGTTCTACCAGTACGCGGTTACGCTCATCGAGCAGGGCGACGCCTACGTCGACAGTCTCGACGAGGAGGAGATTCGGGAGTATCGCGGCACGGTCGAGGAGCCGGGGACGCCCTCGCCGTACCGCGACCGATCGGTCGAGGAGAACCTAGAGCTGTTCCGGAAGATGCGGGCCGGAGAGTTCGAGGACGGGGCGCACGTCCTGCGGGCCAAGATTGACATGAGCTCGCCCCACATGATCATGCGGGACCCTCTTCTCTTCCGCATCAAACATGCCCATCATTACCGGCAGGGGGACGACTGGTGCATCTACCCGATGTACGACTTCGCCCACCCGCTCGAGGACGCCATCGAGGACATCACGCACTCCCTCTGCACCCTTGAGTTCGACAACAACCGGCGCGTGTACGACTGGGTGATGGAGCACTGCCTCGAGGACGAGGACATTTCCTCCCGCCCGCGGCAGTACGAGTTCAACCGCCTGAACCTCGACTACACGGTAATGAGCAAGCGCCGGCTGCGTCACCTCGTCGAGGCGGACTACGTCGACGGCTGGGACGACCCCCGCCTCCCGACCGTCGCGGGCCTGCGGCGGCGGGGCGTGCCCCCGAGTGCGGTGCGGTCTTTTTGCCGGAGCGTGGGCGTGACCCGGTCGCAGAGCCGCGTGCAGATGGGCCACTTCGAGCACGCCCTGCGTGACGACCTCAACGAGAAGGCGCCCCGAATGATGGCGGTCCTGGATCCCCTCAAGGTGGTGGTGACCAACGTCGAGCCGGGGACGGTCGACTGGCTGGAGGCCTCGCACTGGCCCCGCGACATCGACAAGGAGGACACGCGCACAGTCCCCTTCACCCGCGAGCTCTACATCGAGCGCGAGGACTTCCGCGAGGACCCACCCGACGAGTTTTTCCGCCTCACCCCGGGCCGGGAGGTGCGGCTCCGCCACGCCTACTTCCTCACATGCGAGGAGGTCGTCAGGAACGACGACGGCGAGGTTGTGGAGCTGCGCTGCACGATCGATCCGGAGACGCGGGACGGGACGGCCCCGGACGGCCGGTCGCCGGACGGCGTCCTACACTGGGTCTCGGCCCCCCGCGGCGTGCCGTTCGAGGCCCGCGTCTACGACCGGCTCTTCGACGTGGCCAATCCTAGGGCTGGCGAGGGCGACTTCACCGACCACCTCAATCCCGACTCGCTGACCGTCCGGGAGGGCGTCCTCGAGCCGGCGGCCGCCGAGATCGCCGACGGACAGCGCGTGCAGTTCGAGCGGCAGGGCTACTACTGGCCCGACCCGGAGGACTCGACGGACGACCACCCCGTGTTCAACCGGATCGTTTCCCTCCGGGACACGTGGGGGGAGTCCGACGCCAGCCTATCCCGTGAGGAGATCGAGCGGCAGCGGCGAGAGAAGGAACGCCAGAAGGAGCGGCAGCGGCGGCGTTCCCTCGAGGGCAAGACGGACCCCGTCGAGCGGCTATCGGGCGAGGAGCGCGCCCGGTTTGACCGCTACCACGAGACGATGGGCCTGACCCGCGAAGCCGCGGCCACGATCGCCGGGGACGGGGCGCTCTCCGCCTTCTTCGAGACCGCCCTCGAGACGTTCGACGCGCCCGGTCCCCTGGCCAACTGGATCGTGAACGAGCTGCGCGGGACGCTCGACGGGCGGTCCATCGAGGACCTTCCCTTCGATGCGGCGGCCTTCGCGACGCTGGTTCGCCTGGTGGCCACCGACGAGATCACAAACCGGGCCGCCCGCACGGTCTTTGACGAGATGCTGGCCGAGGGCGGTGCTCCCGAGGCCATCGTCGACGCCCGGGGACTCCGTCGGGTCGACGACGCGAAGGCCCTGCGGGGGGTCGTCGACGACGTCCTGAGCGCCCACCCCGACGAGGTGGCGCGCTACCGCGACGGGAAGGAGGGACTCCTGGGGTTTTTCATGGGGCAGGTCATGCAGGCCACCGATGGCTCCGCCGACCCGGAACTCGCCCGGGCGCTCCTGCAATCCGCGCTCGAGGGGGACGCAGAGGAGACCCCATAGGAAGCTGCTTCAATTTCATACACCGCATTCGCCGGGGCGAAACGAGTCCAGAACCGCCCACTCCAGCCGTGGGGCCGGACGCACGCGCCTCGATTCGGCGTCTCCCCACGAGAGAAATCGACAGCGAATGCGGGCACGATCGTACGTTGAAGAGCAGGTCTCGACGCCGGCCCGCGCCTGCCTACCCGAGTGTCTCGGCGGCGCGCCGCATGCGGCGGAGGCAGGCCTCCTTGCCCACCGCCGCCATGAGGCCGAAGACGCCGGGCCCGTACGACCGGCCGCTCACGGCGAGGCGGGCCGGATGGATGACGGCCCCCGCGCCCACATCTTTCTCGTCGGCCAGGTCGCGGAGCACCGTTTCGATGTCGTCCACGGCGAACCCATCGAGGCCCTCCAGGCGGTCGGCGTAGGCGCGCAACAGGCCGGCGGAGTCGTCCGTCCACCGCTTCTCGACCCCCTCCTCCTCGTACTCGGTCGGGTCCTCGAAGAAATAGCGGTTTTCGGTTACGACCTCTGGGGCCACCTGGACCCGCTCCTGCACCAGCGAACAGATCTCCTCGAGCCGCTCGTCGGACACCTCGTACCCCTCCGCCTCGACGACCGGGCGGACCAACTCGGCAAGCTCCTCGACCGAAAGCGCGCGGACGTAGTGCTCATTCACCCAGCGGAGCTTGTCGAGATCGAACTGCACCCCGCTGGACCCGACCCGAGCCAGCGAAAACGCATCGACCATCTCGTCTCGATCGAACAGCTCCTGCTCGGTGCCGGGATTCCAGCCGAGAAGCGCGAGGAAGTTGAGGAGCCCCTCCGGCTCGTACCCTGCGTCCCGGTAGTCCGACACGTATACGGGAATGCCGAGGCGGTCGGCGTCCCGCTTGGAGAGCTTCCCCCCCTCGGGACTCATGATGAGGGGCAGGTGGGCAAACGTCGGCGGCTCCCACCCAAGGGCCTCGTACATCAGCACGTGCTTCGGGGTCGAGGAGAGCCACTCCTCCCCACGAATCACGTGGGAGATGCCCATGAGGTGATCGTCGACGATGTTGGCCAGATGGTAGGTCGGCATCCCGTCGGACTTAAGGAGGACCTGGTCGTCGATCTCCGCCGCGTCGAACGACACGTCGCCTCGAATCTCGTCCTCGAAGTGGACCGTGCGCCGGCGCGGCACCTTCAGGCGCACGACGTAGTCGTCGCCCTCGTTGACCTTGCGCTCCACGGTGTCCGGGGCCATGGTCAGGGCGTTTCGCATGTCCCGGCGCGTGGAGCTGTCGTAGGCAATCGTGTCCTCGCTTTCCGCCCCCTGGGCCCGGAGGGCTTCAAGCTCTTCCTCGGTGTCGAACGCGTAGTACGCCGCCCCCTCGTCGACAAGTTGATGCGCGTAGGTCCGGTAGAGGTCCCCCCGCTCGGACTGACGGTAGGGGGCGTGCTCCCCTCCCACGCCCGGCCCCTCATCGTACTCGAGCCCCGCCCACCGGAGTGCGTCGATGATGTCCCGTTCGGCGTCCTCCACGTAGCGGCTCCGGTCGGTGTCTTCGATCCGCAGCAGGAATTCGCCGTCGTGCTTCCGGGCGAAGAGGAAGTTGTAAAGGGCCGTACGGAGGCCACCGATGTGGAGGAGGCCCGTAGGGCTCGGGGCAAATCGAACGCGGACGGAACTGGAGGCCATGAGCGGACGGGGATCAGGAAATGGAGGGGCGAGCGTCGAAGACCTTCAGGATCTGGGCCGTGATGGGCCAGAGGATCACAGATTGTTCGAGCCTCAGCGCACCCCGGTTCCACGGCCCGCCGTAAATTGTCCGGCGCTTTGCGAAGAGCCCGTCTGTACCGCCGCTCCCGGGACCTTCGGCGCGTTGCCGACGGGTGAAGCATCCCGGAATTACGTGGGGGCCGTTCCCCCTCCGCGACGTCGGCTGTGAAACGAGGAATCCGGAATCTCATTCTGAGACCTGCCGTTGTCCTCCGAAGAATTGCGTCGGCCCGCCCGTGGATGCCTCTTCTCCCGCCCCACCCCGAGACGTCATGCGTCGGTCGAGCCTCACGTCGACGTGGGCACGGACATGGATGAGGGCGACATGGACGTGTGCGCTGATGTCGGTGCTCCTTCTCACCGGCTGCTCGGGAAGCGCCCCCACCACGTCGTCCAGCGGGGACGCGCCCACGGCATCGACCGTCGTGGCCCGCTACGCCGACACCACGCTCACCCTGTCGGCCCTCAAATCCGCGTACCAGGAGGCGAACGACCGCCCCGCCCCCGACTCGGGCGCGGCGCTCGCCAACTTCCTGGGGCAGTACGTCAATTATCGGCTCAAGGTGCGGGCCGCACGGGCGGCCGGCCTCGACACCCTCACGAGCGTCCGGCGCGACATGCGTACCTATCGCCGTGAACTGGCTCGCCCCCGGCTGATGCGGACCCACGTCTACGGGCCGGTGGTCCGTCGCCTCTACAACCGGCGCAAGCAGGAGGTCGACGTGAGCCACATCCTGCTCCGGGTGGGCCCGGACGCCCCCCCGGCGGACACCCTGCGGGCCTACCGGCAGATGCAACGGATTGCCGACTCGCTCCGGCGGGGGGTGTCGTTCGGAGACCTCGCGTACCGGAACTCCGACGACCCGTCTGCCCGGAAGAAGGGAGAGCGCGGGTACCGGGGGCACCTCGGGTACGTCCGGGCCGGGGAGATGGTCAAGCCGTTCGAGGACCGGATGTACCGCGTGCCGCCGGATAGCGTCAGCGGCATCTTCCGAACACAGTTCGGATACCACCTGCTCAAGGTTCACGATCGGCGCCCGGCCCGCCCGCCCGTCCGTCTCTCCCACATCATGGTCCGGGCCGGGGGCAGCGCGGCGTCCCCGCGTCAGTTCTTGGACTCCCTTCGCACCGAGATCGTGCAGAAGGGGGCCGACTTTGCCGAGCTGGCCCGGTCGTACTCCGAGCACCGCCCCACGGCGGCGAAGGGCGGCGACCTGGGGATGATCGAGTCCCGGCGCGCGCTCCCGTCTGCATTTCGGAAGGCGGTGGCGCAACTGGATTCCGTCGGCGCCGTCTCGCAGGTGGTGCGGACAAAGTATGGGTACCACCTCATCAAGCTCACCAAACGAAAGTCTCAGCCCTCCTTCGAGGCGGCCTACGACCGGCTCAAGAAGAAGGTCTCCAACCGGCCGAGCATTGATCGCCGCAAGACGCAGTTCGCCCGCCGGGTCCGGGCGGAGGCCGGCGTCTCGGTGGACACCGCCCAGATCCTGCGACAGGCCCCGATCTCGTCGCTCGACAGTCTCGCGCGGCCGCTGCTCTCGCTCCTCGACGCCGACGCGACGGCCGATCCCCCCATCGCGACGCTCGGGGACTCCACGTACACGCTGGCCCAGCTTGCTCACCACGTCACGCAGACCGATGGGGGCGCGCGGATGAGTGCCGGAGAGGTGCTGCAGGACCAGAAGGCCTTCCGCTACGCACAGGCCCGACTGGAAAAGCGGAACCCGGCCTTCGCCGCCAAGATGCAAGAGTACCGCGACGGCCTTCTCGCCTTTCGGTTCATGCAGGACTCGGTGTGGACCCCGGCCGCCCGGGACACCGCCGCGCTCCGCCGGTATTACCGTCGGCACCGCGCGAAGTATCGGTTCGGCGAGCGCGTCCGGACCCTGGTGCTGCGCGCCCCGGCCGATTCCCTACTCACCCCCTACACCGCCGATCGGGGGAAAGCGGTCTCCACCTCGACGTGGCAGCGGGCCGCTATGGCCGACAGCCTCGTGAGCCTCGATACGATGATGGTCTCGGACCGTTCGGCCGAGGTCTACCGTCAGGTCCTGTCCATCGACGATGGACGGACGGTCGGCCCGGTCCTGCAGGGGGGACAGTCCCTCCTGCTGTACCGGGATGCCCGCCTGCCTCCCCGCCCGAAAACATTTGCGGAAGCGCGCAGCAGCGTGGTTCAGGATTACCGGAAGCAGTACGAGAACCAGGTTCTCCGCCGTCTCCGCCGCCGCTACGACGCCGAAACCTACCCCGGCCGTGTTCGGCAGGCGGTCGACAAGCCCTAGTCCCCCATCGCCCTGCTCTCTTAGCTGCCCGTGTGTGCCATGATTCCGCAACGTTCCGCTCTGCCCCGGGGCACCAGCCTCCTGGTGGGCACCCTCCTGCTTGCGATTCTGTCCGGTTGTGGGTCCCCGGACGCGCCCGCGTCCTACGTGGCCCGGGTCGGGGATCAGTACCTACAGGAGGCGGACGTGAAGCGGATGCTCAGGGGCATGGGCCCGGTCCCCGACTCGACGGAGGCCCGCCAACAGGTAATTACGCAGTGGGTCGAGCGCAGCCTCCTTCTCCGGGAGGCCCGGCGGCTGAATCTATCCCAGGACGCCGAGGTCCAGCGGCT
>JBDGQP010000002.1:36251-62871 GCA_042218975.1 Salinibacter sp.
CGCAAGCGCCGCCGCAACACGCTCGTCGGTGCGATGACGAACCGGATCTACGAGAACCTGGACAAGCCCCCGACCGACGAGGAGGTGCGCACCTATTTCGAGCGCCACCGAAACCAGCTCACCCTGCGCGAGCCCTACGTCCGGGTCCGTCACCTCACGACGACGACCACCGATTCGGCACGGGCGGCCCGCCAGGCCCTGACGTCGACCGCCCAGTCCGCGGCCGACTCGGTGTGGGCCCGGCTGAGCGAGCAGTATGGGCAAAATCCCGCTCGCTCGAAGCGGCTCGCCGACCGGTTTCTGCCCCAGAGCCGCCTCTTCTCCCAACTGCCCTATGTTCGGGACGAACTGGAGGCTCTCCAGGACGGGGAGACCGCCCCGGTGATTGAAGACAACAATCGGTTCCACGTACTGCAGCTGGTACGGCGGATTCCGGAAGGGACGGAACCGGAACTCCGGTGGGTTGAGGCGGAGATCCGCCGACGCCTCCGTGTGCGGCGCCGGAAACAGATGTATGCGCGCGAGGTTCAACGCCTTCGGAATCGCGCCCGGGCAGACGGCCTCATCGACACGCCGTAGTGCCGGCCGGCCTGCTCTCCGCTGTCTCTCGACCGACCGTTCCCCCACCTTGATGCATCTTTCGCCCGTTCCGGCCTTTCGCCAATCCGTGTCCTTCACCATCCTCGTCGTGGGTCTCCTGGTGGCGGCCGCGGGGGGAGCCCCGGCGAGCCACGCGCAGTCGAGGACACTGGACCGCATCGCCGCCGTGGTCGGGGACGACATCATCCTCACGTCCGAGGTGGACCAGCTCGTCCGGCAGCAGACCCGGCGCCAGCAGCGGAGCTACTCGGAGGAGCTCTGGATGCAGTCCCTCCAGCAGTTGATCGACCAGAAGCTCCTCGCCGAGAAAGCACGACGCGATACCACCCTTACCGTCTCGGAACAGCAGGTGACCCAGGGGCTCAGCCGGCGAATCAACCAGATGGCCAGTCGGGCGGGGGGCCGCGACCAGCTGGAAAAGATCTACGGGAAGAGCATCCTTGAGATCAAGGAACAGTTCCGTTCCAATTTTCGGAGTCAGATACTCGCTCAGCGGCTGCGCCAGCGTCGAGCGCAGAAAGTCAACATCACGCCGAGCGAGGTCCGGCAGTGGTTCGAGAACATCCCAACCGACTCGCTCCCAAACCTGCCGAAGACGGTTCGCCTGTCGCACATCGTCCGCTACCCGAAGCCGTCGGAGGCGGCCAAGGCCGAGGCGGAAAAGCTGATCACATCGATTCGAGACTCGATCGTCGGCGGCGAAGCGTCCTTCGAGGCCATGGCCCGCAAGTTTTCCGACGACAGCGGCACCGCCTCCTCCGGCGGGGCCCTCGGCAAAGTGAAGCTCGACCAGCTCGTGCCCGAGTTTGCCGCCGTCGCCTCCCGCACGCCCGTTGGCCGGGTGTCCCAGGTCTTCTACAACGACAGCCAGAACGGCTACCACATCCTGCGCGTAAATTCGGAGTCCGGAAACACCGTCGACCTGAACCACATCCTCATCAAGGCGGAGTCGGAAGGCACCGGGGCCGAACGGGCCAAGTCGTACCTCCGGACCGTTCGGGATTCGATCCTCAACCACGGCCAGCCGTTTGAAGTGATGGCCCGACGACATTCCGAGGAGCAGCGCTCGGCGGAGAACGGGGGACGCGTGACCGATCCCCAGTCCGGCGCCCGCGACCTCGTCCTCGATGCCCTCAATCCTTCCTGGCGGCGCACCATCCGGAACCTCGAAATTGGCGCGATCAGCCAGCCCACCAAGGTGAAGCTCCTGAACGGCGACCATGCGTTTCACATCGTGCGCCTCGACGACCGGACGCCCGCCCACCGGGCCAGCCTCGAAGAAGACTACCAGCGGATCCGGCAGCTCGCCCTGCGGGACAAACGCAACCGCAAGATGCGCGAGTGGATGAATGAGCTGCGGGACCAGGTCTACGTCGAGGTTCGGGTGACCAAGGACGACTTGTCCCAGCTCCGCAGCGCGCGGTGACGCCCGCCCCCGGCCCTCCCGATACGTGGCTCGCCCCCGTGCGGGCCCGTCCTCTCCCTCCGACGGCACACTCGATCTATGCCCTCCCCTGACACCCAGGATCCCGAGACCCTCGATGAACTGAGTACGGCCTACGACGCGCTCCGCGGGGAAATCGGGAAGGTCATTATTGGGCAGGAAGACATCATCGAAATGGTCGTGGTGTGTCTCATGGCTCAGGGTCACGCGCTGCTGATCGGGGTGCCCGGCCTCGCAAAGACGCTGCTGGTCCGCACGTTGGCCGGGGCGCTGGATCTCAACTTCAGTCGGATTCAGTTTACCCCGGACCTGATGCCGAGCGACATCACCGGCACCGAGATCATTCAGGAAACGGCCGACGGCGCGCGTGATTTCGAGTTCGCAAAGGGCCCGATCTTCGCCAACGTCATCCTGGCGGACGAGATCAACCGCACTCCCCCAAAAACCCAGGCCGCCCTCCTCGAGGCCATGCAGGAGCGCCACGTGACCGCCGGCGGCGACACCCACGCCCTCGACGAGCCGTTCTTCGTGCTCGCCACGCAGAACCCGATCGAACAGGAAGGCACGTACCCCCTTCCCGAGGCCCAGCTGGACCGCTTCATGCTGAACGTGTGGCTCGACTACCCCTCGTTCGACGAGGAGGTGGAGGTGGTTCGCAGCACCACTGCGGGGCCTCAGTCCTCGCCCGAGCCGGTGATGTCAACCCAGGAGCTGCGGCGCTACCAGTCCTTCGTGCGGCAGATTCCCGTTGCGGACAACGTGATCGAGTACGCCGTCCAGCTCGTCTCCCGCACGCGGCCGGAATCGGAGAACGCTCCGGAATTTATCAGCAAGTACCTGAGCTATGGGGCGGGCCCCCGGGCGTCGCAGTATCTCATTCTCGGCGCCAAAACCCTCTCCGCCCTCGACGGCCGGATGACCCCGGTCGAGGCCGACGTGCGCCGCATGGCAACCCCGGTGCTTCGGCATCGCATCGTGCCGAACTTCAACGCCGAGGCCGACAACATCTCCGGCGTAGACCTCATCGACCGACTCCTCGAGGCCGACCGATAGACACCAACGTCGCTCCGTTCGACTCCTTTCCCGTTCATGGCAATCAACCCCGACCAGTACAGCGTCCTCACCCTCGTCGAGCGCGTGGACTTTTCGGAGGACCTCGCGGTCTTCCGGATGCGCGCGCCCGAGCCCGTCGACTTCACCCCGGGCCAGTACGCCACCATCGGCCTGGTGGACGAGTCCCTCAACCGGCCCCTCCTGCGCCCCTATTCCGTGGCCTCGGAACCCGGCCGGACGGACCTGGAGTTCTTTATCGAACGAGTCGACGACGGTGATCTGACGTCCCGGCTCTGGGACCTCGAGCAGGGGGCGGAGGTGTGGATGCGCAAGAAAATCGTCGGCCGCTTCGTCCTGGACACCAGCCGCCGCCACCACGTGATGGCCGCCACGGTGACCGGGGTAGGCCCCTACGTGAGCATCGCGCGGCACCAGCAGCGGGCGCTCGCGGCCGGCGAGCTGGACGCCCCCCACCGGCTCCTCATCCTGCACGGCGCCAGCCGGTCCTGGGAGCTCGGCACCTACCGGGAGGAGCTGTCCGCCCTCAACCAGGAGGTGGAGTGGCTGGAGTACGTCCCCACCGTGAGCCGTCCCTGGGAGGATCCGGACTGGACCGGGGAGCGCGGTCGCGTGGAGGACGTGCTCCGCAAGCATCTCGACGCCCGCTCGCTCCCGCTCGACGACACGGCGGCGTACACCTGCGGCCACCCCCAGATGATCGACAAGGCACAGGGCATCCTCGCACGGGCCGGCCTCGACGACGACGCCATCCACGAGGAAAAGTATTTCGTGGAGCGTAGCGCCGCGTGAGGGCCGTGCGTTGTTGTCGTGTCGCCGGAATCGCCGGCGAGCGATCGCGCCGCCTTGTGCTGTCTGTGGGCGGTGTTTACCACGATCAGCGCCTGCCGGGCCCGAAGGCGACCGTGTGGCCGCCGTCCCGACCCCTTCTCCCCCCGCCGGCGCTCGCCCGGAACGTGAAGCGGCCGCCCCTCCTCTCCGCGCCCTCCGTCCCATGCGCGGGCGAGGAATCATTCGGAGCTCCCCGTCATAGTATGACAACTGGGATGTGAGGCGATCCCAGGAGGCCGGCGCGCGTCTTTTCCTCGACGATCCCACCCTCTTGTCATGCTCGGCCGGCTTCTACTTCTATTTCTGCTGACCCCCGCCGTCGAGCTCGGTCTGCTGATTCAGGTGGACAGGCTCATTGGTTTCTGGCCCACGATCGGGCTGATCGTGGCGACCGGCATTGCCGGCAGCTACCTGGCCCGCCGGGAGGGCCTCAACACCTGGCGTCGGCTCAACGAGCGGCTCAACGCCGGGGACCTTCCGGGCAAGGAGCTCATCGACGGGGTCATCATCCTCATGGCGGGGGCGCTCCTCGTCACGCCGGGGGTGCTGACCGACGCCATCGGCTTTCTGGGCCTCCTCTCCCCCACTCGTGCGCTGATCCGCAAGCTGGTGATGCGCCGCTTCCGTCACAAGATGGAGCAGGGATCCCTGCGGGTGCAGTTTGGCTTCTTTGGGGGCGCAGCGCCGGGGCCGAACGGCCCCCCCCCTGAGGATGGGCCGGACGGCTCCGGGTCATCCCCCGTCGACCGCTGGCAGGGAACGGCCCGGCAGGTCCCCTCCCACGGCGACGACGGCCCCGCCGAGGAATCCAGCCCCGACGCTACGTCTGACCGTTCAAACGGACGTTGACGTCCCAGGCCTGGGCCAGGTTCAGGATCAGTTCCCGCTCGTTGGCCGAGAGTGCCCCGTCGGCCTGCGCCACGGTGTTGAGGTCGTCGAGCGCCGTGAGCCGCTGCACGAGGGGCAACGCTTCCTTGAGGGCCTCGACCGAGTCCTCGATCAGGGCCGCCTCCGGCTGGTCGGCGTATACCTGCAGGGCCCGTCGAAAGACGTCCCGGAGGGCCTCCCGCGACCGGTCGGGCTCCCACTCCTGGAGGCGATCGAGGATGGTCTCGATTTCACGGTCCGAGAGGTCGTTGTCGGCGCTGTGCGCCACGACGATGTAGAGGAAGGTGAGCTCGTGGATCAGCCCCCAGTCTTCTCCCTCCCGCTGGACGGTCGCCGAGGTGCCTTCGACCAGGTCGTCGCTCATCTCTTTGAGCGACCAGGCGTCCGCCAGGATGTGGATGAGGCCCTGCTCGTTCTCCAGCAGCACCCCATCGGCCTCGGCCACGCGCATCATGTCGCGGAGGGCCCGCCGACGCTCGGAGAGGCTGAGCCCCTCGGCCAGGTCGTCGATCGAGCGGCGCACCTCCGCGCGGGCATTCCCCTCCAGGAACGCCGTCGCGGCCTCCATCACGACTTCCTGGATGTGAGTATCGTCCGGCACCACCGCCCAGTCGCGAAGGGCATCGGTGAGGGCTGTCATTTCCCCCTCCGTCAACTCGTGGTCGGTGCCGTAGGCGAGGGCGATGTAGATCAGTGCGAGGTCGTGTGACTCGGTCCAGTCCTCGTGAGGGGCCATGCCGATGGGCGAATGGACCTGTGGGAGAGAAAATCGGACTGCAATAATACACAAGGACATTGCCGAAACGCAACGTTCCCCGTTTGGGAGGCTCGTTCTTGGTCGGGGTCACGTGTGTTGACCTCCGCGGCGGCACCCCTTACACTTTGACACAGGCCTCCTTCGTTTCCCCGTCGTCCCACCTGCTCTTCCTCCATGGCCTCACTGTCTCCGGACCACCTGCAGTCTCGCGTCCACGACCGCCTTGCCGATCACGGCAGTGACGGGGTGCGGGCGGGCCTGGCCGGCGTCGTGGACCTGGAGGCCCTGCAAGAGCGACAGTACGCCTCGGTGCTCGAGAGCGTCGAGGCGCGGCTGTCGTCGGCGCAGTACTCCCTGTTGTCGATGCTCGTCGCGGGGATTTACTTCGGGCTCCTCGTCGGACACTGGCTGATGAGCTTCTCCTCCTGGGGCCTGGTGCTCCGCTGGCTGGTGCCCGTGCTTCTGGTCACGATCTACGCGGGATACTCGTCCTATCACACGCTCCGCGAGATCCACGACCTGTCGGAGGCTCGGGCCCTCCTCCGTGTGTTGAGGGGCGGCCGCTCGCCCGATTCGGCGTAGACCCGTCGTCTCTGCGTGGTCCGGTCCGCTTTCCCCTCGCCTCTGGTTCTTCCCTATGCTTTCTCGCTCCACCTACACCCGCCGGCGCCAGTCGATCCTCGGGGCCGACCGCCCGTCCTCGGGCCTGCTGCTGCTGCTCGGGAACGAGTCGGCCGCGATGAACTACCGCGGCAACCCGTACCCCTTCCGCCAGGACAGTACGTTTCTCTACTACTTCGGCCTCGACCAGCCGGCAGTGGACGGCCTGATTGACCTCGACAGCGGCGAGGCGTGCCTCTACGGCGACGACCCCGAGCTCGAAGACGTGATCTGGATGGGCGAGCAGGCCCCGCTGCGGGAGCGGGCCGAGCGCGCCGGTGTGCAGAAGACCGCTCCCCGGTCGGCCCTCCCGGAGGCCCTCGCCTCGGCGATCGAGGCAGACCGACCGGTGCATTTTCTGCCCCCCTACCGCGACCGGCAGGCCCGTCGGCTCGAGCAGCTCACCGGCATCACCGCCGATCGGGTCGACGACTACGCCTCTCTCCCGCTCATCCGGACGGTCGTGCAGCACCGGTCCGTCAAGTCGACGGAGGAGATCGATCAGATCAAGACGGCCGTCGAAACGACGGCCCGGTTGCACCGGACCGCCATGCGACGGGCTGCCCCCGGCCGTCGGGAGCGGGACGTCGCGGGAGCCCTCAGCGGGATCGCCGAGTCCGACGGACCGGGCCTCTCCTTCCGCCCCACCTGCTCGGTGCGCGGGGAGATTCTGCACAACCACGACTACTCCCGTACCATGGAGGCCGGCGACCTGCTCCTGGTCGACGCCGGCGCGACCTCACCGGAGCACTACGCCGGCGACATCACACGCGTGGTGCCGGTGGGCGGTCCGTTCACAACCCGCCAGCGCGCCATCTATGAGGCGGTCCTCGCCGCCCAGACCGCCGCCATCGCGGCCGTCGAGCCGGGCGTCCCCTTCCGCGAGGTGCACCTGCGGGCCTGCCGCGTGCTCACCGACCATCTCATGGAGATTGGCCTCATGACGGGCACGGCCGAGGCCGCGGTCGAGGCCGGCGCCCACGCGCTCTTTTTCCCCCACGGCCTCGGCCACATGATGGGGCTCGACGTCCACGACATGGAGAACCTCGGCGAGGACCGTGTAGGGTACGCCGAGGATCAGGAACGAAGCGAGCAGTTCGGCCTCCACACCCTGCGCCTTGCACGGCCGCTGCGCACCGGCTTCGTGGTGACGGTGGAGCCGGGATGCTACTTCATTCCCTCCCTCATCGAGCGCTGGCGGGCCGAGGGGCGCCACGAGGCGTTCATCGACTACGAGGCCGTCGCGGCGTACGAAGGACTCGGGGGCATTCGCATCGAGGACGACGTGCTGGTTACGAACGAGGGGGGACAGATCCTCGGCCCCGATCTCCCGAAGCGCCCCGCCGCCGTCGAAGAGCTGGCCGGGTCCGGCTCATAGGCCGTTCGCTCCCGCGTGCATTGTGTGAAGGGGCTGTACTTCATTCGCAGTGGACGAACGTCGTGCGGGGCCGCAGGTAGACTTGGATGCAGGGGGCATCCACCTGTTCCTGTCGCCCTCGAATCTCCGCGCCTCGTCTGTGTCCACGCTCTTGAATCCTGTCCGGGCCCTGATCGACGGCCTCGGCCGCCTGCTGGTCTACCTGGGACTGCTGTCTCGTCCCCGGGCCCAGCGCATTTCGGAGTTGGCGTGGCCCCGCATCGTGACGGGCCTGGCCCGCATGTCGAAGGCGACCGCCGACGTGGCGATGGTCGGCACGGCCCTGGGGGCCTCCGCCATCGCCGGGGTCGGCTTCGGCGTGCCGTTCTGGACCATGACGTTCATGGTGGGCGGCGGCATCGCGGGGGGCACCATCAGCCTCGTCTCTCAGCGCTACGGCGCCAACCGGCACGATGAGATCGGGGTGGCGATCTTTGTGAGCGCCGGCCTGGCGCTGGCGGCCACCCTGCCCCTCGTGGTCGTCTTCTGGACGGTGCCCGAGCCGCTGATCCGCCTCATCGGCACCGGGGAGGCCGCCATCCGGTACGGCATCGACTACCTGCGCGTGGCGAGTCTCGCGATGCCCTTCTCGGCCCTCAACCTGATCGCGAGCCGGGCCCTGATCGGGGCCGACGACGCCCAGACGCCCATGGTGGTGCGGGCGGGGGGCGCCGTCATCAACATCGCCCTGAATGGGGTCCTGATCTTCGTCTTCGGCCTCGGGGTGGTGGGCGCGGCGATCGGGACGGTCATCGGCAGCGTCGGGGGCTGTGCCCTCTTCGCCTGGGGCCTTGCGCGGGGCCGTCTGCCCGGCCTCGGGCCGCTTCCGATCCGGATCGACTGGCGGGGCCGGTGGTGGGACGCCGCCGACGCGCGGCACCTCGTGCGCATCTCCTCGCCCCTGGCCCTCCGGAAAATCGTGCAGAACGGGGCGCAGTTCCCGATGCTGGCCATCGTCGGCCTTCTCGGGCCCAAGGTGGTGGCCGCCTACGTCGTGGCCCTGCGGGTGCGGGCCCTCATGAACACACCGGGCTGGGGCTTCGGCCTCGCGTCGAGCAGCCTCGTGGGACAGGCCCTCGGCCGCGGCGCGGAGGCCGACGCGGAGACGTTCGCCGACGCCACATTCCGCTACACCGTGGCCGCCTTCGCCGTCGTCGCGCTGGTGGTCTTCGTCGGGGCGACCCCGATCAGCTGGCTCTTCGTCCAGGACGCCGACACGCTCAACATCACGGCCGATCTCGTCCGGGCCGCCTGCCTGAGCGTCCTCCTCTGGGGCGTGATGAATGGCGCCATGGGGCCGCTCCGCGCCAGTGGCGACACCGAGTGGCCCTTCTACGGGCAGATCATCGGCCTCTTTGCCTTTGCCCTGCCGGTGACCTACGTCGGCGCGACCACCGCCCTCGGGCTCTGGGGCCTCTACGCCGCCCTCGTGCTCGAGACCGGCGTCCCCGCCGCCGTCATCTACTACCGCTACCGCAGCCGGGAGTGGCTCCGCATCAGCCGCGACTACCGCTCGGCCACCGTGGGGGCCTGAGCCCTCCCCTTCGCCTCGTCCGCGGACGGTGCGCGGCCCGTGGCCTCTGCGCCGAGACGCCGAGACTGCTTCCCTCGGCGGAACCGTCGGAACGGGACGCCCCTCCGCCCCCACTCCCCCACGCACTGTGGACGTCCCCGGACGCCACGGGCCCGGGGACACGGGCGGGCACGCCGCAGTGTGAGGGGCAGCCCGTCTGTGCCCTCATGCCCGTTCCCTTCACGCCCCCACAAACGGTCAAGGGCAGGTGCGCCTCTGCTCCGCCTCCGGCCCCAAGATCCAACGGTTCGGGGCGTGTGACCGTCTGACCGCTGTTTCGTACGTTATGGGATCGCCCTGCTTGCTCCCCCCGCCCCCAATTTCCCGATCGCGAGACATGGACGACGACGTTGAGGTGTTCTACGAGGCCTACGCCGACGAGGAGATGCTGTCCCTCCGCACGGAGGACGGCATCCACATCCAGGTCGCGGCCAATCATCAGGAGACCTTCTACAAGCTCGTGTATCAGATCTTCGGGAACCCGGACACTATCGCCGGCCAGATTTACCGGGACCTCCAGGAGCGGGAGACCAGCTCCGGCATGACGGTCGCCGAGATGATCGAGGCCGGGCGCCGCGCCGCCGAGCACAACAACTGACCGCGTCCACGCGCCCCCGCTCTTCCGAACGGCCCATTTGCTCCCATGCCCGACGACGCGCCGAACGAAATCACCTTCGTCTACGAGGACGCCGACCAGGTCCGCACCATCACCGCCACCGGTGCCCACGGGGGGCCAACGCCGGACGGCGCCTCCGTGGTGGCGAACCTCTACGTCGAGCGCGCCAGCATCCCCCACCACGTGAGCCATCAGATCGACGAGCGCGGCGAGGTCGACCTCAGCGAAACGAGCCAGCAGGTCACCCGTGGAGAGCTAACCCGAGAGGTGCAGGCCTCGCTCGTGCTGACGCCCGAGCACGCCCTCCAGCTCGGCCAGTGGCTTCAGGAGAACGCCCGCCAGGCCATGCAGCAGCGCGAACAGACCTACGGCTGAGCCGAACCGGTCCGGCCCGCGCTCTCGGGGTGCCCGCCATCGGACCCGTCGCGACAGCTCCGTCTGGACCATGTCCCTCTTTCCTCTCGACCACGATGAGACCGGGGCGGACGAGGAGGCCCCGGTCACCCTCACCGGCATCGAGGTTTCCGGCGGCAACCGCGAGCAGGTGCTGGAGGCCCTGCGCCTGAACCGGCAGATCCTGCACGAGCCCCAGCCGGACGCGGAGGTCGACGAGGCCGCCGTGCGCCGCACAATCGACGCGCTGCTGGAGCAGCTGCGGGACGCGTCCTGATGCTTCGTTCCGGCTCGATCCCGCCGGGGGCCTCCGTGGAGATCCCATCGACCCGCCCTCTCCTTTGAACGCCTCCTTCCCGTGCAGGCCATCGTCTACGACAACTTCGGGGCCGAGCCGGCGTACCGCTCCGTGCCGCCGCCCCATCCCGCGCCCCACGGCGTGGTTCTCCGGGTGGACGCCACCGGCCTTTGTCGCAGCGACTGGCACGGCTGGCAGGGCCACGACCCGATGATCGACCCGCCGCACGTGCCCGGCCACGAGGTCGCCGGAACGATTGTCGAGTGCGGTGCCGACGTCACCGAGTGGGCCGGGGGCGAGCGCGTGACGGTCCCGTTCGTGGGCGGCTGCGGGCGCTGCGCGCAGTGCCGGGCCGGCCGGCCGCAGGTGTGTCCGAACCAGTTCCAGCCCGGCTTCTCGGGCTGGGGCACCTTCGCCGAGCGCGTCGCCATCGACTACGCCGACGCGAACCTGGTGGCCCTGCCCGACGGCCTGGGCCCCGTCGCCGCGGCCGCGCTGGGCTGCCGCTTCGCCACGGCCTTCCGGGCCGTGGTGGACCAGGGCGACGTCGCCGCCGGCGACGAGGTAGCGGTCCACGGCTGCGGCGGCGTTGGGCTCTCTGCGATCCTGATCGCGTCGGCCGCCGGGGCCCGGGTCGTGGCCGTTGACATCTCGGAGGCGGCCCTGTCGCTGGCCGCGTCGCTCGGGGCCGCCCACACGATCGACGCCACGAACACCGGGGACGTGGTCGCGGCCGTCCGCGCGGCGACGGGCGGCGGGGCGCACCTGTCGCTCGACGCCCTCGGGCACCCGGACACCTGCCGCCACTCGATCGCCGGCCTCCGCACGCAGGGTCGCCACGTGCAGGTGGGCCTACTGGGCGCGGACGCGGCTCCGGCCGTGCCCATGAGCCGCGTCATCGCCGAGGAGCTGGAGCTGCGCGGCACGCACGGGCTCCCGGCCCACCGCTACCCGGCCCTGCTCTCGCTGGTCACCGAGGGGCCAATCGACCCGTCTCGCCTCGTCCGCCGCACGATTCCGCTCCGGGACGCCGGGACGGCGCTCACACGGATGGACCGGGCCGACACCCCGGGCATCACTGTTGTCGACGAGCTTCCGTGAGGAGGCCGTCTCTCCCACTCCGGCCCGGCGAACAGGCGATGCACGTCCGTGAAAAGCAGTCGCGTACTCGAGGCCGCCTCCGCCCCCCTCGTAGACGCAGGAGCCCGGGGCATCGCTTGCCTGTCGGGATGAACGTCGCCTCCGCCCGCCGCCTCCCCATCGTCTCCGTCCGGGTGTCTCACCTGCCACACCTCTGACACAGATTCGGGACGGGGCCGAGACACCGCCTGGGGACTGCGTCTCGCAGAACGCGTCCCGCGCCTCCATTCCACACGGCTCTTGCGCCTCTGTCCCCCGATCGTGTGGACATCCTGTAAATCGATGACGGCCCGCAGGGTCCGGAACGCGGATTGAATATGTACAGGGTGCTGCACTCCTACAGGACACGGTCCCTGCGGTCCAGACATCCTCGAAACAGACACTCAAGGAGCGGGCCCGGTGGACTTGCGCAACTGAATTGACGGAGATCGACGCATCCGCGGCGGGGTCGCCCCTTGTTTCTTCTTCGACACGGAGGTCCTTCCGCCTGCTCACGGCGGCCAAGCGACCCAGGCGCCCCCAAAGCGGTTGCCCTCGAATTTGTCGGAGTCGTTGTGCAGGGCCGCTAGCTCGAGCCGGGGGCTCCCCTTCTCGCTGCGGCCGGCAAATTGGTCTGCCCGCCCAAAACGGGCGCACCGACGAGCGCACGCCGCTGAGGTCGAGGAGTCGGCAAGGTGGGGGCACCCCCACCGGGGCCGCAGGTCGCGGCATCTACTGCACTGTTGCTTTCACGAACGAATTTCGATATCCATGGATCTGTCACGACTCCGATTTGCCTCCCTCGCCCTGGCCTTTGCCATGGCCGTTGCCTTCGTCGGGTGCGACTCGACGGGCTCCTCAACGAGCGGCGGAAACGTAGAGGTGGGCTTCTCAACCACACGCTCCCCAGCACAGTCGACGAATGCATTCGCCAAAGCCGACCACGATTCCCTGACGCTTTCCGGATCGAACGGCACACTGAGGATTACCGACATCCGGCTGATCGTCGACAAGGTCAAGCTGAAGGAAGACACACAAAGCACGGATGCGAGCGGGGAGGAAGTCGAGATTGAGCGGGAAGTCGAGGTTGAGCAGCCTCGCTTCCTGGACCTTCCGCTTCGGGAGGCCAAGGTCTCGCCCGTCGCGGCCGGCGATATTCCCACGGGCACGTACAACGCCTTCGAGTTCGAGGTCGACGATCTCGAGGATGACGCGGACCAAGAGGAAAGCGGCGACGACCAGAACAACCAGGGACTCCTCGCGGACATCCGCGAGGAGTTTCCACAGTGGCCGGAAGACGCCAGCATGGTCGTCGTCGGGACCTTCGCCCCGACCGGGGGGACGCCGACCTCCTTCACCACGTACTTCGAGGCCGAAATTGAGGTGGAGCAGGCACTGCGCCCGCCCGTCGAGGTGAGCAGCGAGGGGTTCTCCCGCACGCTCATTGTCCGGCTCGATCCGGCGCGGTGGTTCAAGCAGGGGGACGACGGCCCCGTCAAGGATCTCTCCCAGTTCGACTTCGAAGAGACCGGGACGGTCAAGGAACTCGAGGCCGAGTTTGAGGACGGCGTTGCCGAGATTGAATACGACAACTAACGGCACTGGCCCTCTACCCCCCCACCCTTCCGGACGCCCCCCTGCCCGGGCCGAGCATACGCTCTGCCTGGGCAGCGGTGTTTGTACCGTCGACACGCCGCTTCGGGGATCTCTTCTGGGACGAAGCTGATGTCCGTCCCGCAGGAAGAAACCGGAGCAGGAGTGCGACACGGGGCCGACAGAACAGAAGTAGCACCGGGCCAGCGGACCACGACGAACCGAAGGCGACCCTCCCACGGCCATCAGTCAGCAAGCAAGTACCGGGGGTGGGACTCGAACCCACACGGGGCACAGGCCCCAACGGATTTTAAGTCCGTTGCGTCTACCAATTCCGCCACCCCGGCACGTACAGGCGCGCCGCGATCCGAGGGCAGCGCTCCCGCTTGGGGACCGAGGCCCGGGCCCAAGAGTGGAGCGGATCCGCGGCACTTGTGTGTCGAAACAGTCCTACCCTCTCGACCGCGGCAGTGATTCGGACGCCCGGGCGCCCGCCCTCATGCGTCTCCGCGCCGGTCGGCGACCCCGAACAACGATTCGGAAAAGATCTCATCTGCCGGGCGGGTTCGGCGAACGTACAGGGCCTCCGGGAGTAGGCATGGGCCTGCTTGCGTCAATCCCCTCCCGCCCGTGCCTACTAACTCGTCCGCCCCTGCCCGCTGGGACACGCCCCTCACCCAGGAACTGCGCGCTACCCTGCGGCTGGCCGGTCCCGTCGTGGCGGCCCAGCTGGCCCACATCTCGATGTCGTTCGTCGACACGGTGATGGTCGGGCGCCTCGGGCCCGAGGCCCTCGCCGGGGTGGCCCTCGGCCACACCGCCTTCTTTTTCTTCGCGATCGTGGGGATGGGCACCATCCAGGCGGTCAGCCCCATGGTCTCGCAGGCCGAGGGGGCGCGGACGCCCGCGGTGGCGGCCCGGAGCGCCCGGCAGGGCCTGTGGCTGGCGGGGGGCCTCAGCCTCCCCATCTTCGCGGCGCTCACCTACATGGAGCCGCTCCTGCGGTGGTCGGGCCAGAGCGCCGTCGCCATTGAGGGCGCCATGAGCTACCTCCGCGCCCTTCGATGGGGCATCCTGCCCTTCCTGGGGTACGCCGCCCTGCGGAGCTTCTTTGAGGGCCTCTCCCGCCCGCTGCCGGTCACCATCATCTCGCTGGTCGGGGTCGGCGTGAACGTGGCCGCCAACGAACTCCTGATGTTCGGCCGCCTCGGCGTGCCGGCCCTTGGGCTGGCGGGAACCGCCTGGGCCAGCGTCATCGTGTTCACGTGTCTGTTCGCCCTGCTGGCCCTCCTGGCCGCCCGGATGGCCCCGTTTGCCAAGTACAAGGTCTTCTCTCGGCTGCGGGGCCCGAACCCGACCTACCTCCGGGAGCTGCTCCGCATCGGGGCGCCGATGGGCGCGAGCCGCGGCCTCGAGTCGAGCCTGTTCACGGTCACGACCGCCATGATGGGCACGCTGGGCACCGCGGCGCTCGCGGCCCACCAGGTGGCGCTGCAGTGCGCCGCGTTTACGTTCATGGTGCCGCTGGGCATTGGCATGGCCGGCTCCGTCCGCGTCGGCCGGGCCGCCGGCGCCACCGACCCGTCGGGCGTCCGCCGCGCGGGGAGCGTGGCGATGGCCCTGGCCACCGGCGTCATGGCCCTCGCCGCCGCCGGCTTTCTCCTCTTCCCGCGAGCCCTGACGAGCCTCTACCTCGACCTCTCGGTCCCGGCGAACCAGGAAGTGGCCCAGTTGGCGGCCACCCTGCTCGGCATCGCGGCGGTCTTTCAGCTGGTCGACGGCCTCCAGGTCGCGGCCCACGGGGCGCTGCAGGGCCTGAAGGACACCCGTGTGCCGATGGGCATCGCGGCCGTCACCTACTGGGGCATCGGCCTCCCGACCGGGTACCTGTGGGGCGTCCGCGGTGGGGGCGGCCCGGAGGCGCTCTGGTGGGGCCTCGTGCTCGGCCTCACGGCCGCGGCCGTACTCATGACCGCGCGATTTTACCGACAGGCCGGCGCCCGCGCCGAGGAGGTGGACCCGTCTCCCACGGCGCCGACCGTGCCGAGCCCGGATCGGGCCCCGCCCGCCGGTTCGACGGGGTCTCCCCCCGCGGCCTCCACAGCCCCGGACGAGTAGCCGACAAGCAGGCCCGACGCTCGAGGTCGACGCGACGGACCACGGCGGACTGCCTGGGGTTCAGTTCGCCTGCGCCTCATCGGAGATGTCCATCAGATCGTCGGGGACCGTCTCGGGTACGATCCAGAGGTAGATCGTCTCCTCTCCGGTGTTGCCCTCCCCCGCGTCGACCACGCGGTCGGGCTCCCACTCCCCCATCCGAAAGTCGTGGGAGACGATGCGGTCGCCGGGGTCCAGCTGTCGCAGGAGTTTGGGCCGCAGCTTGATGTTGATCTCGGGCCAGAGATAGAGGGTCACGACCGTCGCGTCGCGGAGGTCGACATTGAAAAGGTCGCCCTGTCGGATCGTCACGAGGTCTTCGACGCCCGCCGTCCGGGCCTTGGCCCGGGCCTTGGCGACTAGGGCCGAGTCGATCTCAACGCCGACGGCCCGGGCCCCAAACTGTTTGGCGGCGGCAATCGGAACGCGCCCGTCGCCGCTCCCCAGGTCGTACACCACGTCGTCCGAGGAGACGTCGGCCACCTCCAGCATGCGGGTCACGACGGAGGGGGCGGTGGGGACGTAGGGCACGTCCTTGTCGGTGGTGTCGCTCGTGGGCGACGTGCCCGGCAGCTGGGCCGTGACGGCGGGCGGCCCGGCCGCCAGTAGAAGCAGCGTGCCGGCGAGCGCGAGACAGCGGCGCAGGGAGGCGGTCATAGACAGAGGGTACCCAGTTGGAAAGAAAAATCCCAGATTCCCCAGCAAATCGGTCGGGCCGGAACGGACGCCCTAACCTTCTCGCCGAGGAATAGATTCGGGACGCCCAGCGAGCCACGGCGATCCCCGGTGTCCAGCGGGACTGTCCGAAGGGCTCACCCGTCTCGGGGGAGGGGACGGCAGCTACTTCGCACTCAGATGGTCGATGGGCGTGAGGCGGAGCGTGCGGAACTCGACCTCCGCCCCTTCGGCCTGGAGCGCGATGCGGCCTTCCTGGGCCGTCGCGTCGTACCCGAGGGTCACGAGCATTCCGTTGACCCACACCTTGATCGAATCGTCGACCGCCTCAATCGTCATCCGGTTCCACCGGCCCACTGGCTTCTCGGCCCCGTCGACCAGGTTGACGATCCGGCGGTTTGCGCCTTCGGTGGTCCCCCACTGCTCCTCCGGCCCGCGGCGCTCGACCATGTTCGGCGTGGCGATGTCCTCGTGGATGCACCAGAAGTCGCCGGCGTTGGTGTGCTCCATCTGCACCTCGATGGACTGCGGAAACATGTCGTACAGGACGCGCGGCGTGGAGGCGTGCACCAGCACCCCAGCGTTCCCCGGCGTCCCGGCAAAGCGGTACTCGACGGTCAGGCGGTAGTCTGCGTACGTCTGATTGGTGAGCAGGTGGCCGCGGGGCGTGCCCAGACTCACCAGCAGGCTGTCCCGCACCACGAAGGGGGCGCGCACAGACGAGTCGGCGTCCATCTCGGGAACGTCCATCCGCCATCCGGTCAGGTCCGTTCCGTTGAACAGGGACCGGGACGGGGCCTGAGCCGAGGCGGTCCCAATTCCAACCGTGAACACAAGGACGAGGAGGAGCGGGGCAGTACGCGAGGACGTCGGCATCGGGCGTGTTGCTGTGGTTCGAAGACGGCGGCCCCCCTGACGGCACTACCGTGTCTCCAACAGTGCGATCGTGCGAAGGAGGGCCCGGGTGGTGTGGTACGGTCCCTTCCAGATGCTGCCCTTCGGCGCCGTGCGGGCCTCGGGGGCGGTGTCGAGCCCGCTCCGGTACCAGCCTCCGTGCTTGGAATCGATCAGGAAGCGGTCGATGTAGCGCCAGAGGCCCCGGGCCTTTGCGCCGTAGTTCGGGGCGGCGGTCGGCCGCCGCCCCGCCATGAGGACGAAGGTGTGCAGCGCCTCTGCCTGGGCCCACCACGCCTTCGTCCGCCGAACGATGCGGACGGAGTCGGGGCCGACCACGAAGCCGCCGTCGTAGAGCCCCCCGTTCGTCCGGTCCCAGCCGTGGCGGAGGGCGTGCTCCACCAGGCGGGTGGCCCCCCTCAGGGTCCGGGCCGGGTTCCGGCCGAGGGCCTCGGCGGCCTCCAGCATCAGGAAGGCCGTTTCCACGTCGTGGCCGAAGGAGACGTGATCGAGGTTGTAGTGCGCCGTGCGGGCCGCCTCGGACGAGTCCCGATACGAGATTGGGCTCCAGTCCCGCCGAAAAAAGAGCCGGAGCGTCCCCCGGTCCGTCGTCATTGTATCGCGGGTGAGGGTGAGCAGCTCAGCCAGGCGATCGCGGAGGCCCGGGGTGTCCGGCGCAACCTGGTACAGCCTTGTGAAGGCCTCCAGGAGGTGGATCGTGCTGTTTTGGTTTTTGGGCGGCGTCCGTGCGTCGTACCCGGCGCGGTAGGGCGAGCCGGTGGGCCGGAGGTGTCGGAAGTACCCGCCGTGCTCGTCGTCGTGGGCGTGGGCGTCGAGCCAGCGGAAGGCCCGCTGGGCAAAGCGGAGCGCCTCCGCGTCGCCGGTGGCGGCGGCGTACTCGGCGAGTCCGTAGATCGCAAACGCCTGGCCGTAGGCAGTCTTCGTGGCGGTGTAGGGACCGTCGCCGGACTGGACGGCGCCCGCCCGGCTCACCAGAGAGTGAAAGCCGCCGTGGGTATCGTCCCACATTGCGTCCCGCAGGAAGGTCACCCCGTGCCGGGCCGCCCGCAGGTAGAGGGAATCGGGCCGCGGCTGTGCCCGGTGGAGGCGGGCCGTCGTCCACACGTGCCGGGCCTGGGTGACGATAAACTTGTCCTGCGGGCCGGAAGGTGTCCAGTCGTGGGCAAAGTGGCTCAGGTAGCCGCCGTGCACCGAGTCGACGGCGCGCGGGTACCAGTGGGTGAGCAGATCCGTCTCCAGCGACCGGCGGAGCGTGTCGGCGAAGGCGTCGGGGGCGGCGATCTGGGCCCGCGCCGGGAGTGCGGCCAGAAGCGCGATCAGGACCGCGGCGACGGACGCTCCACTCCAGACCCGACGATCATCCATGACGGCCAGACGGCTAGCAGAACACAGTGGCGCGGACGCTTTGTCTCCGCAGGCGGCGGCGTCCGATTGCGCCTGTACGCTAAGCCCTGCCCGGGCCAAGATCAACCCCGACGGGCGGGCCGACAGGGACCGCCCCGCTCGAACGGATCGGCGGCCACAGCCCGGAAGGGCCTGGACGCGTTCCTCTTTTCGTGAAATATTGCTGGCAGTTCGGGGCACGCTCCGTTTGATTGCATGCCGATCCGTTCCCGCCCATATTTTCTTTCCAAATCCCTCCCCAGTCCCATGAAAGTCACCGTTATCGGGGCCGGCAACGTCGGCGCGACCGTCGCCGAGTGCGTAGCCCGAAAAGACATGGTCCAGGACGTCGTGATGGTCGACATCAAAGAGGGCATGCCGCAGGGCAAGGGCCTCGACATGATGGAGTCGGCCCCCGTCCACGGCTTCGACACCGCCATCACCGGCACCAACGACTACGGCCCCACCGAGGACTCGGACGTCTGCATCATCACCGCGGGGCTCCCGCGCAGCCCCGGCATGAGCCGCGACGACCTGCTTGCGAAGAACACCGAGATTGTGGGCGGCGTCACCGAGCAGTTTGTCGAGGGCAGCCCGGAGAGCACGATTATCGTGGTGGCCAACCCGCTCGACGTGATGACCTACGTCGCCTACGAGGCCAGCGGCTTTCCGTCGAACCGCGTGATGGGCATGGCCGGGGTCCTCGACACCGCGCGCTTCCGGTCCTTCGTAGCCGAAGAGGTCGGCGTGTCGGTCCGCGACGTGCAGGCGCTCCTGCTGGGCGGGCACGGCGACACGATGGTGCCCCTGCCCCGCTACACCACGATCGGCGGCATTCCGCTGCCCCAGTGGCTCGACGACGAGACGATCGACGCCCTCGTGGAGCGCACGAAGGGCGGCGGCGGCGAGATCGTCGACCTGATGGGCACCTCCGCCTGGTACGCCCCCGGGGCGGCGGCGGCCGAGATGACGGAGGCCATCATCAAGGACAGCAACCGCATCCTGCCGGCCGCGGCGTACTGCGACGGCGAGTACGGCGTCGAGGACCTCTTCATCGGCGTGCCCGTCAAGCTGGGCGCCGGCGGGGTGGAGGACATCATCGAGGTGGAGCTGACCGACGCGGAAGAGGACCAGTTCGCCACCTCCGCCGAGCACGTACACAGCAATCTTGCGGACCTCGAGCGGCTCCGCGCCGAGGGCGAGATCGGATAGCCCCTGCGCTTCTCACTCGGGCCGGGGGGCCACCTCGCGGAGGGGGTCGGCGGGCTCGCGGTGTCCCTCCGGGTGGGCCTCGTCGTGGCGGCGGGGCTCGAGGTGGGCCGTCACGTGCACCTCGTCTTCCGGAAAGAGGGCGTCGACCCGATCCTCGACGTCGTGGGACCGGGCGTGCGCCTCCCGGATCGACATGTCGCCGGGAAACATGAGGTGATACTCGATCCACACCTGATCCCCGGACCGGCGGTGGCGCACCTGATGGTACGCGGCGATCGTGCCGTCGGCCTTCGCCTCGGTGAGCTCGTCGAGCAGGACCTGCGTGGCGTCGGGATCGGCCTCGTCCATGAGGCCGTAGAGGGAGCGGCGCAGAAGGCTCGTGGCCGTCCAGAGGATGTTGGCGGCCACCCCCAGCCCCACGACCGGGTCGAGCCACCGGATGCCGGTGAGCCAGACGAGCCCCACCCCGACCAGTACGCCGAGGCTCGTCCACATGTCGGTCATCACGTGCTGGCCGTTGGACACCAGCACGAGGCTGTTGGTGCGACGGCCGGTCCGGATCAGGTATCCCCCCAGCGCCAGGTTGACGGCCGTGAGGCCCCCGATCACGTAGAGCCCGACGTCGAGCCGGCGCAGGTCCGGCCCGGCCACGAGGTCCTGCACCGCCAGGCCCCCGATGACGAGCGCCGCGATGAGGATAAGACTGCCCTCGACGGCGGACGCGAAGTAGGAAATTTTGCCGTGTCCATACGGATGGTCCGGATCCGGCGGGGTGGCCGCGTACCAGAGGCTGAAGCCCGCAAATCCGGTGGCGAAGAGGTGGATCACCGACTCGGCCGCGTCGGAGGAGATGGCCGTGCTTCCCGTCGCGGCCGCGGCGGCGAGCTTCCCGACGAGCATCAGAACCGATACTCCCAGACTGACCATCATCGCTCGGCGGCGGGCAGTCTGGGCTTCAGACCGGGTCATCGTGTTCGCGCAATCATCGGTCATGGGACAAGGGCCTACCGACGATCTCCGGTTCGGATTCGGCCCCTCCGGCCTCGCACGCCGAACTTCACAGATGCTCCCCGAGATCTGACCCGAGCCCGCTGCCCGGCCGGCTCTGTCCCTGCGTGCGGCTGCCGCCGCCGCGCTCGTCCCGGGGCCTTCTGGTCCCCGTCGGGCGTCACGGGGCCTGCGGCCGCCCCGTAGAGCCTGTCTCCGGGCACGGTCGGTTTGGCACTCGCAGTCGATCGTTCTGGGCAGCGTGCCCTGAATCGGGGCGGAGCCGCCCGGACGCGGCTCGAAGAACCGCGTCCGCAGTCGCTGCGAACCGGCGCGCATGATTTCGGCCTGGCATCAAGTTTGATCCAAAAGAGTGTGAGTTGGGGATCGCCCCTGTTTCGGGATCGATGCCCCAGCTCGCCTGGGCCGCCGCTCAGACGGCCCGACACACAGGCTCCCGTTGCCGCCCCCTCATATAGGATGCAGGTCGACCTCGAAGACGTGTATTCCCTCCTCCGGATCCGACAGGTGCGCCGGCGGAGGGCCAGCCCGATCCGACCGCGCTCCAGCCCGCTCGGCCCCTGCGAGATCGGCTTTTGGGTGTCCGACTACCTGCAGGACTCCCCGGACGCGCCCTCGCCCGCCCCCGACAAGGTGACCCAGCAGTGCCGGGCCTTTCTGCAGTGATGCAGGCCGTGCTCTGAGACGCCACGGTGGGCCGCCAGCACCTAGACTCTTCGCAAGAAGACCCCGAACCGGGCGCGGCGCGTCGGCCTCTTCGCTCAGAGTGGAGCCGGGCGGACACGCAGTCGGGACGAGTCGAGGCGCTCCCGCGGGACGTGGGCCGGTCCATCGCGTCGGCCGGGGCGTCGATACCGCTGCCGCTCGGCGCGATGGAGCGGGGGCAGGCCCTTTGGCTCCGAAACGGCCCGTCTTCGGGCGTGAGACCTGCTGATCCCCCCGCGGAGTGCCCCAGCGGGGGCCCCGAGCCCCCTACACGTCGCCAAATCCGGCCCGGATCTCATCGAAGGTCTTCTCGATGATGCGCTCGTCGATGCCGTTGTAGATTGCGCTCATAAACTGCACGGTGCTCTGGGCGGCATCCTCGAACACGAATCGCGGCGCCGCGAACTCGCTCCGCACGAAGTTCGGGGGGACGCCCCCTCTGTAGACGAGGTCGCAGTTCTCGAACCGGCAGTCCTCGAAGTGCTTTCCGTCGAGGACGATGCGCTCTCCCATGAACCGCTGGTTGAGGATCTGCTCTCGCTTGGGGTCGTCCTGCCCATTCTGTGCAGTCATCGTGTGGCTTCGGTGTGTAAAAAGGGGCGGGGACCATTGACGGCCCGGGCCGCATGTACTTCCGTTCGACCGGGAGTGTGCCCGTGCCGATCCGTGAATACGTTCCGAACGCCGCTCATGGGCCCGCCCACGCCAGGGGGTGTCGTGGCAGTCCGGAGCGGTGGGACCGGCGATCGACCGGCATCCGCCCCCGGCGCAAACCGTCGGCTCTCCGTCTCGGGGCGTCCGGGTGGGCAAATCGGACGATGCCGAATGAGAGGACCGGAACGCCGGCCCCCTCGACTGAGCCCCGAGGCGGTCGCTTAGCGCCCGTTCGTCCCGGTCTCCTCGTCGCTCTGCTCCCTCTTAGGCTCGACCTGCTGGAGGTAGGGCACGCCCTCCGTGATCCAGTCCGGGCCCTCTTCTCCTTTGAGATAGTGGTCAAACCATTCCAGCAGACGATTGCGATAGTCGACTGTATTTTTGTCCTCCTTGCTCAGGCCGTGGTTTTCGTCTTCGTAGACGAGGAGCGCGAGCTGCTTGCCCGCCCGGCGGGCGGCGTTGTAAAACTCGACGCCCTGGTTAAACTCCACCGCTCCGTCGTCGGTGCCGTGGGCCATTAGGAGGGGCGTGCTCATCGATTCGATGTTGTGGAGCGGCGAGTTGGCCACGTAGGCGTCCATGTCTTCCCAGGGGGGCACCTCCATCCGGCCCTGACTGATCTCGAAGATCCGGGCGTTGGTTCCGCCGGTGCGCCAGTAGATGGAATTGTACATCGAGACCAGGTTTGTGAGGGGGGCCCCGGCCACCGCCGCCGCGAAGAGGTCGGTTTGGGTAACGGCGAAGGTGGTCTGGTACCCCCCCAAGAGTGTCCCGTGAGGCCGACGCGGTGGGAGTCGACCGGCACCTCATCGAGAACTGTCTTGACGGCCGGAACGATGGCGTCGACCGCCGACCGGCCCGGGTCCCGCGGGCGATACCGAATGTCCGGCTGGAAAACAAAATACCCTTCCTGCGTGAACACCGTCGTGTTGTAGGCATCCTCGCGGGTGGGGACCACGTACCGCCGGACCGACGGGGAGCGGGTTTCGTAGATGTAGGTGATCATTGGGTAGCGCTTCTCCGGGTCGTAGTTCGCCGGATAGAAGAGGGCCCCCTGGAGCTGTTTCCCATCCCGGTTTCGATAGGAGACGAGCCGGGAACGCCCCCACGCATAGTCGTCCTGAAACGTATTGGTCTGGGTCACCTGGCGAGCATCGGCGAGCGAGGCGTCGGCCCGGACGTAGTCGGGGGAGTCCTCGAAGTCCTCGACGCGGTAGGCGTAGACCTCGGCCGAGTCGGCCTGGGTCAGCCCCGTCACCGTTTTGGGCTTCCAAACTAGGCGCTCCGGGGCCCGGGCCAGTCGGGGCGACCGGGCGTAGCCGTGCTCCTCGGTCCACTCGTCGTAAAGGTCCCAGTAGATGGGGCCCGAGCGGGGGATCACGTCGGGGGCGCCCGGCTCCTCGTCGGTGAGGTCCACGTACCGGTGGCGCACCGAATCGGCCCGGCCCGTGGTGAGCCGGTCGGCCCCTGTGCCGTCCGGCCGGACCCGCCACACGTCGTACTCGCTGTAGACGAGCAGCGACCGATCCCCTGTCGTCCATCCCGCCATCCCGAAGGGCGGCTTTTGCTCGACGGTATGGTCGTCGTCCTGGTCGACCACGGAGACGGGCACGTCCGCAGTGACGTTGGTGGTGTCCCCCGTCTGCACGTCGTAGGTGTAGTACTGGTCGTCCTTCAGCCACAGGAGATACTGCCCGTTGGGGCTGCCCCCTTCCCAGTACTGCACCTTCTCGACCACGCGCTCCCGCTCGCCGCTGTCCACGTCGATGAGGTAGATGTCGTGGTAGACCGGGCCAAACATGCGCTCCTGGCGGTAGGGCGTCTGGTCGAGCCCCACGGCCCGGGTTCCGCCCTGCAGGACCTCGACGTCCTCGGTACGCTCCGTTCCCAGTCGGGTCCAGCGGGCCGGGGCCTCGGCGGCCGGCAGGTGCCAGGCCGCGAGGTGGTTCTCGCGCCGGTCCTGGTCGGCCTGCACCTCCTGACGCGGAATGATCTCCACGTCGCTGCTGTGCCAGACCGCTACGTCGGCGGGGTCGTAGTCCTCGAGGCTCGAGTCGGCGGCCGTGGAGTCTGTCTCCGCCCCGGCGGCGGAGGCCTCCTGCGTTCCATTCTGCGGCCCCGTCGTCGAAGCCGAATCCCGCGCCTGCACGCCGAAGAAGAGCCGCTCTCCCTCCGACGCCCATCGTAGATCCCGATGTTCGGTGATCCGAAGCGTGTCGGGAAAGCTCCCCACCGTCTCGGGATCGAACTGATGCGTAGCGGTCGCTCCGCCGAGCTCCGTCCACGCCAGGAGCACGTGGTTCTTTTCTTCCCACGCCTCCGCCTCCCGCGCCCGGAGAGCCGCGAGGTCGTCACCGGCCGGCCGCCAGGCGAGGCCGGTGTACTCCCCGGGAGCGGACGCCAGGGTTCGGAGACGACCGCTCGGCGCGTGGTACACCCGGACCCCGTTGCCGGCCTCGTTCCTGCCATCGAGCACCATGCCCAGGCGGGACGCATCGTCCTGCCACGCGAAGTCGGACACGTTCCCGAAGCTGGTGTAGGTGCCGGTCTGGAGGTCCCGCAGAAGCAGGTCGGCGCCTCGCATCTCGTCGGGCGCGTCCTGGGGCGGATAGCGCCGCATGGCGAGGTAGCGCCCGCCGTCGCTGAACGCGAAGTCGGAGACCGACTCGACAACCGTCGTATCGCCGGTGTGCACGTTCAGGAGCCCGAGGTTCTTGCGGATGGGTTTCTCCTGCTTCTTGGGCGCCTCTTTCCGCTCCTCGGACATTCCAATGCTGTAGGCGAGCCACTGCCCGTCGGCCGAGAAGGAAGGGCTCTGCCCGAAGTCCACCACGCGGGTGGAGTCCGTCTCGGTGTGGTGAAGCCGAAGCTCGTGCCGGCCGTTCACCCGGTGGATCGGGACCGCCATCCAGTCGCCGTTCGGGGAAAGGGTCCCGCGCCCGAGGCGCTCCCACCGGCCGTAATCGGTCGGCTCCAGCGTGGGCGTCTCGGCCGGTCCCGGATCGGACGCGGCGGCGGACTGTGCCGCTGCGGGCTGCGTGACCAGCGGGCCCCCGCACAGGAGCGCGGCCAGAACGCCGATGCAGGCGACAGCCCCCGCGACGGGCGGGAGAAAAGCGGAGAGGGAAAACGAGCTTCGGGCACGCATAGCGGAGGGCCTCGGCGTAGAGAGAGCGGACTGTCGACGAGAGGCCCCGCTGTGAAAGCAGACCGGCGGGGCTTGAAAAAAGGGGGCGCCCAGTCGTGAAGATGAATCATGAGAATGTATCGGCCAGCCTCCGAGATGTCCAACAGGCATTTTTAAGAGGGCCCCTCCACGGAGAACTCGGCGACGATACCATCGTCATCCACGGCCACGGCAATCCCGAATACGGCGTCTCCGGGGATTGGGACGACCTTCTCGTGATGCGAGACTTCCTTTCCGCCCTGAACGAATACGTCGTGCAACAACGCCAGGCCGGCGCCTCGCTGGAGGAGATGAAGCAGAAAACGGTTCTGGACGGGTTTGAGGCCTTCGAGTTCGACTGGGCTCTCTCCCTGGCCGACTGCATTGCGGCGGTGTATCGGGAACGGACCAGCGCAGGATAACCGACCCTGCCCTGGGCCGAAGGGGCCGGACGGCTCCGATTGGCGTGCAGTGGGGACCTCCCCACTCCGGCCCTTGATCGACGACGAGGGCATCGGCCCGGACCGTGTCTCCGCCCTTCGTCGATGCCCCCCGAACCGGACGAACTGCCCGGAGCGCAGCCCCTTCTAGGCGAAAATGCGGATCCCGTCCATGTACCCGTCGAGCCAGGCCGCGTGGACGTCTCGGCACCCGTCAATGACGGACCCCGGAACGTCCTCCCCGTTCTGGGCGGCTCGCCGGCCCCGTCGGTAGGCCCTCTGCAGCTGTGGGTGTCCCGAGTACGGAGGTACCTGCTCGATCGACGAGGTCATTTCGGTGTCGGAAAAATGGACGGAGTTCGAGGAGGTCCACTCGACGTGCAATTTCCGAACCAACCTGCCCGCGCGCCCGGTGGTTCTGTTTCGCGTCGGAGGAGCGGACCTCGAGATCGCGTGGCACTACCGGACACGAGCACCGCTACGGTAGTAGGCCCTCCACGGGACGCTGATCGAAGCCCGGGTTCCCTTGGCCGGTCTGACGCGTGTGTCCGTTTGGGGACGAATCACAGCTGTTCTTCTTCGGTAATTAATACTCCTCCCCGCTAGACAATCCGCGCATCCGTTCACCGCCCAACGCCGAACCATGTCGAGGTCCTCGCCTCCCAAGACGAAGCGTACGGACGAGCATCCTCCGGAGGAGACCGAACGGCTCGCGGCACTGCGGCGCTACGACATTCTGGACACGCCCCCGGAGGAGCAGTTCGATCGCATCGTTCGCTTGGCCACCCGGTGGTTCGACGTTCCGATCTCGCTGGTCACCCTGCTGAGCGAGACCCGCCTCTGGTTCAAGGCGTGCAAGGGACTGGACTGCCGTGAGACCCCCCGTGAGGTTTCCTTCTGCAAGCACAACGTCTACGACGAGGAGGTGCTGGTCGTGGAGGATGCGACTGAGGACCCGCGGTTTCACGACCATCCGATGGTGACGGGACCGCCCGAGATCCGTTTCTACGCAGGGGCCCCACTGGTGGCTCCCGGGGGGCACGTC
>JBDGQP010000020.1:0-16311 GCA_042218975.1 Salinibacter sp.
TCGCCGGCGAGCGCGTCGAGCGTGCCGGCCTGCTCGGCGAGCAAGAGCGGATCATCATCCTCGTCTCCTCACTGCTCGTGGGTGGCTACGTCATCCTCCGGAAGACTGGCTACTTCAACTGGCCGATGTTCGCGTACTTTCCGTTTTTCAACTCCTTCCGCGCCCCCGAGACGTGGCTCAGCGTCTCGGCGCTCGGGCTGGCCGTCCTCGCCGGGATCGGGCTGGACTACGCCATGCGGCCGTCGGCCGACAGGGAGACGCCGGGCCGCTCCCGATCCTTGTTGTATGCGTTCGGGGCGGTGGCCGGATTCGTGCTTCTGCTCATCGTGGGCAAGGGGACGTTCTTTGACTTCGAGAGCCCCCGCGAGAGCCAAATTGTGCAAAAAATCGAGCAGAGCCCGCGGCTGTCGCGCTCGAACCCGAAGGTCCGGCAGTTCTACCAGCGCCTCGACCAGCGGAAGCAGCAGCGGCAGGATGCCTTCCGGGCCGACGCCACCCGCACGCTCCTGGCCGTGGTCGTGGCCCTGCTCTTCCTCTGGCTCTACCGACGCGAGACCCTGCCCGGCTGGGCGACCGCCTCCTTGGTGGTGCTCATCGTCCTGGTGGACCTCTGGGGCGTCGCGCGCCGTCACCTGGGCGAGGACACGTTGACCAGCCAGCAAAGCACCGAGGCCCAGATTCCGACCTACGGCTTCGACCGCTACATCAAGAAGCAGAGAAAGGCGGCCGGCGGGCCCGGCCACTTTCGGGTCCTGCCCCTGCAGGCGCCCTACGTGCAGAGCCCGATGAACAGCGCGATGCCCTCGTATCATTACCAGCAGATCGGGGGCTACCACGCGGCCAAGTTGCAGCGCTACCAGGACTACATCGACCACATCCTGCAACTCGGGGAACAGGGCCCTCCGAACGAGAACGCCCTGGACCTGATGAACACCCGCTACATCCTCGCGCAGCAGCGGCTGCCGGGCACGGAGGTCGTCTACCGCGACCAGCAGACGAAAACCCTGGTCCTGAAAAATCCCGACGCGGTCCCGCGCGGCTTCCTCGTGGGCAACACGCAGGTGATCGAGAACCCCAGGAAGACCTGGGCCCGGCTTCGGAGCCCGTCGTTCGACCCCCGATCGACCGCGCTCCTGTCGGAGCCGATCGACGCGCCAGTGACCCCCATCGACAGCGGGAGCACCGCCGAGGTGACCCTCGAGTCCTACACGCCGCCGGAGATCCGGTGGACGGTGGAGACCGACGCCCCCCGGCTCTTCGTGGCGAGCGAGGTGTACTACCCGGCGGGCTGGTCCGCGTACCTCGACGGCGAAAAGGTCCCGATCCACCGGGTCGACTATCTGCTCCGGGGCGTCCACGTGCCGGAGGGGGAGCACACCCTCGTCATGCGCTTCGAGCCGGCGGCCCACCGGTACGGCACGTGGATCAGTGCGGTCGCGACGGTCGTGGACTACGGCGGCGTTGCGGTGCTCGGGATTCCGTACCTCCGGCGCCGTCTCCTGCCGGGGGAGGAGGAGGAAGACGAGGAGGACGCGACCGACTAGCCGCCGCGGGGCGACCGCCCCGCGCTGTCGCACGCTCAGACGACCACAGATGCCCACCGGTTCGTCTCGCGTTTTACTTGTGGCCTATTACGTGCCCCCCGCCGGCGGACCGGCCGTCCAGCGCATCCTGCAGTTCGTCGAGTTTCTCGGCGAGGAGGGGTGGACGCCCGAGATCCTGACGGTCCGCGAGGGGGTGTATCCGAATCGGGACCCCGCGCTGCTCGACCGGCTTCCCGCGGCGGACCGGATCCACCGCACGCCCGCCCTCGACCCCTACGCGCTCTACCAGGCGCTCACCGGGAAGGGGGAGCAGGACCTGCCGACGGGCTCGATGGAGGAGGGCACGTCGTGGACCGAGGCCCTGGCCAAGTGGGTGCGCGCCAACGTGTTCATCCCCGACGCCCGGGTGGGTTGGTGGCCGTTCGCCGTGTATCGAGGCCTGCGGCTGCTCCGGTCCGGCCGCTACGACGCGGTGATCACGAGCGGGGCCCCCCACTCCGTCCACCTCACCGGCCACACCCTTCACCGCTGGACCGGCGTCCCGTGGGTGGCCGACCTCCACGACCCCTGGACGGACATCAGCTACTACGACGACCTGCCCCACACCGCCTGGGCGCGGCGCCTCGACGCCGCCCTCGAACGGACGGTCCTGTCGGCGGCCTCGGCGGTGACCACCGTGAGTCCCGCCTGGGCCGATCTCTTCGCGTCGAAGGCCGAGAACACCTACGCCGTCGTGGAAAATGGCTTCAGCGCCGAGGAATTTGACGGAGTCGAGGCGCCGCCGGCCGACGACGCCTTCGTGCTCGCCCACGTCGGCAAGCTGTACAAAAGCCGGAACCCGACCGTCGTCTGGCGGGCGTTGGCCCGCCTCCGCGAGGAGGACCGGATCCCGGCCCTCACGGTGCGGCTCATCGGCACGGTGGACCCGGTCGTCAACCAGTCCCTTCGGGAGTATGGCCTGAACCCGGTCGTCGAGCGGGTCGGCTTTGTGCCCCACGAGGCCGCCATCCGGGCGATGGCCCGGAGCACGCTGCTGCTCCTGGTGATCGAATCGTTCGCGCAGGCGGAGGGTATGATTACGAGCAAACTCTACGAGTACCTGGCCAGCGGGCGTCCGGTGCTGGGCGTGGGCCCGCCCGACGGCGACGCGAGCGCCCTGCTCCGCACCCACGACGCGGGCACGATGGTGGGCTGGGACGCCGTCGACCGGGCCGCGGCGGTGATTGCCGGGCACTACGAGGCATGGGCGCAGGGCACCCCGCGCTCCGGCGCCGCCCACCCGGCCCTCTCGAACCATACCCGGCGGCATCAGGCGCACCGGATGGCCCGGGTGCTCGACGCGTGCGTCGGGGACGAGCCGGCCCCCGCGCCCACACTGTGATTCCAGAAGCTTCGCGTTGACTGTCCGACAGTCCCAGGCGGCATGCGACCGACGTTTCTGATCATCGGGGCGGCGAAGGCGGGGACCACGTCCCTGTACAACTACCTGCGCCAGCACCCCGACGTCTTCATGCCGGAGGTGAAGGAGCCCCGGTTTTTCGCGTACGCCGACGACCCCCCGGCCATGGTCGGGCCCGGAGACGAGGCGTCCAACGAGGCGTCCGGGGCCGTCTACTCCCGGGAGGCCTACGAGGCGCTCTTTCCGGACACGCTGGAGGCGACGGCCGTCGGGGAGGCCTCCGTCAACTACCTCTACAGCGAGACGGCCCCGAAGCGCATCCACCAGTACGTGCCGGACGTGCACCTCGTGGCGGTCCTCCGGAACCCGATCGATCGGGCCTACTCGCACTACCTCCATCTGCTGCGCGCCGGGCGGGAGCCGCTGCGGGACTTCCGGGATGCCCTCGACGCCGAGGCGGAGCGCCGGGAGGCCGGGTGGGAGTGGTCGTGGCACTACACCCAAATGGGGTTCTACCACGAGCAGTTGACGCGCTACCTGGAATACTTCGACCGCGACCAGCTCTCGGTCTACCTGTTCGACGATTTCAAGGCGGACAACCTGGCCGTGACCCGGGACGTGTACCGCGCCATCGGGGTCGACGAGGCCTTTCGCCCCTCCGACTCGATCGCCCACGCCAAGACGGGGGTGCCCATCAGCGACTGGTTCCAGCGGTTCATCCTGAACCCCGACCACCCCGTCCGCCGGGCGGCCCGCTCGGTGCTGCCCGAGCGAGTGCGGACCCGCGGCATGAAACTGCTGCAGAACGCCAACCTCTCGAAGCCCGAGATGGACCCGTCCGTCCGGGCCGACCTCGCGGCCCGCTTCGACGACGACGTCCGTCGCCTCGAACAACTGCTCGACCGGGACCTTTCCCACTGGCTCGACGAGTAGGTGGCTGCTCTCTCGACCGGTAAGCACGCTCTATCCATGCGACCGACGTTTCTCATTCTCGGGGCCATGAAGGCCGGGACCACGGCCCTCTACACGCGGCTGGGGACCCACCCCGAGGTGTTCATGAGCCCGGTCAAAGAGCCCAACTACTTCGCCTTTGCGGGACAGGACCTGAACTTCCAGGCCCCGATCGACCGGCGGCCCGACGGCATCAACCACACGAGCATAACGGACTGGGACGCCTACTGCGCGCTCTACGACGCCGCCGACCCGGACCAGGCCCGCGGGGAGGCCTCCCACACGTCCCTCTACTGGCCCGACGCCGCCGAGAACATCAAGCGACGGGTCCCGGACGCCCGCCTGATCGCCATCCTCCGCAACCCCGTCGACCGGGCGTACTCGGAGTACCTGCACTTTCGCCGGGAGGGGGACGAGCCGCTCGACTCGTTTGCGTCGGCCCTCGACGCCGAAGACGAGCGCATCCGCAACGACTGGGCGATGGGCCGGTACGTGGATCGGGGCCGGTACGACGAACAGTTGGAGCGGTACCTCCGGCGGTTCGACCGTGAGCAGCTCCACGTCGTCCTGCACGAGGACCTCGTGCAGTCGCCCGAGACGGTGCTTCGGTCCCTCTGCTCGCACATCGGGGTGGACCCCTCGGTCGAACTTCGGGGCGATCGGCGAGTGAACAAATCCGGCGTCCCGGAGCGCGAGTGGATGCACACCGTGCTGACCGGCCTGCAGCCCGTCCGGGACGCGCTGGGGCCGCTCATTCCCGACGGCCTCGTCGAGTGGGCGAATGCCCTCAAAAACCGAAACCTCGACAAGCCGGAGATGCGCGCCGCCACGCGGCGGCGCCTCATCGAGGCGTACCGCCCACACGTCCGGACGCTGGGGGCGCTCCTCGACCGAGACCTCTCGCACTGGCTCGACGAATGAGGCCTCCGGAAGGGGGCTCGTCCGCACCCACCGCTCTGCTTCGATGACTGTCCTCGCGTGGCCCGCGTTCGAGAACAAAACCGGGAATCCCTATACCGGCCTGCTCTACGACGCTGTTGAGGCCCTCGGGGTCTCGGTCGAGGACTTTTCCGGGCGTCGCGCCCTGGAGGGGGGGTACGATCTGTGGCACCTCCACTGGCCCGACGACTTTCTGAGCTACGCCGCGCCCTGGACCGCGACCGTCTACGTCGCGGCCGAGCTGCTGCTGATGGCCCAGGCCCGGGCCCGCGGCACGCGCATCGTGTGGACCATCCATGACCTCGGCCCCCACGAGTCGCCCCACCCGTGGCTTGAGCGCCTCTTCTGGCCGCTCTTCCTGCCAATGATCGACGGGTACATCACCCTGAGTGAGCATGCCCGGACGGCGGCCCAGCGGCGGTTTCCGGCCCTGCGCGCGGTGCCGGGACGGGTGGTGCCGCACGGCCACTACCGGCCCGCCTACCCGGACCCGCCGCCCAAGACGCATGCTCGACAGGAGTGGGACCTTCCCCCCGACGATCCGGTGCTCGTCTACGTGGGCCGCATCCGGCCGTACAAGAACGTCGAGCGGCTGGTCGCCTCCTTTCGACAGCTGGAGAGCGACCGCGCCCGTCTGGTCGTGGCCGGGAACCCGTCGACCGAGGCCCTGGCGGAGCGCATCCGGGCGGCGGCCGGGGCCGATCCCCGCGTGCAGCGGGCGCTCCGCTTCCTGCCGGAGGCGGAAATGGCGAGCGTCCTCGCGGCGGCCGACCTCGTGGTCCTCCCGTACGAGGACATCCTGCACTCGGGGACGGCCCTGCTGGCCCTCTCGTTCGACCGGCCGGTGCTGGTCCCGGCCGAGGGCGCGATGAGTGAACTTCAAGAGCAGGTCGGGGCGGAGTGGGTTTACATCTTCGACGGTGCGCTGCGACCGGACACGCTGCGGAAGGCCCTCCACGCGGCCAAATCCGACCGACGGGCGGACCGTGCCCCGCTGGACGATCTGTCTTGGCCCCCCCTCGCGGAGGACACGGTCGCGCTCTACGAAGAGGTGCTGGCCGGCGACGCGGCCGGCGCCCCCCGCCCCCACCGATCCTGACCCTGCGATGCGCCACCCCATCTTCGTCGTCGGGATGCCGCGGTCCGGGACGACCCTGCTGAGCGCGATGCTCGACGCGCATCCCGGCATCGCCATCACCCCAGAGACGCACTTCTACACGCGGTGCCGCTCGTCGGCCGACGCCCCGGCGGCCGCGCTCCGGGAAACCTGGGCGCGCCTCCGACAGCAGCCGGGGGTGCAGGACATGGCCTTCGGCGAGGCCGAGTTGGCCGGAATCTGGGAGACGGTCCGGGCGCAGGGGACGCCCGACCCCTCCGCGCTGCTTCGGGAGCTGGGGACGTCGTTCGCGCAGCGGGCCGGCGCGGCGGCCTGGGGCGAGAAGACCCCCGATCATCTTCCCCACGTGCCCGATCTCCTCGCGGACTTCCCCGACGCCGTCGTCGTGGCTCTGATCCGGGACCCACGCGACGTGTGTCTCTCGCTCCGCGGCCTCCCGTGGAACCAGGACTCCCTTCCCGAGTCGGCCTGGAAGTGGCGTCGCTATGCGCGGCTGGCCCATCGGTACCGGCACGACGTGCCGTCTCGGTTCCGGGAGGTGCGGTACGAGCGCCTACTGGAGGCCCCCGACGCAGTCATTCGGGACCTTCTCGACTGGATCGACGCCCCGTTCGACCCGTCCGTGCTGAGCTTCCACGAGCATCATCCCGGCCCGGCGGACGCCGATCGGGAGCCCTGGAAAGGAAAGGTGCACCAGCCCATCGATCCCGAGAACAAGGCGAAGTGGCGGAATCGGATGGGACCCGCCGAGCGGTGGGTCGTCCAGCGGATTGCGGGACGCTGGCTGCAGAAGTGGGGCTACCCGACGCCCCCGGTGCCCCTTAACCGGGCGTTCTGTGTGGATCTGGGCGTCGTGGTCGCGCGATCACTGCGGTCGATCGGGAACCGGATGCTGCGGCGGTGGCGGACGCCGTCTCGCCCAGCGGGCGACCATCGGCCCACCTGGATGCGGCGCGGCGAGGCCGGAGACTGACCCGGCGTTGCCCAGCGCATGAAGGGCGGCGATCAGAAGCTATGTGACCTCAACCTCGCCCTCGATGCCACTCTCCTTGAGGGTGTCCCGGATGGAGGGGGCGATGCTGTACTCGATGGAGCTGGGCATCACCTTGGCCGCCATCCAGGCGATGATGCCCTGCTTCCAGGCAGCCTCCGCGGGGTTGTCTATGGTGATCTCCATGGCCTGTGATCCCTTCGTGTTGATCGTGGCCTCGATCCCCCGGTCGCCCAGTCCCGTCCGCAGCCGGTCGGCCATCTGGTTCCGAACGGCGGTCTCGATGTTGGCCCCCGACATGGCGCCGGCACGCATCGCCTGTGCGCCCATCTGTTTCTGCGCGAGCTTCTGGGCATCCAAAATGAGGACTTCGATCATGGCGGGAGGGGGGAGTTAACCGGAGTGAACTTTCGAGACCAAGCCTTCACTTGCGGGGGTGGGCTGCTCCTATCGGCGGCCGGGTCCCCTGGTTTCCGATGGGAGAAATCTTCGTCTCCGCCTGGGAGGGCCAACCCGAATCCGAACGGGTCGTATAGGGCGATCCGGGACGAGGCGCGAGGTGCCCCTCCGGTCGCGTCCCCACGACGTCTCTTGCCCCCACTCGCTGTTTCCCACACCCCGCCTGTATTCGCCATGACCGAGCCCTTTCTGGACCAGTCTCCCCGGTACGACGACACCAACTTCATCGCCGAGACCGCCGTCGTCCTCGGCGACGTCACGCTCGGGGCCCACGCGAGCGTCTGGCACCACTGCACCCTGCGGGGCGACGTCCACTGGATCCGCGTCGGGCCGGAGACCAACATCCAAGATCACACCGTGGTGCACGTCACCCATGGGGCCGCCCCGGCCGACATCGGCGCCCGGGTCACGATCGGGCACAGCGCCATCGTCCACGGCTGCACGATCGAGGATGAGGTGCTGATCGGGATGGGGGCCACGGTGCTGGACCACGCCACGATCGGCCGCCGCAGCATCGTCGGGGCGCAGGCCCTCGTGACCAAAGAAACGGAGATCCCGCCCCGCTCGCTCGTGCTTGGCCAGCCCGCCGAGGTGGTGCGGGAGCTGTCCGACGAAGAGGTGGCGTCGATTCGGGACGGGGCCGACAACTACGTCCGCTACGCCGCGGTGCACGACGGCCGAGAGACGCCTGAGAACAATCCCTGGTACGATCCGGCTTCGGCCCCGTCGACGGTGTCCCGCCCCGGGCCGACCGACGAGTGACCTCCTGCTTTCATACTGCCCTCACAAGGGGCCGCAATCAACTTTACAGGGGAATTGCACCGGAGGCCCAACACATACCCCCACTGCGCGTCGAAGTCCAGCGTCCCTACGTCTCACAGCCTGCACTGATGCGTCTGCTCCTTCTTCTGCTCACGGTGTGCGTGGTCCTGCCCGGCTGCGCCGCTCTCACCATCGGGGAGGAGGAGGTTTTCTACCCGAAGCCGTCCGTCACGCCCGGGACCTTCGATCTCGAAGGGGTCGACCTCTCGACGAGCTTCGTTTCGGTCACCGACAGCGTCTCCGTCAACGCCTGGCACCTCACGCAGCCCGATGCCGGCGCTACCGTTCTTTTCTTCGGGGGAAACGGGTTTTACCTAGTGCAGTCCCGGAGCTATCTGCGGGCCCTGACGCGCCCGTCCGTCAACGCGTTCCTGTGGGACTACCGCGGCTACGGGCGCAGCGACGGGGAGCCGAGCGTTGCGGCGTTCCGACAGGACGCGCTCAAAATCTACGATCACCTCGTGGAGGAGCGCGGCGTGCCGCCCGACCAGCTTCTGATATGGGGCCACTCCCTCGGGAGCTTCCTCGCAACCCACGTGGCCGCCGAGCGGTCAGTGGCGGGCCTGGTCCTCGAGAATCCGGCGACGAACGTCGATGACTGGGTCGACAACCTGATTCCCTGGTACGTGCGTCTGTTCCTGGGGGTCGAGGTGGACCCCGCCCTCCAGGAGGAGAGCAACCTGGACCGGCTGCGATCGCTGTCCGTGCCTCTGCTCGTGGTGGCGGGCGCAGAGGACAACGTAACCGACCCCACCATGGCCCGCCGCCTCTACAAAGAGGCCGGCAGTGAACAGAAGGACCTGGTCGTGGTCGAGGACGGTGGCCACAACGGGCTCCACGACACCGCGGCCGTCCAGTCGGCCTACCAGGCCCTCGTCCAGCAGGTGGCCGGGGCCGGCTCTCCCGTGGTCGACTCCAGCAGCGTCTCCGACTCCGACGCCCGCGATCCATCGAGGCGGTAATGACCTCCACCGGAATGCGGGGAGAGGGGCCTGCCCAAGTGCGACTGCGCGTGGCGCCTGTCACTGCGGGGCCGGCGGGTACTTCTTTCGACGGTGCCGTGCCGAAGAGGGACTCCGCGTACCGCTGAATCTTCGCTGGGAGGCCCCCGTTGGAGAAAAGTGTTTACCTTCACTCTCGTCCAGCGACGCTTCCCGTTTATGCTCCGTGACGACCTCGTCGACAAACTGCGCGCCGCCGTGGCCGACTGCGAAACGGCCCGTGAGGCCCTGCAGTCGGCCCTGGAAGACGCGGAGGAGGCGCCCGACGCCGACGACGCGCAGCTTCAGGCCATCGCGACGGCGCTCGAAGACTGGCGCGACGCGGAGCAGCGCTTCATGAACGCGGTCGAGACCTCGGAGGCGGACGACGTCTCGACCGCCGCGATGCTGCTCAAGATGAACCACGGCATCGACGCGACCGAGGCCCGGCGAGGCCTGCCGGGGATGGCGGTGGAGGGGGCCACTCAGCCTTTCGATCTGGACACGACGGGGACGCGCGGGACCCTCCTCACCACGGCCGCCATGGAATACGTCTCGTCGTAGAGGGCACCCGGTATCGCCGGCCCGGTATGAGGGCTCGGCGGCGCAGCTCCATCCGTTTGCGCCCGATGGGGTTGAGCCCCGCGCCGGCCGTCTCACGATTCGACGACGGGCTCGGCGGCCGCAAACCGAACCGTGTCCGACGACACGGTCAGCCGGACGGCGCTTCCGGTGGGCAGCGAGCATCGGGGCAGAAGATGGCCGTAGCGCAGGTGCGTGGCCACCGGATACGGGCGGTCGCCGAGGTAGTCGGCAAAGACCGTCTCCAGCGAGAGGGAGGGCGGGTCCGAATCGTCGGCCCCGGTCCCGAAGTCGCCGAGCACCACGCCCGCCACCGCCTCCAGGATGCCGGCATGCTCGAGGTGTGCCAGCATCCGATCGACCCGGTAGGGAGCCTCGGCCACGTCCTCAAGAACGAGAATGGCCCCCTCCCAGGCCGGCGCGTAGGAGGTTCCGATGAGTCGGCTCAGGACGGACAGATTGCCGCCGAGGAGGGGGCCGGTGGCCGAGCCCTCCCGCATTGGGCGCGCCGTCTCGCCGCCCAGCGACGGCGTTCCTCCCTCCACGAGCCGGCGGAACGGCCGAAGGGTCTTCTCGTCCAGGGTGGCCCACTCGGTGACCACCGGGCCGGAGACGCCCGTCCAGCCGGCCCGGCGGTGGTACGCGAGGTGCAGGGCGGTGATGTCGCTGTAGCCTACGAGGAGCGTCGGGTGCTCGCGGGCCTGGGCCCAGTCGAGGTGGGCGAGAAGGCGGAGCGAGCCGTAGCCGCCCCGCACGCAGAACAGCGCCCGAAGGGCCGGGTCGGCGACCGCCTCGTTCAGCGCCGCGGCCCGCTCGGGGTCCGGCCCCGACAGGTACCCGTGGGGCGGGCCGGGCGTCCACGCCGTGCGGACGTTGTAGAGCTCCCGGAGCCGGGCGAGCCCCTCCCGGTACCGATCGGAATCTCGGGGGGCGCTCGCCGGGGCGACGACCGCAACGGGGTCACCGGGACGCAGGGGGCGGGGACGACGCACAGCGGGACAGGGTCGGGGGAGGGGAAAAGATCGGTTGCTTGCGCAACGCCCCCCGGCCGGGGCGAGGGGTGTGGCGGCCTGTCGGCTCTCGCTCCCGGGGAATCGACGCGAACCCACCGTCTCAGAATCCCGGCCCCTCATTTCGGGGACAGCATCGCGCTCCGCATCGGGACGCCCACGTTGAGAACCCCGATCGACGAGGCCGCCGGCTCCGAGGAGGCTGCTCGTCTGGGGATCTGGGGTCGCCCTGCTCGAAGCGAACCGCCCCGAAGAGTCCAGAGGTTCCTCCCTACGACGATGCTTGGCGCTACGCTACGGGCTCTGCTGCGACCCACTACGTTCGGAAGCGTTCGAGGGCCGAGACGAGTCGGTCGGAGAGCCGCCGGTCGACCCGCCGTCCTCCTGCTTCTTCCGCAGTTCGTTGAGCTGGCGTCGGGCGCGGAGGCGGCCCGGCAGGGAGCTGATGAGCCCCACCAGCACGCCGAAGCCGAAGGTCAGAATGAGCACGAGGGCCGTCGACCCCTCTGTCTGAAAGAAGAGGAGGTTCACGTCCATCGGCTGAGGATTCTGGAGCGCGAAAATGACGGCGAGAACCGCGAGCACGAGCGAGAAGAGCAGGCCAAACCGCATGGGCGGAGGAGGGATTGTGGGCACGGATCGAGCCCCCTCATGATACAGGACGCGGCCCCGAGATGTCCAGGCGGGACGCGGGACGGAGACGGCGGGGGGCCTTCGGGTCACGTCGGCGTCTGCTCCAGGGACGCAGGGTCCTCGTCGGGCGGCCGCGAAGAGGGGACCGACCGCCCCTTCCAGGTGACCCGATCGGTCCAGTGATGGACGGCGGAGTCCAGCTGGAGGGCGAGGCCGAGCCCGAAAGAGACCGGGGCCCCGAGGCTGGTCGCGGGCGAGAATCCGTTTGCGCGGTCCGTCGTCGACTTCAGGCCGTAGAGCGAGACGAGGAACCAGGGCGAGAGAAGCGGGGCGACCAGCCAAGTCAGTACAAAGTAGCCGTACATCCCCACGAACGGCAGCGGGGCGCCGCCGAGGAGCAGGTAGGCGTTCTTCCGGAATCCCGTCCACGCGGCCCAAAACCCATCGTACATGTGCACGGAGACGTGGGCCTGCACGTCGCGCAGAACGGGGGGGTGTCCTTCGCGCTTCAGGTACCGCCCGATCGCCACGTCCTCCAGCACTGCGTTCCGCAGGCGCTCGTGGGGCTCGAGTCGGTGGTAGAGCGTCGCGTCGATGACCCAGCACTGGCCGTTGAGGGCGCTCAGGACAGGCAGATCGGTCCGCGGGACCAGCGGCCACGGAAGGCCGGTGAGGAGAGAGTACGGCACGAGGCTCACAAGCAGGGCGGCCGCGCCGCGGAGCCGCGGGAGCCCGGTGGTCACGCCGGAGGCCGCCGTTTCGTGCTTTCCCACAAGCTGCCGGAGGGCGTCGGTCCCGGTGAGTTCAGCGTCGGCGTCCAGAAAGAGGTACCGCTCCCCGGAGGCACGGCGGGTGCACTGGTAGAGGGCGTGGACCTTTCCGATCCATCCGTCCGGGGGCCCCTGGCCCCGGATGGCCCGGAGGGCGGGTGTATCGAACGACTGGAGGACCGACCAGGTGGCGTCGTCGGAGCCGTCGTCGCAGACGATAATCTCGAATGAGGGATAGTCCTGCCGCAGGAGCGTCGGGAGCAGGCGTCGCAGGTTCTGGGCCTCGTTGCGGGCGGGGATGCACACCGTCACCGTCGGAGTCGACGAGACGTTCGGGGCAGGGGTCCGGCGCAGGTAGGCCAAGTTGAGGAGAAGGACCCCCCAAAGCCCAAGGTGAAGCAGGGCGGCCACGGCCGTGAGCGCCTGAACAGCGATGGTCACCATGACGGAACCCGGTCGATCATGCGAGGAAGAAGACAGCCCGGAGCGACGGGGCCCTTACACGTCGGGGGGGTCCTCCAGAAACTGTTCGTACAGCGGCGCGAGCGAAGTGTCCTGCAAGGTGCGGTACAGGGCCTGGGCCCGGTCGGTCTGCCCGGCTTCCCGGCGGGCCAGCCACTCCCAGGTCCGCGCCTCCACCACAGTGATGCCGTCGGCGGCGCCCTGTTTGGCCTTCTGGGCCAGGCGGGCGAAGCGCTCGGCGGCCTTGCCCGGATCCTTGCCGGCGATCGCGGGGCGGAAGAGGAGCGACTGCCCCCCCACGAGCAGCACGTAGGGGTCGTCGGGGTCGCGGGCCCGGGCGGTCTCCAGCAGATTGGCGGAGTGCCGGCCGTAGCCCACCGCGCTGAAGATCGACGCCTCTCCCGCGCGGTAGGACCAGAGGCCCGAGAGCAGCGCCCAGGCCCGAGCGGAGTCGTCGTCCGGGCGACGGGGAATGTCCTGCAGCACGGTCGCGTTTTCGGTGAGGGGGTAGAGGCGGTAGCGGACCAGCAACGAGTCGCTCTGCGAGTCGGCCTGCGCCAGGAGGGTGCGCAACGTGTCGGGGTTTTGGTGGGCGTAGGCCCTCTGCACCCGCTGGGCGAAGGTCGGAGGGGAGGTCGCCGCAAGCGAAACCAGCAGAAGCACGCCGATCATCATGACAGGTAACGCGCGAAGAGCGGGGCAGCGAACGAAAAGTTCCAGACCTCGGCCGCGCTGCGACGTCCCTCCAGGAGGAGGTGGCGCGGCGAGGGCTCGGGCTGCTGGAGGGCCCGGCACCGGTTCGAGAGGCGGTCGTGGGCGGCCCCGTCCGGGCGGTCGTGGACCCGGCCTCCGGTCAGCAGCGCCGTCGGGCGGGCGTCGCCGCACCACGTGACGTGGACGGCCAGGGGCCACCACCGGGCCTCCGGGTAGAGCCGCGCGAGCCGCGCGACGGCCTCCTCGTCGAAGGGCCCCACGCCGCGGTCGGGGGCCCGGATCGTGCCCTCGGGATAGTAGATGAGCACCGTGTCCGGGGCGTCCCGGAAGCGACGGGCCGTGCGGCGGAGGGTGGCTGCCCGTCGGCCCGGCTGGTCGGGCGGGAACGGCTGAGCACCGACGGCCCCGAAGAAGGGAAAGCGATCCCACTCGGCCATCCACAGGGTCGCGGGCCGCGAGAGGCGCTCCCGAAAGAGGAGCCAGCCCAGGTGCCCGTCGTAGTAGTGATGGTGGTTGGCGTAGGCGATGACGGGCCCGTCCGGCAGGGAGGGCGGCCAGTCCCCGACCCAGTACACGCGCCGGAACGCCCCTCGGAGGTCCGAGCGGAGGAGGACTTCGACGAGCCACCGGAGAGGATCCACGGGTGCGGGCGGGCCGAGGCTAGGAGCGGAGACGGGCCTTCCGCCAGTCGTAGTTGTCGTAGGCGACCAGCAGCATCTTCCGTCCAAACGAGACGTAGGCCCGCCGGTTCAGGTTGTCGTAGGCGTTGGCCCGCACCTCGTTCAGAATCTCGCGGTACATGCGGGCGGCCGCCCGGATCCCGATCCGGGCCCGGAAGGGAAGGGCGGCGATGCCGTCGTAGCTCCGCCGGTAGTACTGCTCGGCCACGCGCATCGCCTCCTCCAACAGAGCAGCGTAGCCGTCGGTGCGCTCGCCGGCCTCGAGGGCCGCGGGGGGCACATTGTGCTCCCGCATCCATGCCGTCGGCAGGTAAATGCGATCCAGTTCCTCGATGTCCTCCCCGACGTCGCGGACGATGTTGGTAATCTGCATCGCGATGCCGAGCTGGCGGGCCGCGGTCTCCAGGCGGCCGTGGCGGTCTTCGTCGGTGAGGAACGGGAGCATCATGGCGCCCACGCTGCCGCCCACCAGGTTCGAGTAGTCGATGAGATCGTCCTCCGTTCGGATCGGTCGATCCTCGAGGTCCCATACAGCCCCCTGAATCAGCTCCTCCAGCGGTGGACGGGCGAGGTCGTAGCGCTCGTGCACCTCGGCGAGGCGACGCCAGAGCACCTCGTCGTCGGGGGCGCGCCCGGCCAGGGTGGCGTGGAGCCGGTCCCGGATGGTCTCGACTTCGTCGAGAGCCCGGTCGGGGCCGACCTCCAGCACGCGCTGGTCCGCGACGGAGTCGACACGCCGACAGTAGAGATAGAGGGTCGCGACCGGCAGCTGCACTGCGCGCGGCAGAAACTGGGCGGCCAGCGAAAAGGTGCGGGAGTGGTACCGGAAGGACTCCCAGATCCACTCGTTCTCGTCGGCGCGCGTGTCGAGGGTGGCCGGGGGCATAGCGGGAGCCCAGCGTGCAGAGGAGCGGTTACGAGCGGGCGGCGGCCAACGGACGAGGGGCGAAGCTGGGGTCTTTGGCCCACAGGATCAGGAACGGAATGGCGGTCGTCACGGCCCCGATCGCGGTGGCGAGGTACAGATCCTGCAACAGAGAGATCGAAAGCGGAAAGAGGCAGTTGAGGGCGTAGACCGAGGGCGCCCACTCGTTGTGAATCTCTCGGCCGCCCCGCATCCACTCGTACCCGAGCATGATGACGAGGGTTACCCCAAACCAGCCAATCCAGTTGGAGAGCGGCATCCCGTAGAAGAAGCCGTCGGCTCCGTAGTTCCAGAAGGGGAAGGCCCGGTTCATCGCTGGATCGAGGGAGACGTCCCAGAGCACCATGAAGACTGTGCCGAGCAGGAGGGGAGTCCATCGTCCCGAGGTCGCCCGACGGGCCAGATCGAGAGACACGATGGACATCGCAAACCAGGAGGGCGGAATGAAATAGGGCACGTGCCCGGCGATCTTCGGCCCCAACCACTCGGTGTATTGATACTCCCCGAACGGAAGCGATACGCCACTGATCGTCCAAATCCCCGATGTCCCGATCAATTCACTGGCCGCGCCGATCAGGCAGCCCCACACCACAAAGGCCGCCAGGCGCCCCCACCCCAACCCGTTCCCGTACATCAGGATCGGCAAGATGGCCAGCATCGTCATGAATGTCCAGGTCGGGGTCTTCACGAGCTTGGTGTAGACCGGGCCGAACAGGGACATCATCGTCGGAAAAAGCTTCAGCAGCAGCATGCCCGCGACGCTGAAGCAGATGGACCCCACGAACAACCAGAAGGCAATTTGGAAGAGGAGGTCGATCTGGTCCTGGAAGTCTCTGGAGGACCGGGAGGGGGCGGCCATCTTGAAGGAGGAAGCAGTGAGAGATACGCAAGAAGGGGGAGGCAGTCTTCACCGGCGATTGTCGAGGCCGCCTTGTATCGAGGGGACCGGCGGGGGACACCACCGATAACATCGGGGACCCGTCGTCGTTCGATCAGTCTCCCGCGCTCAACATGATCGCCGTTCAGCCCCCCGCTTATTTTCCGCCGCTGGCCTACACGGCACTCATCGGGCACGTGGATCACTTCGTTCTTGCCGACACGTTCCGCTACCGCTCCGAAACGTTCCAGAACCGTAGCAAACTTCGAAACGCTCAGGGCGGGCACTGGATCACAATTCCGTTGTTCGGGCAGCCGGAGGGCGCGCCGATTGACACCGTCGAGATCGAAACGGGGGGCCGCTGGCGAGAAAAGCACTGGCGGTCCTTCCTCTACGACTATCGGTCGACCATGTACTTCGAGTACTACCAGGCGGCGCTTCGCCCGTTTTTCGAAA
>JBDGQP010000020.1:16321-18702 GCA_042218975.1 Salinibacter sp.
TGGGAGGTCCTGTCCGACTGCGTATGCCGGAGCGTGGGCCTGCAAATGGAACTGATGGGGCTCGACACGCCCGTGACCCGAGCCACCGCCCTGGACGGCCGCCCGGCTCGTCTCGACGCGATCCTGGAGGCAACGGGGGCCGACGCACTCGCGCAGCCCGTCGACCAGGCTCCCTCCGACGCCTGCCCTGTGCCCGTTGAGCCCGTACACTACGAGCATCCGACCTATCGACAAAACTTCGAGGGGTTCGAGCCGGGCATGACGGCCCTGGACCTCCTGTTCAACTACGGGCGGGAAGCGCCCCGGCGGATGATGCGCGGGCTCTCCACGTCGGAGGCTGCCTGAGGCCGCTCGCCCCGCGGGACCAGCAAGGGTTGACCTTGCGCTCGTCTGCCCCCTAGCTTCTGCCGAGCCTCACATTCGTTTTCTCCTAGGTCTCGCCCCCATGATTCTCCCCGACCACAAGATCCGCACCCTGGCCACCGAGCACGACATGATTGCGCCCTTCGTCGGCGAGCAGGTGCGGGCCGACGTCGTCAGCTACGGGCTCAGCTCTTTCGGCTACGACATGCGGGTGGCGGGAGAGTTTCGGGTGTTCACGCCCAACATTCACAACAGCGTCGTCGACCCGAAGGAAATCGACGAGCGGGCGATGGTCGAGTACGAGGTCGACGACCATATCCTGATTCCCCCCAACTCGTATGTGCTCGGCCGCTCGATCGAGTACTTCGAGATGCCGCCGGACGTCCTCGCCCTGGTGCTGGGCAAGTCGACCTACGCGCGGTCGGGGATCATCGTGAACGTCACGCCGCTGGAACCGGGATGGGAGGGGCACGTCACCATCGAGATCAGCAACGCCACGCCGCTTCCGGCCAAGGTGTACGCGAACGAAGGAATCGCTCAGGTCGTATTTTTGAGGGGGGAGCGCCCGGAGGTCTCCTACGCCGACAAGGACGGGAAGTACCAGCAGCAGGAAGGCATCACGCTGCCCCGCCTGTAGGCGGGAGCCGGCGCGCTTCTCGTTTCTCCCCGACCATGCACCCCTCCCCCGATGGCCAACGAGTCCTCGTCCCCTGCGTCGCGGGACCGGTCGTACCGGAAGTGGATACTGGCGGTCGTGCTACTGGCGGTGTTCGGCGCCGTCATGTGGACCGTCGTCAACCCCTACCGGAACCAGCCCTACGCGGAGGTCCCGCACGGCGACCATGTCCATTACATTCCGAAGGACCGGAACGAAAAGGTGCCCATCGGGCGCTTTCCCACTCGTCCCCCGAACCAGGGCGAGCGCATCACGCCCGACGGGGAGATCGTGCCGAAGTCGAAGGCCCCGTAGGCCGGGGCCCTACGAGGCCCGGGCGGCCTCAACCTCGTCCCAGAGCGAGTCGTGGAGGGACGCGAGGCGCTCCTCTTCGTCCGCGTCGAGCGGCGCCAGCGGAGGCCGCACGCGGGTCCAGCCTGGACGCTCCTGTCGCCAGGCCAACAGCTGCTTGAGGGCCGGAATGGTGGGAAACTGGGAGAGCCGGGTGCGGAGCTCGGTGAGGGTGGACTGGGCGGAGGCCACCGTCGCGTCGTTCTGCCAGTCGCGGACGGCCTGCCGGGCCACCGGGGCGGTGATGTTGACCGTTGCGGAGATGCATCCCGCCCCCCCCGCCCGAAGAAACGGCGTGAGGTGCCGCTCCGACCCCGCAAAGATCTGAAGGTCCGGAAATGACGAGCAGAGGGCGTCGTGGTGATCCCACTCGTCGCTCGAATCCTTGATGCCGGCAATCTGATTTGGGTACCGGTCCCGCAACTGTTCGATGACCGGAAAAGAAACGGGCACCCCGGTCAGCTCCGGATAATGGTAGAAATACAGCCGCAACGTCTCCCGGCCGGCACCCTGCACGATTTGGTCGTAGGTGCGGACGAGCCCATCGTCCGTGACGTCGCGGAAGTGGAACGGCGGCACGACCAGAACGCCCCCGACCCCCCGGTCGGCGGCGTGGCGGGTCAGCTCGATCACGTCGGGAAGCGGGAAGGCCCCGGTCCCGACCAGCAGACGTCGCGGCGGGACCCCCGCGTCGAGCACCGCGTCCAGGGCCGATCGGCGCTCCTCGACGGTGAAGGAGAGCCCTTCGCCGGTCGTTCCGAAGAGCAGGGCGCCGTCGCACCCCTGCTCAAACACGAACTGAAGGTGTCGGGCCAGGGCGCGCCCGTCGGGCGTCGCGTCCGCGTCCAGAGGGGTCACGCTGGCGACGATGACGCCATTCGGCAGGGAGGAAGCGGCCATGGGACGGGAGGCGTTGGAAGGGAAGCCGGAACGGCGAACTCTGAATTTGGGTGATAAGTCCTTTATGAGTCCCACCCCCATGTGCTTCTGCTTCGCACCCTTTTCACCGGGG
>JBDGQP010000200.1:0-8896 GCA_042218975.1 Salinibacter sp.
GTCTCACAGCCCCCCACTTCAGTCCAGTTGCTCTTCGGGTGGATGGCATTCGCCGTCGAGGGCAGCCGGATCGTGGAGTTGTCCTGCTGCGGGCCGTAGACGTTGTAGGGAAACTCGTCGTCGACGGTCACGCTGTACATCTCGGCCGTCGGCTGGTTGAACATCGTCGACCACGTCTCGGCCCCGTCCACGGTGACCTGCGCGCCCCCGTCGTTGCCGAGCACCATGCGGTTCGGTTGTTCCGGGTTGATCCAGAGATCGTGCTCGTCGCCGTGCGGCACGCCGTATCGCTCGAACGACTTGCCGCCGTCGACCGACTCGTAGAAGTTGGTGTTGAGGGAGTAGACCGTGTTCGGGTCCGTCGGGTGCGCGTAGATGTGGGTGTAGTACCACGCGCGCTGCTGATGCTTCCGGTTGTCGTTGACCTGCGTCCAGGTCTTGCCGTGGTCGTCGGAGCGGTAGAGGCCGCCCTTCGGTTCGGGGGCCTCGATGAGGGCCCACACACGGCTCGGCTTCGCGGGGGACACGGTGACGGAGGTCTTCCCCACGACGCCCTGCGGCAGGCCGCCCTTGAGGCGCGTCCAGTTGTCGCCGCCGTCGGTGCTCTTGAAGATGCCGCCCTCCTTCGACCCGCTGATCATCGTCCAGGGCTTGCGCTGGCCCGGCCACAGGCCCGCGTAGATCTCGCGCGGATTGTTCGGGTTGAGCGCCAGGTCGACGACGCCGGTCGAGTCCGAGATGTAAAGCACCTTCTCCCAGTTTTTACCGCCGTCGGTGGTGCGAAAGACACCGCGCTGCTCGTTGTCGCCGAAGGGGTGGCCGACCGCCGCCACGTAGGCAACGTCCGGATCCTCCGGGTGCACGGCGACCTTGCCGATCAGCCCAGCCTCCGGCAGCCCCACGAACGACCAGGAGTCGCCGCCGTCGGTCGATTTGTACACCCCGCGGCCCGTCTGAACATTGCCGCGCATGCAGGCCGAGCCGGTCCCCACGTAGATAATGTTCGGGTCCGAGTTGGCCACGTCGATGCCGCCGATCGAAGACACATTAAATTCCCCATCGGAGATGTTGTGCCAGTCCTGGCCGTCGTTGGTCGTCTTCCAGACGCCGCCGCCGGTCGTGCCCATGTAGTAGGTCGAGGGCTTGTCGGCGACGCCCGTCACGGCCGTGGACCGCCCCCCGCGGTAGGGGCCGATCATGCGGTACTCCATCTCGTCGAGATAGCTGGAATCGGCGGCGCTGCCGCTCGACTGCGCCTGCGTCGGCAACGGCACGAGCGCGCCGCCAAGAAGAAGGACGCAGAGAAGGGCGCTTAGTGCCCGGGACAGTGCATTCATGGGAAAGAGGGGTGGTGTGATTTGTGGGGAAGGCAGTAGGCAACGCGGGCACCGGTCGGTTCAGGGACACTCGATTCGTCCCGTGGTGCACCGTGAATCGTGCAACTTGGGGGAGCGGCCTCTTCCCCGAACAGGCATCCGCCGGTGATGGCCGGCTCGTCGGCGCGCCGAGAGACCGCCGGGTGGGGCCTCGAAGCTCGATTCCGGACGACCTCGCTCAGAGGTGCATGGCGGTCGGGACCTGGACGACGACCCTGTTCCCACCGTCCGATGGGGGGGAGGAGTCGTCCCCACCGTCGGGGCCCGCCAGGCTGCACCCGCCGACGAGGAAAAGAGCCAGGAGAAAGACCGCAACACCACGTCGCATGGGCAAGGGAAGGTCGGAAGTCGATCTGTAGGGAGGCACGTCCGTCCGCAGCGACCTCCACGGCCGGCCCAAGCACCGTCTCCAGTCGCCGGGTCGCAACGGGGCCCCCGGTCACCGGGCCGGTCGGGCCGTCGGAGGGAAGACCCACCGAACCGACCGATGCGGGACGGTCCCGATGAGAGAGGTCCCCGATTCGCGTACGGGTCGTGGGTGGAGGCACATCCGTGGCGACATCCTCCAAGGTCTGGGCCGTGGCCCCAAACGGGGAAGCTCCGCTGGTATGTAGATCCACTACAGCGAACGGTAAGGGACGCGAGATTGAAATCCAAAACATTCTGCAAAGAGAAGACGGCGGAGCGGAGGCCGACATCCTCCACCGAGAATGGGTTACACAATAATTACGGTTCGGGCGGCCCGGCATCGAACTGATCAAACATCGGGGGGCACCCTACTGAATCGCATTCGCCTCCAGTCGCGAGCGAGGCACCCGGCCGGGGCGGACGGGCGAGATCATCGGTGACCCTTCCACGAATAGCCCGGCGGGGCCCAGGCCCATTGCCGCGCGGGCCCACAGAGACCGATCGCGGTCGGGGAGGCAGGCCCCCGGTCTCTGAGCCGTGAAGATCTGGAAGAGCAAGAATTCCAGACGACTGGTCGGGGGCTTGCATTGCGTTCGTCGCACAGCAGCCATAGGATGTATCACTAGCAGTTCTCAACTCTCCCCTTTCCGGTCTCGGCTCTCCTCCGAGCGTCCGTTCCAACGGGTCTCCTCCTCATCGCCCGCGTGGCTGATGCCCGACGACGATTCAGTCTTCTCGACTGAAACGCACACTTCCCAGGATGAAGCCTCCGAAGAATCCGCGTCTGGGGTCGTCCCCCCCCGAAGCCCCGACCGTTCCGCCCCGTCCATTCCCAGTACCGCAGCCGCGGCGCGAGAGGTCGACGAGCGTGAACTGGAGCGGGCCCTGAATTCGGTGGTGCGCGACAGCCTTTCTCCCCTGCTGGTGGGGCTGAGCGTGCTCTACCTCGTGCAGATGGTGACGCACATGTTGCTCCTAGCGGAGCCGAACGCCGCCTACATCTCGCTCACGGCGGCGGTCTCCTCGGTAGTGCTGCTCCTATTGCGGATGGCCCTGACGGGCGTCGACTCCGAGAGCCATCAGGTCTACGTCATCGGAACCGTGGCGGTCACCATTGCCCTCGGCAACACCCTGTGGGCGCAGGCGCTGACCGAGGGGGTCCAGGTCGTCGTCATGGGCCTGCTGCTGGTCGGGACGGGCTTCGTGTTTTTGTCGACGGCGTGGTTCGTGGGCGTTCTGTCCGTATCGATGGTGGCCTGGCTCATCGTCACTGCCGCGTTGCATCCCCCGGCCGAGCTTTTCTTCCCGACCATCAACCTATCGGGCACCGCCGCCCTCGCCGCCATGATGCACGTGGTGCGCCGCCGCACAAACCGGCGAACCGAGCGGCTGCGCCGGGCCACTGAGCAGCAGCAGGAGGCCCTCACGCAGGCCCTCGCCGTCGAGGCGCATCACCGCCGGTCGCTGGCCCAGTCGGAGGCCTCCCTCGAAGAGGCGCTGAACGACCTGCAGCGGGCCAAACGTGTCCTCGAGGACCGGGAGCAGCGCCTCTCCCAGATGGTCGACGAACTGACCGAGGCGAAGGAAAAGGCCGAGGAGGCCAGCCGGCTCAAGTCGGCCATGCTGGCCAATATGAGCCACGAGGTCCGCACCCCGCTCACCTCCATCACCGGGTTCGCGGAGCTGATGGTCGAGGAGGCCAGCGGTCAGGCCCGGCGGTTCGCCTCTCTCATCCACGACAACAGCCAGCGCCTCTTGGAGACGCTCGGCTCGGTGCTTCGCCTCTCCAAGCTGGAGGCGGGCAAGCAGACGCTCCGGTTCGAGGCACTGGACCTGGTCGAGGAGGCCAAGTCCCTCGCCACCGAACAGTCCGAACGGGCCCACGAAGCGGGGGTGAACCTGCAGCTCGACTTCGACTGCGAGACCTGCCGGTGCCTCCTCGACCACGGAGCCGTGCAGCGGATCCTCCGCAACCTCGTGGGCAACGCCATCAAGTTCACGGACGAAGGCGGAACGGTCACGATCCGCGTCGAACGGATCAGGGAGGCGGGCCATCCCGAGGACGAGGAAGCCCCGTTCACCCACGCCCGGTTGCAGGTCGAAGACACCGGGGCGGGCATGAGCGACTCCTTCCAGAACGACATGTTCAAGGCCTTCCGGCAGGAGGAGCAGACCGCCCGCGGGGGCCACGAGGGAAGCGGCCTCGGCCTGTCCATCACCAAGCAACTCGTGGACCTCCTGCGGGGCGGGATCACGGTGGACAGCGAGAAGGGCGTGGGGACCTGCTTCACGATTCGTCTGCCCCGCGTGCCGGAGGAGGCGGACGCCTCGGCGCTCGAGGCAGAGGCCTTCGAGTAGGGCGGGCCCACCCGCCGAGCAGGACGGCCCCCCGGAGAAATAGGGGGACGGACTCGGCCGTGCATGCGGGCGGCGGGCAAGCGTGACGGAAGAGCCGCCACAAGATGCAGTCATACCTGTCCCCTGGCCTCTTTCGGTCCTGCGCGGGGGACGAACTTTCCGGGCGCCCATCCGTCCAGAACCACCAGTGTGTCCGCCAAGGGGGCCGACGCCCCCACACGTCCTCCGGTCTCGGCCGACTGTGCGCAATGCCCCGTCTCCTGCTGTTTAGCGACGTCCACGGCGACCGCGACGCCTGCCGCCGCCTCGTAGAAAAGTCCGACGAGGCCGACGTCGTGGTGGGGGCCGGCGACTTCTGCGTGATGCGTCGAAACCTGCGGGCGCCGATCGACGCGCTGGCGACCATCGAGACCCCCACAGTGCTCGTGCCGGGCAACGCCGAGACGGAGGACGAGCTGCGAGACGCCTGTGCCGACTGGCCGAGCGCCCGCGTGCTGCACGGCGACGAGTGTATGGTGGCGGGCGTCCCGTTCTACGGAATCGGTGGGGGCATTCCGGTGACGCCCTTCGGGCCGTGGAGCTACGACTTCTCGGAGGGGGAGGCCGAGCGTCTGCTAGCCGACTGTCCGGAGGGAACCGTCCTCGTCTCGCACTCTCCGCCGAAGGGTGTGGTCGATCGGGACTCGGGGGGGCAGTCCCTCGGCAGCACCACGGTCCGGGACGTCATCGAGGACGTCCGGCCCCGCCTCACGGTCTGCGGCCACATCCACGGCAGCTGGGGGCAGGAGGGCGCACTGGCCTCGACGCCCGTGGTCAATGCAGGACCGGAGGGCCTCTACCGAACCATCTCGCCCTGAGTCCTCCCCACGATCGCCGCCCCGTTCCCCAATCGCTCGTCCCGATGGACGTCCCCGCTCCCGAGCGCGTCTCGGTCGACGTCAAGATGCAGCGCCTCAACATCGAGTGGGCCGACGACCACGTCTCGGTGTTCCCGCTCGACGCGCTGCGGCAGGCGTGTCCCTGCGCCGAGTGCGGGGGAAAGGCCGTCGAGCGCATCACAAAGCCGGGGATGCTCCACATCTTCCGCCAAAAGAACCGGTGGCGGGACGTGACCGTCGAGACGGCCGGGAGCGTCGGTCTCCGCATCACGTGGGATGACGGCCACAGCGGTGGCATCTACCGGTGGGAGCGCCTCCGCGAACTGCAGCCGCCGGAGGAATAGGAGAGACGGCGGAAAAGACGTGAGGTGTTCGGAGTTCACCTGTGTGCAGCCGTCCAGTCGCACAGGCACGCGCCGGAGAACGTCGGTTGTGTCAAACGTCGGTTGTGTCGAACGTCGGTTGTGTCGACGCGACTCCTCGCGCGTCCTTGTCGGCTGCGCTCCTCGTCCACCGACGAACGCCTCGGCACAATCAGGAAGACGGATCGGAGAGGACCGTCTCCAGATACTGATCCTCGAGGGCCCGCATCGTCTCCCGGCCCTCCTCGGTCCCGTCGTCGTAGCCGAGGAGGTGGAGGACGCCGTGGACGACGTAACGGTAGGCCTCCCGCTCGAAGGAGGTCTCGAACTCCTCGTGGCGCTCCGCGGCTGTGTCGAGGTCGACGTACACTTCGCCCTCCGCGGTGGGGGCCGGGGCGGCCGCCGCGTCCTCGTCGCGTAGCGAAAAGGAGAGGACGTCGGTGTTGTAGTCGTGGTCGAGGTAGGCCGCGTTGAGTCGGCGGACAGTGTCGTGGTCGCTCAGAACAATGCTCACGTGCACTGGCCGGGCGCCCTCCGCCTCCAGGACGTGGCGGACCAGAGCCTCAACCGCGTCCGCGTCGACCGAGCGAGAGGAGTGGTCGTGCTCAATCGAAAGGGGCTCGGGGTAGGGGTCCACGGGGACGGACACGGAGGCACAGGGAACGGAACCGGACGCCGCCTCGACGGACGGGTCAGCCGCTCGAGATTGGATCCACCTCGGCGGTCGGGTCCACCTCGGACGGATCGATCTCGGGGGTGGGATCGGCGGGCGGGTCGTCGGAGGGCTCCGACGCGGACGGCTCGCTGTTCGGTGTCTTCTGCTCCGTCGACTCCTCCTCGACCGCAACGACATTCGAGGCATTGAGGCCCTTGGGCCCGTCGTTCAATTCGAACCGGACGTGCTGGTCGGCGTGGAGGGTCTTGAAGTCGTCGTCCGACTCGATGTCGGAGTAGTGGACAAAGATGTCGTCTCCGTCGTCGGGGTGGGTGATGAAGCCGTAGCCCTTCTTGGCGTCAAACCACTTTACGGTACTCTGTCGCATGATTCGACTGGAGAGGGTGAAACGATCGGTGAGCGATGCCACCGGACGCCGGGGGCCGGGAAGATTGTGACCGGATGGCCGCCGCCCGGCGGTGGTATCACAGCCATGTTCCGCTGCGAAGGGACTGCGAGAGCCGCAGACGTTTGGTGGTCCATTAAAGATACACCGCCAATATAGACGCGGGTGAATGGCCTGTCAAGGTAGCGCCGACGTGGGGCGATTCTGTCTTGGAAGCCGGCCGCGTGCGCCGGAGGCGCTCCTGCTCAGGACGGACGGTTGTCCCCGGAAAAAGGGGGCAAATCGGTGCGTGGGAGCATGGGAGCGCTTCCATCCCCCCGCTGCGCAGCCAGCGGTGACGTTCGCAGATCGACCGACGATTGCCGGGGCGGGGCACTTGCATCTGAGGAGGGCGGCGGATCCTTTCGCCTCCGAGCGGTTCGGGGAGGGCCTCCGACCGTGCCCTCCGCAACGTGCTCGGCATCCTCGGAGCCACGGCCCGCGTCCGGTCGATCGACGCCTCGGGTTGCCCTGGTACGACGGTGCCGTCATGCGGGGCCTTGTGGGCCTCATCGTTCCGTTCCGCTGGTCCGGCTCGACGTTCTCGCGCCGGTGCGGAGCCGCGATCCTCGCCGTCCACGGGCCCTGCGTGGCGGCCGGGGTGGGGCTCGCCGGGGAGCCCACCGGCCCCGAACGATCGCCGGGGCCAATGCGTAGATCCGATGGTTTATTACATAAACCCCGGCCCTTGGGCTCCGTTTTGATTCCCGTCCGCTGCATGCGCATCCCGACCGCTCGTTTGCGGGGGCAGATGCCCCTCCTCGCAGCCCTTCCGTTCATCGTCTTCGCGTCTCTGCTCGCAGGGTGCGGCTCGGGGGAGGCCCCCGACGAGGCTACTCGCTCGCCGGTCGAGCTGGCGGGCGTTCCGGACTCGATGACGACCGACCGCGTGCTCCGCACGGACCGGCGGTTCTCAACGCTCGTCCGGGCGCTCGACTCTACGGGGCTCGACTCCGTGCTGGCCACGGAGGGGCCCTACACCTTGTTCGCCCCGCCCGACACGGCGTTCGCCGCGCTGCCGCGGGGGACCGTCCCTGCGCTGCTCGCGAAGCGCCAGGACCGCCTGCGCACGATCCTGGCCCACCACGTCGTCGAGGGCCGCGTGCCGCTGCGAGCGTTGGCCGACACGTCGGTCCTCACTACGCTTGGGGGCGATACGGTGCGCGTCCAGGGCGGCGACTCGATCCGGGTTGGCACCGCTCGGGTCCTGGACGGGGACGTCGAGACGGCCAACGGCCTCATCCACGTGATCGACGCAGTGCTGCGCCCGCCGTCCTCCAACGGCGGAGACCAGACGGGAACCGCCACGGACGCGGATGGGCCGTAACGATTCGCAAATATGCGGGCCGGTGGGGGACCACGGCCCGACCACGCAGTTTTCAGAGACGCGTCGACTTGCTACCACACTCTACCACGCAACTGATCCCTTTCCTATGGCTACAGATTCGGACTCGCCCGTTTACGTTTTGATCGGGACCACCGGAGGCATTGGCTCCGCCGTCGCCCACCGCCTGGCCGACGACGGCGCGCAGCTTGTCCTCGGAGCCCGCACCGAGTCGGAGGTGCAGGCCCTTGCCGACGACACGGGCGGCGATGCCGTTCCCCTCGACGCCACCTCGTTTGAGGAGGTGCAGAGCATTGTCCAGCACGCCACCGACACCTACGACCGCCTCGACGGCATCGTTAACTTCGTGGGCTCGATTCTCCTGAAGCCGGCCCACCTTACGAGCGTCGACGAGTACCAGGAGCAGGTGCGCCTGAACCTCGACACTGCCTTCAACACGGTGAAGGCGGCCGGACGACCCATGATGCGCAGCGGCGGGTCGATCGTGCTCATGACATCTGCCGTCTCGCGCACCGGCCTCAAGAACCACGAGGCGATCGCCGCGGCGAAAGGAGGGGTGACCGGCCTGATGCGGGCCGCCGCCGCGACCTACGCCAAGCGCGGGGTCCGCGTGAACGCCGTGGCCCCGGGCCTCGTGGGCGGGGACGGCGAGTTCAAGAGCAAGATGTCGGAGTCCATCCTGAGTTCGAAGGCGGGCCGCAAGCAGTCCGAGCAGATGCACCCGATGGGCCGGGTGGGCACGCCGGAGGACGTGGCCCCGGCCGTGACGTGGCTCCTCGACCCGGAGACCGACTGGGTGACCGGCCAGGTCATCGGCGTGGACGGTGGCCTCGGCACGGTGCGCACCGGATAGTGATCGGCGGCGGCCCTGGGGGAGGAGAAAGACTCGCTCTCCTGTCCCGATCGGAGTGCTCCGGGCATGAGGGCACGGGTGCCTGGGAGTTCGGGGGTATGAGAGAAGAAGAGGACCCGGACGTAGATGGGATCGGGAAAGTCTTTTTCCTGCGCCCGTTTTCCGTTCCCCCGTACTCCCCCACACGGCCGCACTTCCACACCCCTTCCGGCCGCC
>JBDGQP010000201.1:0-14254 GCA_042218975.1 Salinibacter sp.
TAGCACGGGCAGGAAAGTTGATCGACTCTACAGCCTTTTCTTCGGTGGATCCGGGCCCCCAAACACTCTCATCGACCGTGGAGTTGTGAAGGTACGCAGTTGCTGCCCCTGCGCAGACCGCCTCGATCAAGCGACGAGACGGCATCGAGCGACTCGTTCTGAGACTGAAAACCAGTGTAGCGTCAGCCGTAAAGGTACAGGTGGATGCGATCTCACAGCCCGACCATCGAGTACGCCGTTTCGGGTACAGGAAGCTCAGATGTCCAGTCGAGAAATCTTTCCTCATCGACTCCCAAACGTTGCCTTGATCGGGGAGGCTCCTGGACTACCGATCCTAGATCGCTGTGCTCGGAGCGACCTACTCTGCGTTTTGAGATCGCAGAGCAGTGCATAGAATTGGCACCGGCACGGCACTGGGGGCTCCACGAATTCCAATCCGTCTGGTGCTTTCGGAACAGTTACTGGTCTATGGCCCACGTCGACCGCCCACTTCTCATCGTAGGGTGTCCCCGCTCCGGCACGGGCATTCTGCACCAGCTTGTTCGTCTGCATCCCGCCGTGGCCTGGATTACCCCGTTCAGCAACTGGGTCTGTGGGAAATCCTGGTTCCGGCGCGTGCCCCCGGCCCTCGCCCACGGCGTGGAGACGGTCCTTCATCACACGCCAAACGCACTCCTGCCGCCCCTCTTCCGGGGACCGCACGACGGGTCCCTCGGCCTCCCGTCGACGTTCGAGACCCACGAGGGCCACTCCATCTGGCACCGGGCCCTCCCCGACGCGGACAATCACCGCGCGACGGAACGGGCGGCCCCCCCCGGCGTCCGGGCTTATCTCCGGACCGTCGTGGACTGGCACCGGCGGTACCACGGCCGGCCGCGATTCGTATGGAAAACGCCACGGAACGCCTTCCGGCTCCGCTTCCTCCACGCCCTCTTCCCCGAGGCCTACGTCGTTCACCTCGTGCGCGACGGGCGGGCGGTAGCCGCCTCCATCCTGAAACGGCGCCGACACGACCTGGGGGACCGCCACAAGTGGTGGGGGGCGCGCCCACCAGGCTGGCGCGAGATCCGCTCGTTGCCCCCGGTCCAGCAGGCCGCCTGGATGTGGACTGAAAGCCTGAAGCACATCCGGACCGACGCCCCCGTCTTTCCGACGGACCACGTCCTAGAGCTCCAGTACGAAACGCTGACATCGGAGCCGGAATCGGAACTCCGCCGGCTCTTCGCGTTCGCGGGCCTGGACCCCGCGGCGTTCTTCACGGCCGAAAACCGGCGCCAGATGCGGCAGCTACACCCCCCCCGACACACGTGGCGGTCCCGACTGAGCGACGAGCAGAAAACGCTCCTCGAAGACACCCTCCGGGAGGACCTTCGGCGCTACGGATACATCGAGAACGGATCGGCAGTGGACCGGCCGGACACCCCCTAGCCGCCCGTTTCGCGCACCCTCGCCAGCTGAGCAGTCTCCTTCACGGTCCGCACATGGATCGCGTCAACCTCTTCGTGATCGGCGTCAACAAGGCGGGAACGAGCTGGCTGTACTACCTGCTCTCGGAGCACCCCGACGTTTTCATGTCCGACGTGAAGGAGCTCTACTTCTTTGGCAGCGAGGCGGAGGGGCCCGCCGACCGGGCGGCCTACCACCGGCACTTTCCATTCGACGAGCCCTATCGGTATTTCGGCGAGGCGACGGTCATGTACTACCGGAAGCCGGCGGTGGCGGCGGAGATTGAGGCGTACAACCCGGACGCGAAGCTCCTGGCCATCGTCCGCGACCCGATCGAGCGCCTCCGCTCCCAGTATCAGTACCACAAGCAGATCGGCCTCCTCGACGAAGAGACCTCCCTCGAGGGGGCCCTCGACGGCCGGGACCCGATGCTGCTCCGGGACAGCCACTACGAGGAGACGCTGCCCCCGTTTGCCGACCGCTTCGGCCCCGAGCAGTTCAAGGTGGTCAGCCTGGAGGCCGGCCGGGACGCCCCCGAAGCCCTCTGGACCGACCTGCTGTCGTTCCTCGACCTTCCCGCGGCCCCGTGCCCGCCGCCGGCCACCGAGCCCGAAAACCCGACGGGCAGCCCGGCGTTTCGGCGCGTCTACCGGGCCACCGTGCAGCCCGTGAAAGAGCACCTGCCCGCGGCCTACGAGTGGATGCTGCAGAGCGCGGCGGTGCGGCGGACGAAGCTTGCGCTGCTGTCGCTCCTGGGAACGGCCGAGGAGGACCGGATTCCCTCGGCCCTGCGGACCCGGCTGGAGGACGAGTTTGCCCCCACCTACGCGTATCTTCGGGACCTGGGCTTCGACCACTACGCGCCTGAGGCCCCCGAGGACTGACTAGTCGACGACTCGGGGCACTAAGAAATACCCCTGCTCCGACGCCGGCGCCGGCTCGAGGGCCTGCTCCCGATCAATCCGGCTCTCGATGTCGTCCTCGCGGTAGACGTTGGTGACGTCCAGAACGTGGGACATGGGCGGCACCCCCGAGGTGTCCAGCTCGTCGAGCTTCTCGACGTACTCGAGGATCTGGCTCATCTCCTCGGCCATGCGCGCCTCCTCATCGTCGGAAAAGTCGAGGCGGGCGAGCTCGGCGACGTGGCGGACGTCCTCTCGCGAGAGGGCCATAGTGCAGAGAGTTGGAGACAAAAAGGGCGATCATCGTCGGCAACGAAGAGTCTTCCCCCGGGTTTCGGTGCGGGAGCTCAGTCCGAGGCGGCCCGGGCCCGCACGTCTCGGAGCATGTGCACGAGCGTGGTGGCGGAGCGGAGGCCTTCCTCCGGGCGGGGCTCGACGTAAACCTCCAGGCTTACCGGGCCCCGAAAGTCCCGTTCGTGCAACAGCTCGAACTGCTCGCGCCAGCCGACGGCCCCCTCCCCGAGCGTTTTGTCTTCCCAGTAGCCCTCTTCGGTCACGTAGCCGTCGCTGCAGCGCACGAGGGTCACGAGGCCGGCGAGGGCCACGAGCCCATCCATCGGATGCTCGCCGGCCCGCAGCGCCCCGGCGGGATTCCAGGCGGCGCGGACGTACGGGTGGCCGACTGCGGTGAGGACCTCGGCCAGGTCCGCCCCCGTCGGGCAGGCGGTCTCCGGTCCGTTGCGCACGGCCAGTAGGGCACCGTGCTCCTCCGCCCTCTCCCCCGCTTGTCGGAGGGCGTCGACGATGTGCTGGGGGTCGGCGTCCGGCGCGGCCGCGAAGGGCGAGATCGTCACGCGGGGGCACCCGACGCGATTGCAGAGCTCAAGGGTGTCCTCGAACTGCAGAAGGTCGTTCATCCAGGCAGCCCGGTCGCTCACCGGCCCCTCGAACATGCTGGGCACCACACTCCCCAGGAGCAGATCGGTGCCCTCCAGCTGCTCCCGAATCTGCCGCTCGTTCACGAACGGCACCCGATCCTCGGGCCCCCCCACCGTGCGCAGTTCCATGCCGTGCAGTCCCCAGAGCTGCGTGTAGTGGAGGGCGCGGTTCAGATTGCTCGTTACGGTGTCCGTGAGCCAGACGGGAATCATGGGGCGCCGGGGTCGATGGACGGGGGCGGGTTCGTTCGCCTCTACCGATCGGCGGCCCGATGGATGCACGGCCGGCGTACAAATTCGCAGAACCTATCCGCCGGCCCGCCGGTCCCCGTCGCGGTGCGGTGTGGGCCCCTTCCCCGGAGGAGAAAGCAGACCTCGGATTCGTGGTATATCCTTTGCGGAAGACCTGTCTTGACATTCCAAACTGGAGATCCTCAGTGTATGTGCCGTCTTCCCCCGGCTTGGCCTGCCTCCGCCGGTCCGTCGGAACCCCGCACAGTTCCGTAAAAAATACACGCCGCCCGGCCCGTACAGTACGTTTGTGCCGTCCGCCCGGGTGATGGGAGGATACTCCCATCCTGCCGCTTGCTCGATCCCGGCGCCCATTCCCCCACCAGTGCGCCGGGTGCGTGTTCGAACGCCTCGCGCACTCGCAGACGGAAGCGGCCGGACCGGACTTGCCCGTGTCCCCACGGACGTCAGCAGATCAGGCGTGCAGGCCCACCAGAACCGTTCGGGCCCGCGAACGACCCGGCTTCGACCCTGGGGACTGTTTTGATTTCATGTGTTCGCGTCCGGCCCAAGACGTGACGACTGCGGACCCGGCCCTACCTACCCGATACCTGGATCCACACGCTCCACGCTCGTTCAGGGACGGAACGAGGCGGGTGCGATTGCGACGCCGATCCGAAAACCAAAACGGTCTCCGGACCCTGTTTCAACGGTCGGGTTCGCACTCGCAGCCGATCGGTCTGAGCAACGGGCCCGGGATTGGGGCGCAGCCGCCCAAGCGCCGCTCGGAGAAACGTGACCGAAGTCGCTGCGGACCGGCAGGAAAGCGGCGGGCGGCGTTGAAACGGCTTCATAAGAACCAGTTCGATTGTCCCATGCTACTGACCGCCCTGGTCGTTGAAGACCACGATGTCACGCGACAGGGACTCCAGACCCTGCTCGAGGAGCAACTGGAGGCCCGGCTCGTGGGCGCCACCAGCGACGGGCTGGAGGCTCTTCCCCTCCTCAAGGAACACGAGCCCGACCTTCTGGTCCTGGACTTGGGCCTTCCGAGCCTGGACGGCCTCGAAATCTTGCGTCGCGTTCAGCGCCTCGGCCTCGCCACGAAGGTCGTCGTGCTCTCCATGCACGGGGACGACGCCTACGTGTCGGAGGCATTTCAGATGGGTGCGGGCGGGTACGTCCTGAAAGGGTCGCCCCTCGACGAACTCATCGAGGCGATTCGGGCAGTGATGCGGGGCGAAAAGTACGTTAGCAGCGACCTCTCCGAGGCGCTTATTTCGGGGGAGCACACCGAGGAAGAGGTGTGGGATCGGTACCAGTCCCTCACTCCCCGAGAGCGCGAGGTGCTCCAGTTGACCGCCGAGGGCAACACGAGCCGCGAGATTGGGGAGCGGCTCGACATTAGCCACCGGACCGTCGAGAAGCACCGCGAGAACATCCAGGCCAAGCTGGAGCTCCGCAATACCGTCGAGATGGCGGCCTACGTACACCGGCGCGGCCTCATTGAGAACTCCCCGTCTTAGAGACCGTCTTGGTTCTTGGGACCGGCCCGGTGCCGCCCCCTTGCCCCCCGTGCGGAAGGCCCTGCCCGCCACCTACCGATCGGCCGTCAGGGCAACCATCGCGTGGCCTCGCAGCCTGAGTACGCCCCCCGGGTCGAAGCGCTCCTCGACCGTTCCGTCCGCCAGTTCGGGGACCACATTCCATCCGTCGCACCCCACGTCCTCCAGTTCGTTGGTTTCCTCCGGAAGCTCGATGGGGACCGGATCGCCCCCTTGGTTCATGAGGACGAGGAACGAGTCGTCGCGGCGGGGTCGGCCCTGCGGGTCCGGCTCGAGGTCCTTGCCCCGCAGTAGATACCCGAAGGCCCGGAGGCTGTCGTCGTGCCAGTCGTCGCGGGTCATTTCGCGGCCGTCGGGGTGCCACCACAGCACGTCGCCGGTGCCGTTTTCCTGGTCGGCCGGGGCCAGAAAGTGGCGGCGCCGGAAGCTCGGGTGCTCCTTCCGGAATTGAGTGAGATTCTGGACGAACTCGAGAAACTTCTGCTCCCGTTCATTCAGGTCCCAGTCATACCAGGTGATGTCGTTGTCCTGGCAGTAGGGGTTGTTGTTGCCCCGGCGCGTGTGGGAGAGCTCGTCGCCGCCGAGAATCATGGGGACCCCCTGCGACAACATCAGGGACGCCATGAGGCTCCGCTTGCGCCGCTCGCGACACTCGATAATCTGCGGGTTCGTGGTGGGTCCTTCGACGCCGCAGTTCACCGAGTAGTTGTGGTCGTGGCCGTCCTCGTTGCCCTCCTGGTTCTCCTCGTTGTGCTTGCGCTCGTAGCTGACCTGATCCTGAAGGGTAAAGCCGTCGTGGGCCGTGATGAAGTTGATCGAGGCGAAGGGCCGCCGGCCGGAGCGTTCGTAGAGGTCGCTGGAGCCGGCAATGCGGGTGGCCACCTCGCCGGTCAGTCCCTTGTCGCCCCGCCAGAAGCGACGCAGGGCGTCGCGGTAGCGGCCGTTCCACTCGGCCCACTGCCAGGGGAAGGAGCCGACCTGGTACCCGCCGGGCCCGACGTCCCAGGGCTCGGCGATGAGCTTGACCTGACTGAGGATGGGGTCCTGCTGAACGACCTTGAAGAAGGACCCGAGCATGTTGACGTCGTAGAGCTCGCGGGCCAGCGCGGACGCGAGGTCGAACCGGAAGCCGTCGACGTGCATTTCGGTGACCCAGTACCGCAGGCTGTCCATGATCATCTGCAGAACGTAGGCGTCGCCGGGGTCGAGCGTGTTGCCCGTCCCGGTGTAGTCCATGTAGTAGCGGTTGTCGTCCGGGTTCAGCTTGTAGTAGGTCTGGTTGTCGACCCCGCGGAGCGAGAGGGTGGGGCCCATCTGGGTGCCCTCACAGGTGTGGTTGTACACCACGTCGATAATGACCTCCAGTCCGGCGTCGTGCAGCGCCCGCACCATCATCTTAAAGTCGCGGACGGCGGAGACCGAACCGTTCGAGGCGTATTCCGGCTCCGGGGCGAAGTAGGCGAGCGTGTTGTACCCCCAGTAGTTGCGCAGGCCCTTCTCGAGGAGATGGCGATCTTGCAGCTTGGCGTGCACCGGCAACAGCTGGACGGTCGTCACGCCCAGCCGCTTGAGGTGCTCGATGACCGGCTCACAGGCCAGGCCGAGGTAGGTGCCCCGCAGCGGCTCGGGCACCTCGGGGTGCTGCTTCGTCATCCCCTTCACGTGGGTCTCGTAGATGATGGTGTCCTCCCACGGGATCTCGGGGGACTGGTCGTCGCCCCAGGCAAAGGTTTCCTCGACGACGGCCCCGAGCGGGGCGTAGGGGGCGCTATCGGTGGTACTGAAGGATAGGTCCTCCTTTTCCTCGTCGGTCACGTCGTACCCGAAAAGGCTGTCGTCCCAGCGGAGGGGACGGCCGATGGCCTTGGCGTAGGGGTCCAGGAGGACCTTGTTGGGGTTGAAGCGGTGGCCGTTCGCCGGGTCGTAGGGCCCGTAGACGCGGTAGCCGTAGAGCTGTCCGGGCTGCAGGTTGACGACATAGCCGTGCCAGATGGGGCCCGTGCGTTCCGGAAGGGCAAAGGTGAGGGCCGGCTCCGCGTCGTCGGCGTCGTCGAAGAGCAGCAGCTCCACCTTCTCGGCGTGGGCGCTGTGGAGCGCAAAGTTGACCCCGATCCCGTCCCAGGTCGCCCCTCGGGGATAGGGCTTTCCGGGACGAATGTGGACGCCCTTCTGGCGTTGGCGAGCGGGCGCGCTGGAGTCCTGCGTCGACTGATCTACGTCCATGAACGAATACGTAGGCCTTGAAGATGAAGAGAGTACCAAGGAAATGGAAGCACCCGGCAATCGCAATGGACCAACGAAAGCTTCGTACGGGCACCGACGGGACTGCCACGCAGACGGGACCCGGGACCTGGAGACTGTTTTGATTTTTGAGTCGTCGGTGATATCGACGTCGCCCCGTCCGGGCTGTGAATACCCGTGAAGCGCACGCACGAAGGTACCGGTCGGGAGTGGCCGGCCCGCAGTCGTCACGGGGGCTCTAGGCGCCTCCGTGTGAAATCAAGTCAGTCTCCAAGATCCGTTGAAAAGCGCTTCCGTCCACGGGCACCCGCGGTCCCTCCGGAAGGAGAAGGGGAGGGCCTCTTTGGGATTTGTGCTTCTCAGTGCGTAGCGTGTAATTCCCGGTTTCTGCCCACCGGTGGTTCGGTTCCTCCCTTTCACGTGCCCGTCCGCCGTATGTCGTCCCCGTCCGCCTCCGACCGACGCTCCGAGATGCCGAAGTCCTGGTCTCGCGTCGTTATTACCGCTGTGGAGCCGACCATCGACGGGGGACGGTGGCCCATCAAGCGCGCCGTCGGCGAGCGCGTGGACGTGACCGCCGGGGTCATTGTCGATAGCCATGAGGCCCTGGCCGTGGAGCTCGTCTCCCGCCACGAGGACGACGACGCCGAGCACGTCGCGCGCATGCCGCCGACCGGCAACGACGAGTACGCCGGGGCGTTCGAGGTGACGGACGTGGGGCGGTACTTCTACCGGGTCCGCGCGTGGATCAATCGGTTTGCCACCTGGCAGGACCAGTTCGAACGTCGGGTCGAGGGGGGCGAGTCGACCGCCGAGATCGAGAGCGAGCTCAGGGCGGGCGCCGCCCTGCTCGAGGAGGCGGCCGCGGAGGCCCCGGCCGACGACCGCGACCTGCTAGAGGCCCACATCGAGGCCTTCGAGACTGGAAACGAGCAGGCCGCCCTGGGCGACGAGATCGCGGAGCTGGTTCGCCGGCACGCCCCCCACGACCAGCAGACCGTCAGCGCCACGTTCGAGGTTCGGGCCGACCCCGAGCTCGCCCGGACCGGCGCCTGGTACGAGTTCTTCCCCCGCTCGGCGGGCGACACCGACGCCCACGCCACGTTCGACGACGCGGCCGAGCGGCTGCCCCGCATCAAGGAGATGGGCTTCGACATCGTGTACCTCCCCCCCATCCATCCGATTGGGGAGACCAACCGGAAGGGCAAGGACAATGCCCCGGAGGCCGCCCCCGGCGACCCCGGGAGCCCCTGGGCCATCGGCGGTGTTCTGGAGGACGGCTCCAAAGGCGGGCACAAGCACGTTCATCCGAAGCTCGGGGGCATCGAGGCCTTCGACCGCTTCGTCGAGCGGGCCCACGAGCTGGACCTGGAGGTGGCCCTCGACATCGCCTTTCAGACCTCCCCCGACCACCCCTACATCGAAGAACACCCTGAGTGGTTTTACCACCGACCCGACGGCACCATCCGCTACGCGGAGAACCCGCCCAAGAAATACCAGGACGTCCACCCCATCAACTTCGAGACGGACGATTGGGCGGCGCTCTGGCGGGAGCTGAAAAGCGTGTTTGAGCACTGGATCGACCACGGCGTCACGATCTTTCGGGTCGACAACCCCCACACCAAGCCCTTCGCGTTCTGGCAGTGGTGCCTGCGGGAACTCCGGAAGGAGACCCCCGAGCTCATCGTGCTATCGGAGGCGTTTACTCGCCCGAAGACGATGAAGAGCCTCGCAAAGCTCGGCTTCAACAACTCGTACACCTACTTCACCTGGCGCAACACCCGAGACGAACTCGCCGAGTACGGGCGCGAGCTCTTCCATACGCCGACCGCCGAGTACTTTCGACCCAACTTTTGGCCCAACACCCCCGACATTCTGCACGACGATCTCGTGCACGGCGGCCGCCCGGCCCACAAGAGCCGGTTTGTGCTCGCGGCCACCCTGTCAAGCGCGTACGGGGTGTACGGGCCGCCCTACGAGCACGTCTTCAACGAGCAGCACCCGGACCGGGAGGAGTACGCCCGGAACGAAAAGTACGAGATTCGCACGTGGGACTGGACCGACCCCACCTCGCTGCAGCCGTTTATGGCGCGGGTCAATCGGATTCGGAACGAGAACCCGGCGCTGCAGCAGATGCGTACCATTCAGTTCCACGAGACCCAGAACCCGGAGCTCATTGCCTACAGCAAGGCCGCGGGCACGAACCTCGTCGTCGTGGTCGCGAGCCTGGACCCCCACCACCCGCAGGAGGGCCAGCTGATCCTGCCCGGCGACGAGGTGGGCCTGCCACACGACGATGCCTTTCCGGTACACGACCTCCTGCAGGATGCCCGGTACACCTGGCGCGGCCACCGTCACTACCTTCGACTCACTCCGGATGCTCCGGCCCATATTTTCCGGATCGAGCGGGAGACTGCCGACGAAACCACCCACCCGGTGTACGACCAACTGGTCCATGCATGACGCCTGTACATGTTGGCACGTTGAACGTGCATCCGTTCAGCGGGTCGCCCTCAGTGATTTTCCGTTCAACGGCCCAACACCCCACCCCGTATGTCCGACGACTTCCTCACGGACCCGCTCTGGTACAAGGACGCCGTGATCTACGAGCTTCACGTTCGGTCCTTCTACGACTCGAACGACGACGGCTACGGCGACTTTCAGGGCCTGCGGGAAAAGCTTCCGTACCTCGAATCGCTCGGCGTCAATACGCTTTGGCTTCTCCCCTTCCTCGAGAGTCCCCTCAAGGACGACGGCTACGACACCGCCGACTACTTCAAGGTCCTGCCCGTCCACGGCGACCTCGACGACTTTAAGGCCTTCCTCGACGAGGCCCACGCCCGGGGCATGCGCGTCATTACCGAGCTGATTTTGAACCACACCTCCAACCAGCATCCCTGGTTTCAGGAGGCCCGCGACCCCGACTCCGACAAGCACGACTGGTACGTCTGGAGCGAGACCGACGAGAAGTATGAGGACGTCCGCATCATCTTCACCGACAGTGAGGACTCGAACTGGACCTGGGACCAGAAGGCCCAGAAGTACTACTGGCACCGATTCTTCTCCCACCAGCCCGATCTCAACTTCGACAACCCCGAGGTCCGGGAGAAGATGAAGGAGGTCATGTTCTTCTGGATGGACATGGGCGTCGACGGGCTGCGCCTCGACGCGGTCCCCTACCTCTACGAACGGGAGGGCACCACCAGCGAAAACCTGCCCGAAACCATCGCCTACGTCAAGGAGCTCCGGGCGGCCGTGGAAAAGCGCTACGGGCCCGGCAAGGTGCTGCTGGCGGAGGCCAACCAGTGGCCGGAGGACACGCTGCCCTACTTCGGCGAGGACGCCGAGGGCCAGAGCACCGGCGTGCAAATGGCGTTCAATTTCCCCATCATGCCGAGGATGTACATGGCCCTCCGGCGGGAGAATCGGCGGCCCCTCGTCGAGATGCTCGACCTGACCGGCGGCATTCCGGAGGACGCCCAGTGGGCCCTCTTCCTCCGCAACCACGACGAGCTCACCCTCGAAATGGTGACCGACGAGGAGCGGGACTACATGTACCACGAGTACGCGGCCGACGACCGCTTCCGCATCAACGTGGGCATCCGCCGCCGCCTCGCCCCCCTGCTCGGCGGCGAACGGCGCCGCATTGAGCTGATGAACGCCCTCCTCTTCAGCCTCAAGGGCAGCCCCGTCCTCTACTACGGCGACGAGATCGGGATGGGCGACGACCCGTTCCTGGGGGACCGCAACGGCGTACGCACCCCGATGCAGTGGAGCCCCGACAAAAACGGCGGGTTCTCGCGGGCGCCGCACCACAAGCTGTTCATGCCCCCCATCAACCGGGGCCAGTACAGCTACGAGTTCGTCAACGTGGAGGCGGCGGAGGCGGACCCCCACTCCCTGCTCCACTTCACCCGTCGCCTCGTGGCGCTGCGGCAACAGCACAAGGAGATCTTCGGGCGCGGTTCCCTCGAGCTGCTGCCGGTGGAGAACCAGTCGATCCTTGCGTTCCTTCGGGAGCACGACGGCAAGCAGATTCTGGTGGTCACCAACCTCTCCCGCTTCGTACAGTCCGTGGAGCTGCCGGCGCGCGAGGAGCTGGAGGGCCTCGTGCCGGTGGAGCTCTTCGGCCAGTCGGCCCTCCCCGCGATGGGCGAGGACGACTACCACCTCACCATCGGCCCGCACCACTTCTACTGGTTCAAGCTCGTCCCCGAGGAGGAGTTGAGCCGTCAGGACGAGTCGGAGCCCCGGCTGCGGCCCGACGACTCCGGGCCCGACGGGCGGACGCTGCCCGCCCTTCCCGTCGCCGAGGGCCTGCAGAACCTCCTGGTGCCCACCATGGCCCAGGAGCGAGGCCCGGAACAGCTCGAGGCCCTGCTCCCGGACTACGTGGTCGACCAGCGCTGGTTTGGGGCGAGGGCGGACACCGTCGAGGCCGTCACCATCGAGGACGCCGTTCGGCTTCAGGCCGACCCGGTCGTGTACCTCTCCGTTCTCCACGTCGAGCTCGACGGCCCGGACGCCTTCTACATCCTCCCGCTCATGACCGCGCCGCCGGAGCGCGCCGAGGACCTCCTCGAAACCCGCCCGGGGGCCGCGGTGGCCTGGCTCGCGATCAACGGCTCACAGGACCGGCGGCTCGTGTACGACGCCACTGTGGATCCGGACTTTTGGGCCACTCTCTTCCGGTGGTGGCAGGACGGTAGCACGGGACGATCCCTGAAGGGCGTCTACAAGGCCGAGCCCTCCGAGGAGGCGCGAGGGGACACGCCCGAGTCCGTGGAGCTACTGACCGGCGAGCAGAGCAACACCTCCGCGATCGTCAACGGCGACTACTTCGTCAAGATCTACCGTCGGCTCGAACAGGGGCCGAACCCCGAGAAGGAGCTGCTCGACCACCTGACCGAGGTCGAGTTTACGTTTACCCCCCGGCTCCACGGCACCATCCACTTCCGACGAGGCGAGCGGCAGTATACGCTCGGTGTGCTGCAGGAGGCCCTTCCGGTGGACACGGACGGCTGGACCTACGCGCTGTCGACCACCAAGCGCTTTCTGGACCGCGTCGAGAACTCCGCCTTCCCCCGCGAGCAGGCCCGCAACAGCGGCACTCCCGGAACCATTGATCACTGGGAGGAGCATCCGCCCCGACAGGAGGCCGTCCCCATCTGGCTCGAAGAGGTCGCCCCGGAGGTCATCTCCCTGGCCCGGGTGCTGGGGGTGCGCACGGCTGAGATGCACCGTGCCCTGGCGCAGGCGGAGACCGACGCCCTTCGTCCCGTGGACGCTCCGCCCGACGCGGCACGCCGGCTCGCCGAGCAGCTCCGGGCCGAGACGCACCGCACGCGCATGCTACTGGCACGACAGGAGGAGTCCACGGGCCTGACGCCCCCCTCCGAGGAGGCCTGGGCCGCGGCCGAGCAGCGTATGGACGCCCTGGCCGACGTTCACGGCGCCCACCAGCTCATTCGCATTCACGGGGACTATCATCTCGGCCAGCTTCTCCGAAGTGAGGGAGACTTCTACATCCTGGACTTCGAGGGGGAGCCGGCCCGCCCCCTCGACGCCCGCCGCCGGCGCGAGAACGCCCTCCGGGACGTTGCCGGCATGCTCCGCTCCCTGGAGTACAGCGTGCTGGCCTCCTGGGAGGAGCACACGGACAGCGACCCCGACTATTCGGCCTGGATCGACGCCCTGCTCCGGTGGTCGGAGGTTCCCTTCCTCAACGCCTACGCCGACACGGCGGGCGACGCCTCGTTCCTTCCCCCGCCCCCGACCCGCTACTCGTACCTGTGGGCCTATCTCTTCCAGAAGGCCATCTACGAGGTTCGCTACGAACTCAATCACCGCCCCAGCTGGGCCTGGCTCCCGCTCCGGGGGCTCCGGCGCCTCCTGAACACGGGCGACCCCGCCCCGGTCGACCTCCGCTCGTAGTGGATTGTGCGCCCCGCCGGCGCGTTCAGTGCCCCACCGGCGGACCCTCCCTTCGCTCTCCAGACCCGTCTTTTTCCGGTCATGCCCCGACTCACCGACGAGGACCTCTATTACTGGCAGGAAGGCACCCACACCCACAGCTACGAGCGCCTGGGGGCCCACCCGAACCGACAGGGCACCTGGTTCACGGTGTGGGCCCCGAACGCAGAGGACGTGGAGGTGCTCGGCGACTTCAACGACTGGACGAACGGAGCCGACGTCCTGGAGCGCCGCGAGGGGGGGCTCTGGGAGGGGTACGTGCGCGGAGCGCACCCCGGCCAGAAGTACAAGTACCACCTCCACGCCAACGGCGATTGGTTGGACCGGACCGACCCGTACGCCTTCCAGATGGAAGCCCCGGCCCAGAATACCTACGAGGGGCTCTCCGCCATCATCCAGGACCTGGAGACCTACGACTGGCACGACGACGACTGGATGAGCACCCGGGCCGGCCCGAGCGGGCTCGACGGCCCCCTTTCGATCTACGAGGTCCACCTCGGCTCCTGGCGACACGAGGAGCACGGCGAGTCGCTGGGCTACCGGGCCGTCGCCGAGCCGCTGGCCGATCACGTCGAGGACCTGGGCTTCACCCACGTCGAATTTCTGCCCCTGGCCGAGCACCCGTACTACGGCTCGTGGGGCTACCAGATTCTCGGGTACTACGCCCCCACCTTCCGCTACGGCGCTCCCCAGGACCTGATGTACCTGATCGACTACCTCCACCAGCGCGGGATCGGGGTCATCATGGACTGGGTGCCCGGCCACTTCGCCACCGACCCGCAGGGCCTCACCTACTTCGACGGCTCCCACCTCTTCGAGTACGAGGACCCGCTGATGCGGGAGCATCCGGACTGGGGCACGCGGGTGTTCGACTTCGGCACGAACGGAGTGCGCAACTTCCTGATCTCCAACGCCCTCTTCTGGATGGACAAGTACCACGTCGACGGGCTCCGCGTCG